>CAYXOW010000008.1:11909-30915 GCA_964466815.1 uncultured Treponema sp.
GCCCCGCTTTTCGAGACTTAGGCGGAGCAGATTGCCGAGCAGACTGAGCGCTATGTCTTTAAAAGCACAAGTCTTGCCATGAAAGAGTTCGAGAAGAAAGAGAGGAGTTCCAGCATCTTTTTTTGCATGTTCGAGAGAACCCGCAGGAATGAGCGGGGCTATTCCAGGCACACTGAAATTCGCATTCCCGTCACGGGCCGAGTACGCAGCCTCAATGAGGGGGCGAAGTTCCGCCTCGCTCCAATCGAAGTAGGGCGACATGACAAGCCAGGCGAGATCGGCATAGGTCAAGTTCGATTCAAATCGCGCCTCGGGGCGCAGAGCAGGAATACGCGTTGGGACGAAGAGGCCGCCGTCCTCCGGCATCCCACGCACGATCGCGTCGGCGATATCTGTCGAAACATGTGCGTTCCGCGTGCTCGTGTAGCGAATTTCCATGACCAAGAGCATACAGAACTCGAGAATATGAGAAAAGCCCGCTCCGGAGTGGGGCGGGCTTTAGGATAGGAGATCGATGAAAAAGTCAGCCTGATGTTTGCGGTGTCAGGCTATCAAGTTCGATCGTTGGTCACACTTTATTGAAATCGAGCGGAACTGCGGCGTCGCGCTTGCCAAGTTCGATATTCAACATGAAGAGTCCCTGCGCAGAATTGCCAAGGAGATCAATGTTCTGAAGTATTTCCGAGGCGTTTTTCTCTTCTTCGACTTGTTCGTTGATGTACCACTGCGCGAGCGATTGTGTCGCGTAATCTTTCTCGGCGACAGCGAGCTCCATGATCTCTTTGATGCTCGCCGTAACACCCTGTTCGTGGGCGAGCACATGTTGGAAGATCGGTTTTACTTCTTTTTCTTTAAACTCCGGCACTTCGACTGCGCGATATACGACATTTGCATTCTGGTCGTGCAAATAGGAAGCGAATTTCATTGCGTGAAACATTTCTTCGTGATATTGCACGGTAAGCCATTTCCCGATGCCCGAATATCCGAGCTCTTTCATTTTTGCAGCCATTGCGAGATAGAGATATGCAGACGACATTTCACGGTTAATTTGTTGGTTAATTCGATCGACCATTTTTTGTGAAAGCATTATGTTCCTCCATTTATTAACTTTATTATAAGCGAATACATCGCTTTCACAGTTAATATAGTCAATTTAGAGACCGCAGGCAAAACGGTAGTGGCGGAATGCCACACAGTGGCCTACAGGTGACGTGACAGCTCGGCGTGGCGGTAACAATCTACCAGATGATCGTTGACGATTCCAATAGCTTGCATGTGCGCGTACATGGTCACCGAGCCTACGAATGCAAACCCCGCGCTTCGGAGCTCTCTACTTATTGTGTCGGAAAGGTCAGTGCTGACAGGTATCTGAGAGACTGCGTTCCAATGGTTGACAATGGGTTTATTCTCAGTAAAACGCCATATCCACGAATCGAACGAGCCACGGTGCTCTTGTATTTTTAAGAAAGCTCTGGCGTTTGTGATCGCCGCTTCCAGCTTTCTTCTGTTGCGGATGAGCCCTGGGTTGGTGAGGAGGCGTTCGAGATCCTCGTTCGAATAGGATGCGACTTTGACAGGATCGAAGTTCGCAAAGGCGTGGCGATACGCCTCGCGCTTGTGCAGCACGGTGCGCCAGGAGAGGCCTGCCTGCTGGGTTTCGAGCAGCAAAAATTCGAAGTGAGTGCGCTCATCGTGGACGGGCGAACCCCACTCCGTATCGTGGTATCTAACATATACTGGATCATCGCCGCACCATGGGCATCGTTGCATGTCGAGCATAATATCATAATAATTACAGAATTAGAATTGATTTCAGATTATAAATCTATATAATAAATACTATACCGCCGCGTAATTTTTAAAAAATTAAATATCGCGGCATTGGAGGGTATGATGAAAAATTCCAAAATGGTTCTGGTGGCGCTCGCAATGATGCTTCTCGCGGTTACAGGTACCTTTGCGCAGAAGGTCTCGAACGATGTGCATGCGAACAAAGGCGACATGATGGTTCTCGGTGGAGTTGGGTACTGGTGGGGCGGTTTTGGGGTGAGTGGCGGCGTTGAACTTATGCTTCAGAAGTTCGATATTCCCGGATTTCCACTCACGATGGGCGTAATGGCGATTGCGGATTTAGGTTTCACCGGAAGCAGCGGCATCGGACTTTCCGCAGCTGGTTTAGCGACTCTGCACTGGGGTTTAAAGGCCTATAAAGAGCTGCCGGAATTCCTCCAGAAATTTGACTGGTATATTGGTCTCGGCATCGGAGCAGGAATAATACCATTTGGAATCGGCATCGCGTCAGGTGGTGGAACTTCCTATTATTTCAGCGACAAGCTCGCGCTGGATGCGCACAGCTTCTATGTGTATGAATTTGGTGGCCACGGTTCTGATGTCGGTGCGACCATCGGCATTCGACTGAAACTGTAGTCTTTTCGGCATGCAGATGTGAACGATGTGGCGATCCGCTGTGTGCGGACCGCCTTTTTTATTGTTCGCGGTATTGCGGCTGTTGTAGTTATTGCGGTGCGATAAGCACGCCGGCTCTGAAACCCACAGAAAATACTCTTGATCCTGAATAGCTGGCGAATATGCTCATGGTGGCAGGAGCGAGTCCGAAGGCTCTCGTCTCGAAAGATAAGGTCGCTCCAGCTGCCCAATCGCTTAGATGGAAATTCTGGCTCACTGCGCTGCTCCAGCGCGTGTCGAAAAATGGACCGAGTTTAAATTTCCGCAGAAGCAACGCTTCGGCCACATCGAGATACCAGGTTTGTGGAGCAAATGCGAGTTCCAAATTCGTAACCATGCTCGCCAATGCATTTGTGCGAGGCGTAGCGCTTCGGAACCCATCATAGTCATCTTGGGCAAACTCTTGCCCATTGAGCGCTACTTTGGAGAAGGCGCGGAGACCGGGGCTCAGCCACATTGATTCGAGGCCCACAAGGAGCGATTCTTCGACTCCGAACGAAATTTGACCAGAGATCGAATTTTGCGCGAATCCTCCAATATCCAGCGAATACCACGGGAAAACGCGGGGGCCGCCTATACCATAGTTGCGGTGGAGAGTTATATGAAAAAGCGCTGAGCCGTTCCATGCTGCGAGTACGCCGCTCGTTTTCAGCAAGGTCTCTCCTCCTAGCTTAAACCCCGTTTTTTTGTTTCCACGTGAAGTGATATTCTGCGCACTCGCCGACAATTCCCAGTAATTAGGGTTGTGCTCAAGAATATAAGTCGATCCATAGCTTCCCCAGAGTCGGCCTGTCATTTTTATGTTCAGACCATCTATCGGATTTGCTTCGAAGGTGCTTTCGATAGCCCAATCTTTGCCGGATTCCGGCTGGATCGCTGCGAAATAACCGATAGAAGTGCGTATTTTCCCAACATTGATCGCGCACGAAACTCCTACGCGCGGTTCAGCGCCCGTCTCGCCTAGAGGAGCCGTATATGTCATAAATGGTTTGAAAACTGGTACGCCGCGCAGCACAAATGAACTCGATGGCATAAAACCGCTTTCAAGTCTTTGCAGGTTTTCTATCAGCTTTTCATGGATGGATTGTCGTTTGGCAAAAAAGCCTGTCTGCGGTCGATTCTCAAGAAGCGATCGCGATTCGGAGCTCATGGTTTTTAAAACAGCTTCAGCGCTCGCTTCTCCTTTTGCGATAATGAGTTCAGGGTCGCTGAACTGCATATATGATAGATTTTCGACTTGATTTCGTATCACTAAGGCATTGGCCTTTTCTATCTGTTCCATTCCAGCGCGGGTTTTTCCTATGTCGAATGCGCGGTTCAGAACGGTCAACGGGCTGGAAAAATTGGTTATCCGATCGTAAAAAGCGGTTGAGATGATCAGTCTATCGCTGAATGCGAGCGCGGGCTCGACTGGAGCTATTGTGGTGACACCCGCATCGATCAAGGAAAATCGATCGAAGGATTGCGGTTCGATGATCGCAGGCATGGCGAATGCGCTGGTCATTGCGCGGTCGAAGGGCCCTTCGGCGATCCATATTTGCTGTCGCGTCTTTAAATCTTCGGCAGTTACAATAATGGGAATGAGCGTGTGCGAGATGTCGATATCGCCGATTATGGCGCGGATTGTCGCTCTCAGCGATGCGACATTGATGAGGCCTCCGTTCGTCGGAATGACAATATTGAAATAAGATTCGAGGGGAAGTGTTTGAATGAGCAACTGGATGTCGTCTGGAGAAAAACCCTCAGCATAGAGCATACCGACGATTGCGCCCATTGAGCTCGCCACGATGAAGTCTGGGTAAATATGCGCGGCTTCGAGCGCTCTAAGAACGCCGATGTGCGCGTAGGCTCGTGCTGAGCCTCCGCAGAGCACGAGTCCGAGAGGCGCCCGTGACCCCCCTGAATCGGCGTGCTGTGCGCTCAATCTCGTCGAAAAAGACTCTTTGCCCAGAAATATTGGCTCTATGATGTTGCGGAGCGGATAGTCTTTTGGGAAAGCTTGGTCAAAGAAGCGAGAGGACGGTAGGGGCGAAGGGATCGATGACGCCGCAGATTGAGCCATAGAAGGAAACGCTGCCGAAGTCAACAAAATGAAGAAGAGGCATATAGGAATTCTGAATCGAATCGAGCGCCCCGCGTTTCTCACTTTTGTACTATACCGCAATGGAAGAGGTGGACGAAAGTAGAGAAAATAATCAGAAGAGAGAATGGCATCGCCTTGAATCGTCTTTCTTGTCCCTCGACAGTATTCCTTGTCATTTGGTATCATTTTAAAATGAAAAATAGCGGTGAAGATGCAGTAGATCTTTGTTGTTGCAGTTGGGAATTTGAGCGCGGCCCGAATACGGTGAACCAAGACATACAAGAGGCGCACGATGATTATTGAGATTTTCGTGCTGCTGCTATTAGTACTTCTCAATGCATTCTTTTCGCTTTCTGAAATGGCACTCGTTTCTTCTCGGAAAATCAAACTGAAAACTGAAGCAGATAAAGGCAAAAGGGGTTATAGGCTTGCGTTTCGGGCTCGAGAGTCTCCGAGTCGCTATCTTTCGACAATACAAATTGCGATCACTCTGATCGGTATCCTCATGGGAACAGTGAGCGGCACTTCATTTTCGCAGTGGCTTGCTCGTTATCTCATCCAGTGGCACATTGCTGAGAAGTATGCCGCATCGCTCGCTGTGGCTGTCGTTGTGCTCGCCATTACGGTGATATCTGTAGTTGTCGGAGAGCTGATGCCAAAATCCATCGCGCTCAACAATCCTGAGCACATTGTCGGATTGACGATTCAGCCTATGCACGCGCTCAGCGTCATATTCTTTCCCATTGTGAAAATTCTCTCCTCTATGACAGACGGTCTCATGAAGCTCTTTGGATTTTCTCGGCACAATGAGACAGCAATTACGCCGGAAGAAGTGAAGCTTCTTATTGAACAGGGAGAGAAGTCAGGCATGTTCGAACCAGCAGAGCGGGAAATGGTGGAAGAGGTGCTGAGTTTGGACGATCGGCGGGTTACTCTTTTCATGACCCCAAGAACGGAAATTGTAGCGCTCTATACCGAAGACGCTCGAGAAGACCATATTCGCTCGATTATTGAACATTCGGAATTTGCATTTTTACCGGTGTGCGAGAACGATCTCGATCATGTCAAAGGCATGCTGGAAGTGAAGCGGGCCCTATTACACCTCGCACAAGGGCATTTTAAAGGCGTCGAGTCATGCATGGAGTCTCCGGTTGTGATTCCTGAAACATTCTCAGGTCTCAAAGCACTGGAGATACTCCGCGATGCAAAAAAATCGACAGGTCTCATTATCGATGAATTTGGAGGGATCTCGGGATTGGTGACTATCGGCGATCTCCTCGAAGCGGTGGCAAGTTTTTCCAAGGAGCAAAAGGATGAGGTGCCAGAAATTCTACGACGCAGCGATGGATCCTACCTCGTGGATGGTTCGATGCCGATAGATGAATTTTCTGCGCAGATGGGCTTGGAGCACAATCTTATTGCACCGGAGGATTTTGATACGGTCGCTGGTTTTGTCTTGCACTGCGCGGGGTCGATTCCTAAGGTAGGCGATGTGATAGAGTATCCGCCGCTTCGCATTGAGGTTGTCGATATGGATGGAAAGCGGATCGATAAGGTATTGGTAAGTAGGGTGCAGGGGCTTGTCGACGAGCGGTATTAGATGAGCGAGGCGAACCAGTGGTGCACGGGCGCGTCTTTGAGAAGCTCAGGGTGAAATGTCGCCGCGACAATGGCTTTGTCCCGCACCATCACGATATCGCCATTACAGGTCGCGAGTGCTTCGACACCGGGGCCGAGAGCGACGATTCTGGGCGCGCGGATGAAAATGCCTTCAATAGTACCGACTTCAGGGATTCGCGTCTGAACGGGAGCACGGAAGCTGTCGATCTGGCGGCCATAGGCGTTTCTGCGTATCGAGACGTCGAGTACGCCGAGTCGTGTCTGCGTGCTCCCTTCTATGTTCTTTGCAATGAGAATGAGACCGGCGCAGGTCGCGAGTACGGGCATGCCCGCCTCGATGCGGGCTTTGAGCGCCTCGAACATGCCGAAGCGCTCGAGGAGCATACCGATAACGGTACTCTCGCCGCCAGGGATTATGAGCGCGTCTACCGATTCGAGCTCAGAGAGATGCCGCACTTCGACGATGCGTTGAGGCTCGACGCCCGCGCGCGCGAGCGCCTTGCCGTGAGCCTCGTAGTCTCCTTGAAACGCGAGAAGCCCGATGCGCGATTCGCTCACCAGCCTCTCCCTGCGATTTTCTGATTGTCGGCGAGTTCATCGAGTCCGATGCCGACCATGGGTTCTCCGAGGTCTTCGGAGATTTCGGCAAGAATCTTTGGGTCGTTGTAGTGCACGACTGCAGAGACAATGGCTTTTGCTCGTCGTTCGGGATTGCCAGACTTGAAAATACCCGATCCGACAAATACTGATTCGGCCCCGAGCTGCATCATCAGCGCGGCATCAGCTGGGGTGGCAACCCCGCCCGCCGAAAAATTCGGCACCGGGAGCTTACCTGTTTTGGCTACTTCCCACACGAGTTCAAAGGGCGCGCCGAGCTCTTTGGCCACGGTCATGAGCTCTTCTTCGGGAAGACTCGCGAGACGCGCGATGCCGTCGCGGACGGTGCGCATGTGGCGCACTGCCTCGATGATGTCGCCGGTGCCGGCCTCGCCTTTGGTGCGGATCATCGCGGCGCCTTCGCCAATTCGCCTGAGCGCCTCGCCGAGATCGCGGCAACCGCACACGAAGGGCACCTTGAAGTTCATTTTAAACACATGAAAGCGGTCATCGGCGGGGGTGAGGACTTCGGACTCGTCGATAAAGTCGACGCCGAGCGCCTCAAGAATCTGCGCCTCCGCGAAGTGACCGATGCGGCACTTCGCCATAACGGGAATCGAGACTGCGTCCTGGATTTCTTTGATAATTTTGGGGTCCGACATTCGGGCCACACCGCCCTGAGCCCTGATGTCGGCGGGAACGCGCTCAAGCGCCATAACGGCGCACGCGCCTGCTTTTTCAGCGATTTTCGCCTGTGCCGCGTTGGTGACGTCCATAATGACGCCGCCCTTGAGCATTTCCGCGAGTCCGACATTGATGTGCCACTGCTCGCTCTGACGGCTTGACCAGAGATTCATTTCCATATCGCTTTCTCCTCGCTATTCGCTGTGCGGAAGGAATTTGCCACAATGCGTTCGCACTTGTATACACTAGCGAAAAACCCTCTGTTGTGCAAGGCGCCGGACTTTCTGGATACGGTGCGGCGTGCTATCATCGGCGCCATGAAAATCACAGTAACTGGCGCATCGGGGCTTGTCGGACGGTCTCTTATGAGAATGCTGGCGGACTCGCGCGAGCACAATGTTCATGGGCTTGCGTTTTCGAGAGCACAGCCACCGCTAGAGAGGCTCGATCTGACCAATGAAGTCGAGGTCGCGCACTATTTTAAGCGAGAGGCGCCTGAAGTTGTTGTCCATCTAGCCGCCGAACGACGTCCTGACATCGTCGATAAGGATTCGCGGCGCGCGCAGGCAATCAATGTCGATGCTACGAAGATTATCGCTCGCCAATGTGCAGCGCGTGGAGCATTTCTGCTTTTAATTTCGACCGACTACGTGTTCGTCGGCGCCAGCCCGCCGTGCTTTCCCGATTCTACGGTGAATCCCCTCAATGAGTACGGAAAGATGAAGCTTGAGTCTGAGCTGGTGGCGGAAGAGGCGCTCGGCGCACACGCCGCCGGCGCGGTGCTCCGCATCTCTATCCTCTACGGCCCAGTAGAGTCGCTTCAGGAGTCTGCTGTTACGGAAGTCGCCATCGCACTCAAGACCAAAACACCTCGGTCCACCGACGACTGGGCCAACCGATACCCTCTCCATGTCGACGATGTCTCGAGCGCGATTCTCGCCATCGTGGACGCGTATGCGCGCGATCCCTCTTCGATCTCGAAGTTCGGTACCTTTCCGCGCTTTCTGCTTTCGGGTTTCCCTTCCTACACGAAGTACGACATGGTGAACATCATGGCGGCCGCACTCGGCCTCGACGCGAGTCACATCCGCCCCGACCCGAACCCTCCGCGTGGCGCACCGCGCCCCCGCGACTGCCGTATGGACACCTCGAGGCTCGAATCGCTGGGGTGGAAACAGCGGAAGATGTTCGAAACCGAAATCGGTCCGATTCTAAAGCCATTCTTTTAAGTGGCGGTGCGGCGCGGAGCCGTTAAATGTGGAAAGAATGCGAAATATAACCGTACATGTACAAAGGCCCTGCGCAAAGCCTTCATCGTTCCATAACTAGACAGTCCTTTCCTCGCCCGATTAGGTCGGTACGGCCAAGCTCAGTGAGCGCTTCGCGCACGAGGGTTCGGTTCTCAGGTTTGTTGAACTGGAGCAGGGCCCGCTGGAGAGAGCGCTCTCTGGCGCCGCGCGGGATGTGGACCGTCGTGCCATCGAGAGGGTTGATTCCGCTGCGCCACATGGCGGTGGAGAGAGTCCCTGGCGTAGGGTAGAAATCCTGGACCTGATCAGGGATGAAGCCGAATTTCTTGAGATAGAGAGCGAGCTCGAGGGCGTCGGCGAGAGTCGCGCCGGGGTGCCCCGAGATGAAATAGGGAATGAGGAACTGTTTCTTGCCGATTTCGCGGTTGAGGCGAAAAAATTCCTCAGCGAAACGGTCGAAAGTTTCGAGGGGAGGTTTGCCCATGAGTTCGAGGACGCGAGGGGAGACATGTTCCGGCGCGACTTTGAGCTGGCCTGAAATGTGGTGTTCCACGAGGTCGCGGAAAAATTGATGGTCCGGATCGAGCATGAGGTAGTCGTAGCGGATTCCCGAGCGGACGAACACGCGTTTGATACCCGGCAGCGCGCGTAATTGACGCAGGAGCGTGAGATATTCGCGGTGGTCGGGCTTCAGGCTGGGACATGGGCGGGGCGCGAGGCAGTTGCGGTTCACGCAGGCACCTCGTTGTGCCATTTTTGCGCAAGCGGGGCCGCGGAAGTTGGCGGTGGGACCGCCGACATCATGGATGTAACCTTTGAAGTCGGGGATGCGAGTGAGTTTCTTCGCCTCTTCCACGACCGATTCGATGCTGCGTGAGGTTACGACGCGACCCTCGTGGAAGGCGAGCGAGCAGAAGGAACAGCCTCCATAGCAGCCGCGCGACGAGACAAGTGAAAATTTCACTTCGGCAAGGGCGGGGATACCACCGAACGGCTCGTACATGGGGTGCCACGCTCGTTGAAACGGAAGAGAATAGACTTTATCAAGCTCCTCGCGGGGGAGCGGGAATTCGGGTGGCTCCTGCACGACACAGCGGTCGCCGCACTTTTCGATGAGACGCTTTGCGGACCATGGATCGGTGTTGCGGTACTGGATTTTAAAAGATTCAGCAAAGGCGCGACGACCCTCTTCGTTGTCGGGCTGGATATCTTCGAAAGAGGGGAGGTACTCCGCGGCGGGTTCGGTGGCAGCGACTACATTGGCGCCTACGGGAAGCTCCGCGGTGCATGCGGCGCTGGCGTTTGTGGCAGCGTGAGGAGCAGCAGCTAAGGCCTCATTCAGTTTCGATGTGTGAATGGCCCACACTGTACCCCGAATGCCTCTTAGGTTTGCTTCCGCGCCGTTTTCGGCAGCCTCGCTAAGGCGGCGCATCGTCTCCAGTATCTGGCATTCCGCCATGCCATAAATGAGCAGATCGGCCTTGGCGTCGAGAATTATGGAGCGCCGCACCGTGTCCGACCAGTAGTCATAGTGCGAGAGCCGGCGCAGCGAGGCCTCGATGCCGCCTAGAATGACGGGCACGCCCTTGTAGGCGCGCCGGCACAGATTGGCATAGACGATGGAGGCGCGATCCGGGCGAGCATTGGTACGACCGGCAATTCCAGGCCCGATGCTGCCGTCGGCGCGCATGCACAGCGCGCGGTCGGAAGCCGGCGCGAATTCATCCTCCGACCGCGGCTTTTTGTTCGCGGTATATGAAGAAACCATCGAATCGAGCGCGCCGGCGGTCACGAGAAACGCCAGCTTCGGCGCGCCGAACATTCGAAACACCTCAGGATCATCCGGGTCAGGTCTGCTGAGAATCGCCACCCTGTACCCCTCCCGCTCAAGGAGTCGCCCAATTACCGCCGCTCCGAACGATGCGTGATCGACATACGCATCCCCGGTCACAATTACAGCATCGAAGGTTCCGGGAAGAAAACCTCGCGCGCGCATATCCTGGGGCGAAGCTACGAGAAATTGCATATTTTATCAGTATATCGAACGCGAAATGATTTGTCTGGTATATGCATTTGATGGGCCTAACAATTTCAGTATATTATAAAAATAAATATTTAGGGCCTCATTGCAAGGCTCACACATTACTTTCAATGGAGGAATGTACATGACAAAGAACGTGGGAAAAACCGATAAGACAATTCGACTCACGGCTGCGGTCCTATTCGTCATTTTGATTCTTGTGGGCGTAATCACTGGCGTGTGGGCGTGGATTCTTGGTATCGTCGCAGTGGTATTTTTTGTGACGAGCGCCATTTCGTTCTGCCCGCTCTACACTATCTTTGGTATTTCGACATTGCCGAAAGAAGAAAAAACAAAAGAAGAAAAAGAAAAGAAATAACGAGTGAACATTTCCGACAAGCAGGTGCTGCACCTAAGTGCAGGTGCCGCATGACAAACGAAAAATCAGCGAGTCCGCGATCTTCGCGGGCTCACCTTCTATTTTTTCTCTGAGGGTGCTTGGGTGGAAGTCTGATCGGCTCCGGAAACCGCATCAGGTGTCGCGCCGCTCGCGACCTCCTTCAGTTGGCGTTCGACGACGCGTGTCTTTTTTTTCTGAACGGACAGGGCGCGCATACGTCTCCAGATCGAAGGAAGTAGCAGGAGCATTCCCATCAAAATACCGGCCGCCAAGGTGATGACAAGAATAATCGACATCGAAGCATGTGCCGTAAGCCCAAAGAAGGCAACAGTGATCGGGGCACTGTTCTGTGCTGCGAAAACGACTGCGACTATCGCCACGACGATCAGCAGAATAATATAGAAAATTCTCATTTTGCCTCCTCCCATTATGTTGAGGATTGATTGATCTCATTCCTCATACGCGCTTGGATTCACACTCGCGAATTCCCAGTGCTCCGGCGAACGCCACAGGCTCGAAAGCATGAGCTCGCGCACGAATATGAGCTCCTTCGGTAAGCGATCGTAGAGCTTCATGAAGAGCTCCTCGTGCGAAAGAATCTCGCTGGCCCAGAGATCGCGGTCGACCGACATGAGCTCGTTAAAGCGATCCTTTGAAAAATCGAGGCCCTCCCAGCTCATGTCCTCATAGCGCGGCATCCAACCGATCGGACTCTCGATCGCTTTGCCGTGATTGTTCGCGCGCTCCACGATCCACTTGAGTACGCGAATGTTCTCGCCGAACCCCGGCCAGAGGAAGTTGCCGTCGGTATCTTTTCTGAACCAGTTTACGCCGAATATTCGCGGCGGATTGCAGTTCGACCGGCCGAATCGCAACCAGTAGTTGAAATATGATGCCATATTGTAGCCGCAGAAAGGAAGCATCGCGAAGGGATCACGGCGGACATGGCCCACGGCGCTTGTCGATGCAGCGGTGGTTTCCGAGCCGAGGGTCGCCGCGAGATATACACCGTAAATCCAATTGAAAGATTGGTATACAAGTGGATACACCGTGCTTCTACGGCCGCCGAAAATGAAGGCTTTTATGGGCACACCCTCCGGGTTATCTACTTCGGGGTCGACAGAGGGACACTGGAGGATCGGCGCCGTAAATCGGGCGTTCGGGTGCGCGGCGGGCTTGCCGGAGTTTGGGTCCCAGGGCTTACCCAGCCAATCGGTGAGTCCCTGTGGAGGAGTTTTACTCATTCCTTCCCAC
The DNA here is from genome assembly GCA_964466815.1 of uncultured Treponema sp. Classification (GTDB taxonomy): domain Bacteria; phylum Spirochaetota; class Spirochaetia; order Treponematales; family Rectinemataceae; genus Rectinema. The sequence goes on from CAYXOW010000008.1 coordinate 24,284, forward strand.
CAGACATCGCCATCCGAGGTGAGCGCGCAGTTCGTGAAAATCGTGTTGGCTCTGATGGTGGCCATCGCATTGGGGTTGGACTTTTCGGAGGTTCCCGGTGCGACGCCGAAGAAGCCAGATTCCGGGTTTATAGCGCGCATCTGTCCATCCTTTCCTGGACGGATCCACGCGATATCGTCGCCTATGGTGGTGATCTTCCAACCATCGAATGCTTTGGGGGGTATGAGCATCGCAAAGTTCGTTTTGCCGCAGGCGCTTGGGAATGCGGCGGCCACATAGGTTTTCTCATGTTCAGGCGACTCTATACCGAGGATGAGCATGTGTTCCGCGAGCCAGCCCTGATCGCGCGCGATGACCGAAGCGATCCTGAGAGCGAAGCACTTTTTTCCGAGAAGAGCGTTGCCGCCGTACCCCGATCCATACGACCAAATTTCGCGGGTTTCGGGGAAATGCACAACATATTTTGTCGTTGGATTGCAAGGCCAAGGGACATCCTTCTGCCCAGGCTCGAGCGGCATGCCGACCGAATGCATGCAGGGTACGAACTCGCCATGATCGCCAAGGGCCTCAAGCACTTTCGACCCCATTTTTGTCATAATACGCATATTCGATACAACATAGGCGGAGTCCGTAATCTCGATGCCGATGTACGACATTGGCGAGCCGATAGGTCCCATGGAGAATGGGATGACGTACATAGTTCTTCCGCGCATGCAGCCATCGAAGAGACCGGTCAGCGTGGTCTTCATCTGTTGCGGGTCCATCCAGTTATTCGTGGGGCCCGCCTCGACCTTGCGCCGGCTGCAGATGAAGGTGCGATCTTCGACGCGGGCGACATCGCTTGGGTCCGAGCGGGCGAGGAAAGAATTGGGCCGCTTTTCAGGATTGAGCGGGATAAAGGTGCCGGAAGCAACTAAAGAACGACAAATTGTGTCGTATTCTTCTTCGGAACCGTCGCACCAGTAGACGAAATCGGGTTTGCAAAGAGATTCCATATTCGAGACCCAGTTCAATAGCCGTTCATGCTTCAGGTGGGAGGGATGTTGCGATAGCGTGGTCATGGGTGATTCTCCGGGGCAAATGTATTGGAAAACCTATTATACGGCCAATTTCAATTTTGTGGGTGAAAATAATTCGCCGCCTTTTTTTATGTGTCGAAGGCTCGTATGCTTTGGTTATGAATGCGGTGGGTATACAGGGTCAGCTTGGGCTCTATTTGTTTTTTGTTGCAGTATTGATCGTCATTCTTGGAGGCATTGCGCTCGCGTATCGAGCCGGCCGGCGACGCGGTCGACTCGAGACAGAGCTGAGTGAAGGCGATCGCATGGAAATTGCGCGGAGAGACGCGGTGGAGCGATCGAGGGCAGCGCTCTCTGGGCAGGTTTCGGAGCAGATCGCGCCTTGGCTCCCGGATTTTCCGGTGAACCCTTCGGATGCGCGATTTATCGGCAAACCGGTGGATTTTGTCGCGTTCGATGGTGCGGACCGAGGTGTAGTGAACGAGATTGTTTTCATCGAGGTGAAGAGCGGCCGATCCGCACTGAGCCCGGTGGAGCGGAGTGTGCGCGATGCCATCCTCCACGGAAGGGTCCGCTGGGTGGAGTATCGCATCGAGTGAGCATTTCGTGGGTAAGCTCCCAGAGCGCCCGGTCAAGGCGAGCACAGTAGTCGATCGTGCAGGCCGCTTAGGGTTCCATCTTCTCTACGTTTCGCACGCCTTTGCTGAAAAGCAGCAGCCCCAAGAATGCGCACCCAACTGCGAAAACCGCCATACAAAATAGCAAAAAAGTATTTCGAAGAGGGCACGGTTGCAGAAAGCGTGATAATGCCTGCAATTAACGCCATTACGCTGAGGATTGTGATAATCGAATTAGGGTTCTGCTTGAGCGCTGAAATCGGATTTTCCCAGTTGAGCTTCGGCCAGAGCGTGTCGAGGAACAACGCGCCCATATTGAACATTCCCGCTCCTAAAATTGCGAGCAGCAGCGCGATCAGCGTGTCGCCGAGACTGTCGCCGAGTAAAATGGCTCCGCCGAGGGTACCGAGCGCAATGCCGAGCGCAGCAAAGATCAGCGCATGGCCCAGTTTCGATGCCACGAGGTCGCGAGGCGCGATGGGCAGGGCTTTCAAAAAGTAAATGGATTTCGCATCGCGCGAGAAGGCTGTGCAGGCGATGCTCGTCGATGTGGCGAGGAACATGCCGACTCCCGCCGGAATGAGGTATTCGAGACTCCCGGCCAAGTGGGGGCGAAGCGCGGTAAGCGAATCGACGATTTCCTTGCCGCGCGCGACGAGCGAAAGGGCGAAAATGACCGGCAGCAGGAGTATCACGAATGGCCCGTTCAGAAAGTACATCGGTTCGCGGTTCATGAGCCGAATCTCGCGTCGCAGGAGCGAAACGAAAACGGGCGCTGCTTTGAAAATGGAATTCTCCTGCGCGGCTCCGATTTTTCCCTTTACGGCGAACGATTCGCCGAAATTGATGAGTGTTGTTGAGTAGGTTTTCCCGAAGGCGCGTGCAACGGTGGCCGAAAGTCCGAGACCAAGAAGCACATTCCCGAGCGACGCCGCGATCGACCCGTCGAGGGCGCGCATTGTGAGCCACGCAGGCGGCCACCAGTTCGCGATGCCCGCGAAATTCAGCTTTCCGCTCGCGAGCATTTTCTGGAGCAACTCGGGGTTCTGTATCTGCGCGAGCATGGACTGCAGGTACAGATTAAAACCGAGCGCCAGCGCGAGCCCAACGATACCGCCGAGGTACAAAAGCGTGTTCTTTCGTCTGAGCCACCGCGAGGCGGTCATGATCGGCACGATGATCGCGTACGAGAGGGCGAGAGGCACAAGCGGCAGCGCAAGTGCGTTGATCAGAATTTGAAGGTAAAATCCCATACCGGAATGACTCTGAATGCCATAGACTCCCGCCGCGATCGCCATAATCAAGAAACCGAATGGCGCCTCGATGGCGTAGACTGTCGCCATACGGGCGGCGAGTAGCTGTGTGGGTGTGAGGGGCATCGTCAGGAAAAGCGCTTCATACTGCGCATTCGCAAAGAACGAAAGCGAAGTGATGAAGGCGAACAGAAACACGATCACGCTCGAGGTCACAATGGCGTTGAGCAGCATGAACGACTGCATTCCGAGCGGCGCGAGGCCGCGATACATCCCCACGTCCATCATTCCGAAGACGAAACCGAGATCTGCCGTCAGGAGAATTGCGATGAGTATCCAACCGAATGTCTTGAGAACGACCTTTGGCGATGAGAGATCCTTTCGAGCCGGCAGGCGGACTGCGAACACCGACTTGAAATGAATCCGCAGGAGCGCGGCGAAGGGAGAAGAAGGGCTTCGCTTCATGCTGGCTGTCCTCCAGCATCTTCCACAAGGTCGAGAAAGAGCGCTTCGAGACTCTCGTCACCGTTCGCGGTCGTGCCGGCTCCGATTTTGGACTCTTTGGATTCCCTGAGATCGCGGAGTGCTTCGAGGTTTCCGGTGAAGATGATTTTGCCTTTGTTGATGATCGCGAGTTCGTCGCAGATTCGCTCAGCGACTTCCATGACGTGTGTGGAGAAAAAGACAGTGCCCCCCGCCGCGGCGTGCTCGCGCATGCGTTCTTTGAGCGCGAACGCAGCGTGGGGATCGAGTCCGACGATGGGTTCGTCGAGAATCCAGTTGTGCGGTGAATGTACGAGGCTCGCGATGAGGTTGAGCTTCATACGCATGCCTCGGCTCATACTGCCGATGGGCGACTTGAGGACATCGCTGATTTCGAAACGCGCGGCGAGGTCCTGAATTATCGAGGCGCGATCGGAAGTGGACACACGATATACATCGGCGATGAAATTGAGGTACTCATAGGCTTTGAGTCGACTAAAGAGGTCTGGAGTGTCGGGAACGAGACCGAAGCGACGCTTGGCCTCGAGAGGGTTCTGACCGAGATCGATGCCGTCGATGGAGATCGTGCCGGTATCCGCGGCGATCGCTCCCGTCAAGATGCGAATCGTCGTTGTCTTGCCGGCGCCGTTAGGGCCGAGAAAACCGTAGATGACCCCGTCGGGAATCCTGAGACTGAGGCCGTCGACAGCCTTGGTGCCGCTTTTAGCGTAGGTTTTCGAGATGTTATTGAGCTCGATCATGGGGTTCCCCCTTGTGAAAGATGAAGGAGCGTTGCTCGTGCGTTAGGTGAGACAGACGGGGCAGAGCCCTAAATCGTCCCATCTTTATTGAAACATGAATGACTGATATTCTGCAAGCTGTCGCGCTGCTACATATTGCGCGGTGCCGCAGAAGATAAGGAGTTACATGTATGATGACGGGAACGATCCCCGGGCTGATTCAGGCCGAAGTGCTGCAGGGAAATTTCGAGAATTCGAACGTCCAAGGCGTGTACACGTCTGACCTGCTCTCCGATGTGCTGGCGAATGGACGGGACGCTAATGTCCTCATCACTATCCAGGCGCACAAGAATACTGTCGCGGTCGCCACGGTGGTCGACATTTCGCTCATCATCATCTGCAACAACAGGCCGCTCATCGACGACATGATCACAGCCGCTGCAGAAGCCAAGATCGGTGTGGTGCGCACGAACCTGAGTCAATTCGAGGTGTCCGGACGGCTCTGGCAGGCGATCCAGCGCGAGAAGGACGCCGCGCAGAAATAATCCTGTTCGTAGGTGGGTTCGGCATGCTGCTGACCTTCGATTTTCACAATCATTCATGTCTCAGCCCGTGCGCGCAGCTCGAGAATTCGCCTGAAAATATGGCCGAGCGCGCCAGAAGGCGCGGTATCGACCTCTTTGCCATAACCGATCACAACAGCGCGCTCAATGCGCCTGCCTTCGCGGTCGCGTGCGCGCGCGCAGGAGACGATGGAAGGCGCGCCGACCAAGATACCGCTCGCGATACGGCCAGCGCGCCCGCCGGGCCAATTCCGCTCTTCGGCCTCGAGCTGAGTCCTTTCGAAGAAGCCCATCTCCTCGTGCTCTTTCCCGACCCCCTTTCCGCGCTCTCTTTCAGCGACTGGGTGCGGAACTATCTTCCAGAGCAATCGACTGATCCGCGGCTCTTCGGCGACCAGGTCGTTGTCGACCCTGAAAACAACATTCTCTCGATGCCATCGGCATGGTTTGGAAATCCACTGCGGGAATCATTCAGATTCTTTGCCGAAGCGGCGGCTGATGCCGGAGCCCTCGTGATCCCGGCTCATGTCGACCGCGCGCAGTTCTCCGTGTACAGTCAGCTCGGGTTTCTTCCAGAAGGCCCCTACGATGCCGTCGAGGCATTCGGCCGAAAACCCGACGCTTCGCTGTGCCACAATCATTGCGTGATTTCAGGTTCGGACGCACACGTGCTCGAGCACATCGGGCGTCGATCGTCCTCCCTCGAGCTGGAAGATACCGACGAAAATCGAGCGCTCATCCAATCGCTGCGAACGAGATTGGCGCGCATGGCAAAAGCCTGGGAAGGGGCGAAGGCGAGCGGTGGTGCGGTTGCAATCAAAACAGTGCGTGAGGATGGCGCCGCTCTCGATTCCGACGACCCACAGACTGACGAAACGATCTGCATGGAGAGCTTCTCGACGAAAATTCCCGATATGGCGCCGCTCGTGGAGTTCCTCGGGAAGTGGTATCCGAGAGCCGAAGCCGCGTCGGTAATTGCGGCGATTCGGAGCGCGCTCAGAGGGGGGCGAGCTTGGAGTGTGTATACGCTACCTCGAGTTGTCGCACAATCACTCGGGCCAGCGCAGCGAGAAACTGATGGGTTTTTCCATCGTCAGCAGGGCGAAGAGCGGTAGTTTTGCGCGGAACACCGGACCGGAGAAAGTACCACCACTCGCCGACGAGATCGCCTTCGGTGCCGTAATGACAATGTCGACCGCGCACGCGTCGAACGCCGGCATATTTTTCTTTCCGATTATTACCTGTTCGAGATTGAGTCGATACTCATTGGCCGAAACGGGCTCGGACTCGAGCGCGGGCGGACTTAAACTGTCGATAATCCGCCTGTCGACGCCGGGGAAAAGCTTGAGCATGTAGGGCGCGTTCTCTTTCGATAGATTGACGGAGAGTTCGCGCATGGAGGGGTTCGGACCCTGAGCGGGAATTTTTTTATAGACGATCATGCCGGGTGGCACAAGCGAAGTGTCTGCGATGAGAGTATCGAGGCTTTGTACCCACACCACAGAAGTAAGAATGTCCGGGGTGGGCGAAGACACATCGACGAGCATAATGCTCGTCCTGCCGAGGAACTGATTTCGTATCGCATCGGTGCTGAAGAGAGGATCTTTTGGGCTTAAGCCGACGAACTGTCGAACGCGCCCGCTGAGGGCGTCGGGGATGTCGAGTCGGACAGCCGCGCGCACTGAACCATCGGACTTGAGGGTCGCGTCGAGGTTGCCAGAGCACGAAGTGGCTGCGAGGGCGAAGAGCGCGACGGCAATCGCGATAATGGCGATAGCCGCGCCAGCGCTGTGCATCGATTTTTCATTCGCATTGATTCTAGTCTGTTTCATGGTCGGTATCTCTCCGATTATGGTTTTTTCGCGTAGAGCGGCATGGGGCGGGTTGGGGCGTCGTAGGGGTAGTTCGCGGCGTGGGCGAGGAGGGCCGCCTCGGCGAGTTCGAGGTCCCCCTGCTC
>CAYXOW010000009.1:0-214 GCA_964466815.1 uncultured Treponema sp.
GAGCAGATTTCGTTTTTTTTCTACGCTCATCATTTCCTCAAGTGCGGCAATTTTGGAATGAGGAAAGGTACATTCGCCGCATATTCACGAAAATTTACAAACTGTAAAGGAAAAGTATACTTATCTTGTATGAAAATGAGAAGCAAATTCATTAGATTTGCGGTAAAAAAAAGAGCGAATGCGGTACTATCGCCTTCTAAGAAGGCAATACTCG
>CAYXOW010000009.1:224-8982 GCA_964466815.1 uncultured Treponema sp.
AGAACCACCAGAAGCCCGGATGCCTGCATCTGCCATAACTGCCGTACCTGTAAACCTCATTTGACGCGATGTGAAATTTTGCCGCTCCTATTGGAATTTCCAAGAAAGTTGTCCACATGAGAAGAATGCAGCCGATGAGGGCGACTATAATCAGTAGCACGCGAATCGGCTCCGGAAGTCCTTGCGAATTTTCATGGTACACAAGTGAGAGCGCAAACCCAACTGCAATGAAAGCATACCCGAAGGTTTGCAGAATTCTGTGTCCCTTCACAGGGATCTTCGTAATTCTCCGAAGGTGACGTAGTTCTGCGACCAGTAACAGTGTAAAACCTGCAATTATGAAACTTATGGATACCATTCTAGAAGCTACTATGCTATAGTATCGCTCACTATTCTAGATCCGCGTAATGTTGTGGGAGCATTTCGATGATATTGGATGTTTCGTCGCTGATCCCTGCGCTTTCGTTCTGTATTTATATCCCCTTTATCATCTTTGGCCTCGCAAATAAAAAAGAGCGAGTCAATTTTTCATTCTTGCAATATATGGGCTTTATGGCGTTATGGAGTTTCGGCTCCTTCATGATGCACGCCAATACCGGCCTCTTTACACCGCTTTTTTGGAACCGGGTAATGCTCGTCGGGTTGCTTGGCGGCCCTATTACTATTTTTGCTACTCTCATCTATTTTTCCAACACCGAAAAGAACAGGTATCGTATTTTTCTTTACCTCGGCTATATCATCTATATTTTCTTGCTTTATTTGAACTTTACCGGCTCTATCGTCACCGACGCTGGCTTTGAAGGCAATGTCTTCCATTACAGCCTCGGCAAAGGAGCGATGATCGCCTATTCGCTATCGTATTTCTATTTGATTCTCGCAATTCTCTTGGTACTTTGGGAGCTTCGCTCTAATCACGATAAATTCCTCAAGCGTTCTTTGAGGCTCGTGGTGGCGGGCGTCGTGATCATGCTCTTTGGTGTCGCATCGAACCTCGATGCCACGCTGGGCCGCTATCCTGTCGACCTGTCCGCCGCGACGATCAATGCGGCGATCATTTTCTTCAGCGTTTACAAATATAGGATTGTTCACTATTCAGCGATAGTGTTGAATGTTTTCCTCACAATCCTCGTCATTATCTTCTCGAGTCTGATCTACATGATTTTTTTCATCACATTCTTCAGACTCAATCAATTCGTTCCAGTGTCCGAGCTGATCCTGCTCGCAGTCGTCCTGGGTATCTTCTCTGCGCTCCTTCTCGCACCCCTGCGAACGGCCACCCAGGCCCTGCTCGAAAGAATATATGGCGGCAAGAGCTTTCTCTACTATCAAGAGCTTCGCAAATTCTCCGCCGACCTCACTTCGATTGTGAGTCTCGAAGACCTTGCGAAATTGACCGTGGATAATGTCATTTCATCTTTCAAGCTAGACTGGGCCTTTGTGCTGATCAATGATTTCAACGCACGACATTTTAGAATCATTGCAGCCAAAGGTCTCGAATTTGCAGCTGGTGTCGGAAATTCGAACGGTCCACACGTCATTGTTCCTCGCAGCGACCATTTCGTGCAGGCATACCAGATGCGCACGATACGGCAAGATCAAACCGTTCATCAGCGGACTATTTCGATCAGACTCTCCAAAGGCGATGAATATGAGCTTGTCGCCGCGAGCCTTGTGCTCCCCCTGAAATTCAAAGAGAGGCTCAATGGATTCATCGTCCTAGGACCGCGCATGGAAAAGGATTACTACAATCAGTACGATCTTGAGATACTTCAATTTCTCACCGACCAAGCATCGGTCGCAGTCGAGAATGCGATAAGCTTCGAGCGCTTGCGGCAACAGCAACGAAGGTTGCAAGAGACCAACGAGGAACTCATGTTGAGCCGCAATAAACTCGAAGCATTTTTCGACGGCATCGCAACGCCGATTTCCATACAGGACATCAACTACAACATAGTCACGGCGAACTATGCAGCGCAGCGTTACTTCGAAAAGTCCCAAGAAGAACTCATCGGTTCGAAGTGCTACAAGGCGTATTTCAACCGCGATCGGCCATGCGCCGAGTGCCTTGCACAGGATTGCCTGCACACAAAACTCCCCTTCAGCGCGGAGAAACAGGACGACCGAACACAGCTCACCTTTGCCTTGAACTTCTATTCGATACCTACGCCTCAGGGCTCTATAGGTTCCTTTATTGAATTTTTCCAGGATATTACGAAGCAGAAAACGCTGCAGGAGGAGCTGATCCAGACCGAAAAACTCGCGGGCATCGGTACCTTGGTGTCGGGGATAGCGCACGAAATCAACAATCCGCTCGGCGGGATTCTCGGTACCGCCGATCTTATGCTCCCTGAGACGCAGGAAGGCAGCGCGCTTCGCGAATATGCGTCGGATATCATCCGTTATGCACAGAGCGCAGCCGATGTCATCAAAGATCTTATGCTCTATTCTCGTAAAACACGAACCACCGCCGAAATGCTGAGCATTGTTACTATTATGGAAAACTCGCTGAAAATGGCGATGCGCGGCATCGATTTTGGAACCATTGTTGTCCGAAAATCCTACGACCCGGTGCAGGATATTCTGGCGAATCCCACTGAACTGCAGCAAGTATTTCTCAATCTCATCGTGAACGCAGTTCAGGCGATGAAAAGCGACGGTATTCTTACTCTGTCCTGCAAGCAGGAAGGCGACGATGTCATCGTCACTGTGCAAGATACCGGCGTCGGAATAGAGAAAGAGAACCTCGATAAAATATTCAACCCTTTCTTTACGACAAAAGAAGCGGGCGCCGGCACGGGGCTCGGCCTGAGCATCGCGCACCACATCGTCACAAAATATGGCGGGCGCATTCTTCTCGATAGTCAAGAAGGCAAAGGCACCACATTCACGGTAATACTCCCCGCAGCGCTTCAGGACAAAGACCGGGTTCACCTTCTCCACGCCAGGGATCCTCGCCAGCTGGAAGACAGCTTCTATTTGCAGCGTAAGGTGCTCGTCGGCGAAAAAGGCTATCAAGAAGAGACGATACATCGAAAACTGGACGAATTGGCCTTCCATATTCTTGCATATAAGGGCCTTCAGCCGATTGGTACAGTCTCGCTTCATCTGAGCGAAGTTGAGGGGAGAGTGCCCATCGAGGACAATTTCAATATCGCTCGCTATTTAGACGGAAGTCTCTACGCGGAGATCGACAGGCTCGCAGTCTCGAAAGAAGAACGTGGCAGCCTTATTCCTTTTAGTATTATGGCCCTTGCGTATCTCTATGCGCGCGGTCGCGGCGCGAAAAAAATCTTCCTCGATGTATTTGCGGACGAAACCAAACTCATAAAAATGTATGAGAAACTCGGCTTCGAGATTATCGGCAGCTACTCGAAACCGCTCCCTTGCACCGTGATGATGATGGACCACGCCTCCAAGTACGAGCAGGAAGTATCGAGAATGGAACACTTTGTAAAACCTTTCTTTTCGAGGCTTATCCCTAAAATCGACTTTTCAGGAGAAGACCTTCACTATGTAATGAAGGCTATCGACGCAATAAGCGCGAAATTCCCGAAAGAGTCGGCCAATCAGCAAGAAGTGGATGAAGCCATATAACTTCAATCGAAGCTGTGGTTTGCCGATAATGGACAGAATATTGACATCGGCATACAATCTGTCATGATATGAAACCGAATGATTTAGCCGATGGACTCAACGAGATATTTTCCCGCACTCCGATACTTCCCGACAAGAATCTTATCGTCGATGTCATCGTGAATCCAAAGGCTGGCGGATTCAGCCGAATTCACCACTCGAAGCGGCGTTTTCAGGAACTCAAAGAAATTGTGCGGCGGGCGCAGGCTCTTCCCCTTCGCCTTAAACCTTACAATCTCAAGATGCACCTGACAGAACGATGCGGTCATGCCGCGGCGATTGTTCAGAGAATTCTGGATCGATCGCCCTCGAATGGCAAGGATAACTGTCACCTCATCATCACTGCGGGGGGCGACGGCACGAGTCTTGAAACAGCAGAGCGAATTACCTTGTTGCCTGAATCGGAAAAAGATCGTTTTGGACTGGTCCGACTTCCATTTGGAACAGGAAACGACGGATCGGAAGGTCGGGACCTCATCGCTGCGCTGAGCCGATTTCTAGGCCCTGCGATTCTCAAGAGGAGGCCTGCCCTCAAGATTACACCGAGCGAAGAGGGAGGAGCGCTCCCGCGATATGCGTTCAATATCGCGAGCATCGGGCTCGATGCCTATGTCGCCGATATGACGAACAGACTTAAGCGCAATTTTCCGGGCGATTCTTATAAGTTTTGGGTAAATATCGCAACACTCTTCTACGACCGCATCTACAATGTCACGGACATGAATATAAAAGCTTGGGAAGGCGACCGCGTGGTCCACGAGTCCGATACGCAGCGTCTTCTCTTCGCGATGGGAGCGACAGGAAATCGTCAGTACGGGTCGAATAAGAGCATCCTACCCGACGAGCGGAACTGTATCACCATCTCGCAGACAAGCCTCTTCAGGAAGCTCATTCTCAAAGGGCCAATCGAGCACGGGCACCACGAAAACATCTCCGAGCTCACCCACTTCAGCGCGGATAAAATTCTCATCGATTATCACGAGCGGATACCGCTTCAGTGCGATGGAGAGACAGACATTCTAGCGAAATGCGATTTTCCTCTTTTCATTGAGAAATGGTACGATGCGTACAACGTCGTAGTGCCTGCATGAGTATCGCCGCTTGCCTTAGGAATCCCAGCGCTACTTCACACCGTCGTCGCACGCATCTTCGGCCATGTCAGTCCGCTTCGCCTCATGCGAAGGTGGCGTCACTCAGGGATCAAGCTCTTCGCGCTCTCTCGTCTTAGATTTTGATTCTTTCTTTATCTGCTTTTCACTCATTTTTATGCCTCCGAACAACATTCGATATTTTTAATGTAACTACAGCAACGAGGCTGCGCCAAATTGAGGTGCAATTTATTTTCGCCGATCATGCTCGAAATAAGAATCGCTCGATGCTTGTGTATTGCGCTCCGCTGGGAGAAAGTTTGGAGCTCATGAGCTCGAAGGCCTTAAGCTCGAATTCGAGGGCAGGAGGCTGGGGGAGCGAGCGAAGATCGGGCGCCCAGGGCTCCTTGAGGCGCGCCAGCGTAAGGTGTGCCCTCCATGGGCGAGAATCGTTCTCGGCTCCCAGTGTTCGGGCTATCTGGCGCGCACTTTGCACAAGCTGTTGAAGGGCTTTGGCCGGTTGGATTCGTGCTTCGATATAGAGCACGCGCGGAGCCTTAAAGGAGGGGAGCAGCGAAAGACGCCCAGTGGTGATTTGGAGCGTTGAACACTGCGCGGCAGAGACGCCGAGGAGCGCCCGCAGCTCGGACACGGCGCGATCGTCGAGTTCGCCGAAAAAGTGCAGGGTGAGGTGGAGGTTCTCGGGGGCGACCCACGAAGGGCGGGCGCGATCGAATGCGGGGGCAATGGATACGGTGTAGTCGCGCAGCCGATCGCGCGCGGCGTTGGGGAAGGGAAGAGCAGCAAAGACGCGCATAAAGAGAATTATGCCAGGTAATCGGTGCGCACGCGAGACATCGAGGCAAAAATGTTGCGCTTGATGTGGCTTGAGCCGCCTGTCATGCGGTCGATGAGGCGCTTTGTTTTCTTGCGTTCGCCCTCGAGGTTGAACGAGCATGTGCAAGTGCTGGAGCTGAGCTCAAGCTCTTCGGCGCATGCGATGATCTGCCGTTCCTCGCAGAGTGCGAGCGGGCGGATAACCGTGAGCGGATACTTTTTATACGGCATCACGGGCGGCATTGTCGCGAATTCGCCCTTTTTCATCATGTTCATGAAGAGCGTCTCGAGAATGTCGTCGAGGTGGTGGCCGAGGGCGAGTTTGTTGAAACCGCGATCTTGTGCGTATTTCATGAGCTCGGTGCGGCGCTGCGTGGCGCACCAGTAGCAGTTCATCGTCTCGCCTGGTTTGAGGCGATCGGCAACAGGTACATGTATGCGCTCGTAGGGTATTCCCCACTCGGCCATCCGCGACGAGAGCCATGAGTCGTCGACAGGATTCGAATAGCCCTGGTCCGCCAGATCGGTGGCTACATGGCATGCGGCGATTTCAAACGGTACGTCCCACCAGGCGCGCTTGCCTGCAAGGTCCCATGCGAGACAGCTCGAGTCTTTCCCGCCAGAGACCGCGACGAGAATTCTGTCGCCTGGGGCGATCATCTCGTAGCGGCGAAGCGCGATCTCCACCAATTTTGAAAGTGTCGTCTTTGCGTTTTTCATGAGGTGAGTTTGGCGATTTTCGGTGCGATGACGAAGCGGCAATAAGGCGCGTCAGGATTATGGTCGAAGTATCCTTGATGCCATGTTTCGGCAGGCCAAAAAGTGCGGAGCGGTTCAATCGAGGTGACAATAGGCGCATCAAAATTAGATTGTGCGGCGCTCTTCGACTGTTCGGCAATAGCGCGTTGCGATTCGTCGACGTAGAAGATCGCGGACCGGTACTGTTCCCCAACGTCGGAACCTTGACGATTGAGCGTCGTCGGATCGTGGAATTTCCAAAAATGTTCTAGAACACTGCGGTACGATATCTTTGAAGGATTGAAGGTGATCTCGATCGTCTCGGCATGACCGGTGGTACCGGTGCATACCTGTTCATAGGAAGGGTTCTGCGTCGTACCACCGGAAAACCCCGATCGAACCGAAAGCACACCCGAAATGCGTTCATAGAGCGCTTCCAGGCACCAAAAACATCCACCCGCGAGGTAAGCTTTTTCAGTTCCATTCTGTTCGCTCATAGTTTCTGCCCTTTTTTATTGCGCGCTCTATTGCGCGCTCTCACTTTTCATTTCTCTCAATAGAATAAAAGTAGCGAAATCCTCATGAGGAGGGAAATTCCATAATGAGTGCTCGTGACGTGGTGCTGAATGAGCAATGTGCGGTGCGCATCTGAAATCGAAACGGAAGATTGGATCCGTCCGCGCGGCTATCCCGAAACCGTTCGCTCTTCTCCGAGCCTGAGCGCGCTATCCAGCCGCTCCCGCGACTCCATAGGGTATATGACCGAGTTGATGAACGATACGAGCACATCTAGGGCGCGCTCGTTAAATCCGCCTTCGGGGATGATGATGTCGGCGTAGGCTTTTGTGGGTTCGATGAACTCATAGTGGCCCGGCCGAACCACGGTCAGGTATTGCTCCACGACGGAATCCACGGTTCTGCCGCGCTCTTTTATGTCGCGTGAGAGGCGTCGGATAAAACGTATGTCGTCCGGGGTGTCCACGAAAATCTTCAGATCGATGAGGTCGCGCACTTGCCGATTGGTGAATATCATGATGCCTTCGAAAATGACGAGCTTCGACGGCTGAATGAGGATGGTCTGTTCCGTGCGCCTGTGGTGGACAAAATCGTAGACCGGCATATCGATCGGGTCTCCGTTTTTAAGGGCGGAGAGATGCTCGATGAGGAGCTCGTTGTCGAATGCGTCCGGATGGTCGAAGTTAAAGGCAGTGATGTTGCGGTTGTTGATGAATTCCGCGGATTTATAATAGTTATCCTGCGGTAGGAAGACGAAATCGCTCACCATCTCCGAGATTTTGCGGACGATGGTCGTTTTTCCCGAGCCCGATCCACCTGATATTCCAATTATTTTAACTGGAGGCATGGCATTTTGTAGCACGCGATTCGATTATGGTAAAGGGGAAAAAGGCTGACCGAATCGCTCGCGGTAAACGACATCGGACAAGGGCACACGGCTGCGGGGCGCAGCTTCGTCGGCCTTCTGTTTTTCGGAGAGCGCATCGTCCGCGCCCGCTTTCCCGACCACAATCACCGCAACCGGCACGAATTCCTTGGGAATCGCGAGCCCGGCGCGGACTTTGGCCGGCGAAAATCCTGCGATGGGGTGTGCGATGAGCCCCAGGTGCTGAGCTTGAATCTGCAGCGCCAGCGCAGCCTGCCCGAGGTCGAAGTACGCATAGTCTCGGCCCTCGTCGAGCCTGCAGTCCAGGTGCGTCGCCGTGCAGAAGACGAAGTACCAGGCCGCGCGCAGCGCCCATGCGTTTCCGGGGGTAAGCGCAGCGCGTAAGGCTTCGGCCGGCGCGACGCTCGCATCGTTTTTAATCGCGACGATCCGCCATGGTTGGCTGTTGAAGCACGAGGGAGCCAGTGTCGCGGCGCGCGCGAGCTCTTCGGCTACAGCATCGTCGATCGGTTCCGGCGAGAGGGCGCGCCGCGCGCGCCGCGTCTCGATTTCACGCAGAAGGCTCATTGGGTAACCTCCTTGGATAGATTCATGAGTGCGTCTTGAATTTCATCGATGATGAAATCGGGCGTTGAAGCACCCGCAGTGATGCCGACGCGAGGATATTCCTTCATCTCGGGGAGAATTTCTGATGCGGTTTCTATGTGCCAGGCGACCTTGCCGCACTCCTGGGCGCTTCGGAAGAGGCGCTTCGTGTTCTCGGAATTCTTTCCACCGACGATGAGTACAGCGTCGACTTGTCCGCAGAGCTCGATGAGCGACTGCTGTCGTTCGCGCGTCGCCGGGCAGATGGTCTTTTCGGCGATCATGCGCAATACGGAGTTTTGGAAGATTTCGATGACCGCATCGTAGTCTTCTTGGCGAATCGTTGTCTGGGCGATGAGAGCGCAGGGTGTGTCGCTGAGCGCGAGGGAGGCGGTGCGCGCCGATTCAGGCCCATCGACGACGACCGCGTTTGAGGTGTGGCCCAATATACCGGCGATTTCGCCATGGCGTGGAT
>CAYXOW010000009.1:9009-13655 GCA_964466815.1 uncultured Treponema sp.
TTTTTCGTAGTGACGCGCGAGTCGCTGACTCTTGATGACGCGCGGACACGTTGCGTCGATGATGCGCGCACCGTGCACTTCGAGGCGCGACATTGCCGCCAGTGACGCCCCGTGTGCCCGTATGACCACAATGGCGCCGTGCAGATCGGGTAAGCTCTCCGCCTCGGTTTCCACCGCGTTGACATCGAGCACGTGAACCCCGAGCGCTTCAAGCTCGGCGACCGCTTGCGGGTTGTGGATGAGGGGCCCATAGGTGTACACGCGAAGACCGCGCTCGGCAGCATCCTTTGCAGCTTCGCGCGCGAGCCCCTCTGCGCGGCGGACGCCCATACACATACCGAGCACGCGTGCGCGAATGATTTGCATGGCTCGATAATAGCAGAGCGCGGTGCCTTTTTCCAAGAGCGCCGCATTCTGAAGGGTTTCGTTTGGGAAAGGTGCCAGAATTGCACATTGCGATTTCCATAATTGGTGCTATACTACTACTTCGCAATTTTCCGCATCGGTGAAAGGAGACTGTATGGAGGCTCGTAAGACCATTGTGGTGGCCCTGGGTGGAAACGCCATCATCGAAGAGGGTACCGAAGGCACCGTCCAGCAGCAGTTCGAGAATACGCGCAAGAGCATGAAAGCGATCGTCGGAATGATCGGCGAAGGCCACAAGGTCGTGCTGACGCATGGGAATGGCCCACAAGCAGGCGTGCATCTCATTCGGAACGAAGCTGCCTCGGCGCAGGTACCTCCTTCTCCTCTCAATGTCATCGTCGCCGACACGCAGGGCTCGATGGGGTATATGATCGCGCAGAGCCTCATGAACGCGCTTCGGGCCGAGCGAATCGAGAAGGATATTGTCACAGTGATCACGCAGGTGGAGGTCGATCCCAACGATCCCTCGATGCAGAACCCAACCAAGTATGTCGGCCCGTTCTACAAGGCCGATCAGGTCGAGAAGCTCCGCAGTCGCGGCTGGATCATCAAGGAAGATCCCATGCGAGGATTCAGGCGCGTAGTGCCGAGCCCGATGCCCCTCGATGTCATCGAAAAGGATACGATCAAAGATTTAATCGACGACGGCAAGATCGTGATCGCGGTGGGGGGCGGTGGAATACCGGTAAAACGCAACGCCGACGGTACGCTCTCGGGCGTCGACGCGGTGATCGACAAAGACCGCGCATCCGCGCTTCTCGCGAACCTCATCGACGCCGACGAACTCGTCATCCTCACGGGCGTGGAGAAGGTCGCGATCAATTTCCGCAAGCCGAATCAGCAGGTGTTCGATCATATGACGGTGGAGGAGTGCGAAAAGTATATGGCCGAAGGGCAGTTCCCCAAGGGTTCGATGGGCCCCAAAATCGAGGCAGCCTGCGACTTTATACGGCGCGGCGGCGCGAAGGTCATCATCACTTCGATGGAGCATGCCACCGCGGCGATCCATGGAGGCGCAGGGACCACGATAACGGCGTAGCGCAACTTGACCTCTCGAGGCGCTCCATGCTACTTTTTCTGGAATTCTTTTTTAACAAGGAAGATATATGAATGCTATTCAGAATGGATTGAACCTGCTTCAGCAGACTTCAACTTCCTCGAATCCGACGGGGTCGCTCGTCTCCACCATTGTGACCTTCGGTCTTGTTTTCGTGATTTTCTATTTTCTCATCATCCGCCCGCAGAACAAGAAACAAAAACAGGCACAGCAGATGATCGCCGCAGTCAAGAAGGGCGACAGGGTCGTCACGATCGGTGGAATCCACGGCGTGGTGGCGTCGGTCAAGGAATCAACCGTCATTGTGAAGGTTGAGGATGGAACGAAGATCGAGTTCTCGAAATCTGCTCTCGCCACCGTGACTCCGGGTAAAGCCGAAGAGAAGGCAGAAGCCACAGAAGAGCCGGCCGAGAAAGCCGAAGAAAAATAATGTTCCTAATATGTGGGAAACGGATTCGCTGACATCCCACATATTGCTTTTTTCCGCATTCTATACATCCATGAGAAGATTGGAGTAACCGGTATGAGCAAATTACGCCGCCTACTGATCGTCATAGCTGTGCTCGCCGTGGCTTTCATGTTCCTTTTCCCGACCATCCAGTGGTACTATTTGACACCGAAAGAGGATCAAGCCATCGCGGTCGGTTCCCGTGAACAGATTCGGGAATATTCACGGCAGATGACATATCTTGTCATCAACGATCTGAAGCAGAAGGCTATTGCCAACGACAGTACCGATCTGTCGGGGCAGAAAACCTACAAGGTCGCCTTGGATGCCTCCAAGAAAGCTTATTCGCTTGCGAAGAAACCCGCGCCTAAAACATGGAATGCGGTTGCTATCCTTTCTGGTTTCTCCAGCGAACGCGCGATGTTCGATTCCATCGAATCTATTTATAGAGAGCGGGTACTGAGCCTCAAGAATCTGCACTCGAACGCGGTGCAGTTGGGCTTGGATCTTGCGGGTGGCATGAGTGCGGTCATTCAGGCTGATCTCAATGGATTAGCCCAGAAGGTCGGGCACCCGCTCTCCCAAGCCGAAAAAGACGACGCGATGAAGCGCGCAGTCGAAATTCTCAATTCACGCATCGACCAGTTCGGCCTCACGGAGCCAGTAATTCGACGACAAGGCGAAGACCAAATCTATATCGAAATTCCAGGCACCCCAGATCCGGAGCGAATCAACTCGATCATCATGGGGAAAGGCAATCTGGCCTTTTATATCGTAGACTCTGAAGCATCTGCGGCGGTTAATTCGTATCTCTCCACGAATCCGCTCGGTATCGACGAACAAACCATGACCGTCAATAAACCAGGACTCGTTCCGAACGGCGAGATTGTCCGCAAAGTGTACACGAAAGACAGCTACGGTCTGGACCAGTTCACCGGCGAATATCTTGTACTCCAGGGTACCCCTGGACTCGATGGCAGCCACATTCAGAGCGCTTCTGTCTCCACGGATGCCATAACCGGCAAACCGGAGACGAACTTTGTGCTCGACAAGTCCGGCGGTGATATATTTTATAAACTTACCAGCGACAATGTGGGCAAAGAGATGGCGGTGGTCCTCGATGATCGCGTCAAATCGTATGCGCGCATTCAGGAGCCGATCCGAGAATCCGTCCGCATTACCGGATTCAGTTCGAGTGAAGCTGAGTCTCTCGCACTGCTGCTGCGGACCGCAGCGCTCCCGATCAGCCTTTCGGTGGTGAACCAGCAGGCAATCGGCGCTTCGCTCGGCCAAGATGCAATCGCCCAAGGAAGGATGGCGATCATCGTCGGATTACTGGCAATTTTCATCTTCATGTTTGCCTACTACAAAGGTGCTGGAGTGAACGCGACACTGGCGCAGGCGCTCAACCTCTACCTGATGCTCTCGATACTCACCGCGTTCAAGCTCACGCTCACCCTACCATCGATCGCGGGCTTCGTGCTCACCACAGGTATGGCAGTCGACGCGAGCGTCATCATCTTTGAGCGCATTAAAGAAGAGCTGAGGGCAGGCAAGACGCGGGTAGCCGCAATCGATGCAGGATTCCATAAGGCCTTCTGGGCGGTAATGGACTCCAACCTCACCACAATAATTGCAGCGCTCTTCATGGCTCAGCTCGGAAGTGGGCCAATCCAAGGATTCGCGATTTCGCTCGCCATTGGAAACATGACCAGCCTCTTCACCAGCCTTTTTGTGTCAAGACTAATATTCGATTTTGAAACCGATGTACTGCACATGAATCATGTGTCCATCAGCTGGAGGATCAAATAATGAAAAAGGTCATACGATTCAGCAAATTCTTTGTGCCTGCAGTCATCATCTCCACGACGATTATAGTGATTGGTATCATCGGCTATTTCACCAAAGGATTCAACCTCGGTGTCGATTTTCAAGCGGGTATCAATGAGACTGTGCAGCTCGCATATCCTGTGGGCGATATCTCCTTCAGTGGTAAGGGCAACGCCGAGCTCAAAATCAGCGAAACACAGCTTATGGTGATCTTCTCAGGGGCAGAGGCCCAGAAGCAGCAGACCCTTACATTTGCCTTCAAAGCCTATCCGACTTTCGCCGACCTTAAATCTGCGCTCGAGAAAGAAGCGGGAGTCGTTGTGAATCTTGCACAGGGGAGCGAGGGTCTTCCGACCACCTTGCTGGTGCCGACGTTCCAAGGCAACTCCATGCTGAGCACGACGCCTATAAAGCTTTATAGAGTGCCTCAGAATGAGAAGGAAATGTTTGCAACTATCGATATCGTACGAAGCGCGCTCAAGTCGCTTGGCGAGATAACCGTGCAGACAATCGATCCAATCTCTTCGCAGCGATTCCTCATCCGTGTCCGCGACGACGGCAAAGATCCTCAGTTCACGGTGAACATGCCCCAAAAGATTAAATCGCTGCTTGAAACCGCGACCGGTGCAGACCGCGTCGTCGTGGTGAGCGCGAATTACGTTGGTCCTCGTTACTCTCAGACCCTTGCCAAACAGGCGGGATGGCTCACTTTCTTCACCTTGCTCTTGATTTTGCTCTACTCGACCATTCGATTTAAAATCGAGTACGCGATCGGTGCAGTGCTTTCCGTCGTCCACGATGCGCTCATTATGGTCGCCTTCATCGTGTGGACCCGAATGGAGTTTAACACCACTACAATTGCCGCAATCTTGACCATTCTCGGTT
>CAYXOW010000009.1:13665-23384 GCA_964466815.1 uncultured Treponema sp.
ACGATACGATCGTCCAGTTCGACCGAGTTCGCGAAGAGCTCAAGCTTCACCCGTCAGATCGATTCGTCGATGTCGTGGATACCGCGCTTTCTTTGACCCTAAGTCGAACCCTCATCACCACGCTTACTACGATTTTTGCGGTGTTGGCTCTGTTGTTCTTTACGACAGGAAGCATCAAGGACTTCGCACTGGCGCTGCTGATCGGTATGACGAGCGGTGTGTACTCTACAATCTATATTGCCGGTGCCTTCATCGTGTGGTGGGACAGCATGCGCAAAAAACGGGCAATGAAAGAAACAGGCAAGCCAGCTGAGGTAAAGAGCACGGGAGCTGATAAAACTCTTCCTGCTTCACCCACAGCTAAAAACTAGAAGCAATTGTTGACAAAGACGGGGTGCATTGGTAGTATGTGCCCCGCATTCGGCGCCGTACCCAAGTGGTAAGGGAGAGGTCTGCAAAACCTTTATACATCGGTTCGATTCCGATCGGCGCCTTGTTCAATGAAGGGCCGCCTCATATTGAGGCGGTTTTTTTTATATAGTGTTCTCTCTTGTCTTCATGATATGATTCTGCAAGCAAATTATGGCCACAAATAGTCGTTTTAAAGAGAAGCGCCCTCGCAAACGCCTCCGCACGTCATTCGCGCTTCTCTTTATTTTCCTTTTCGCAGGGCTCGCTGGTGTTTCTTTCGTCGGACTTCGATCGAGCATTCTGCGCGCTCAGGAATCCTTGCTTTCCGCAGCATCGAGAAGAGTGGCGCTCCGCTTCTCAGAGCGCATGAATGAGCTGCTCGATATAGGGCAACAAATCAGATCTGCAGTCTTAAGAGAGGGCGATAAGAATTATGGATCGATAAAATTGCTTGCAGATACTGCCTTGAATCGATACCACTACATCAGCGCGATCACTGTAGCTCCAGGCGCAATTATCAGATATTACTTCCCGGAAGAGAACGCAGCGAGCTCGATAGGCCACGATCTTCTCGACAATCCAGAACGAATGCAAGCTCTTGTTCAAGCAGTGAGCAAAAAACAAGCTGTAATTCAAGGGCCGGATATATCCGCAGATGGAATACCTCTGGCATTTTTGAGAATTCCGGTATTCAATGCGCAAGATTTATGGGGTTTTGTTAGTATCTCGATCGATTTCGATGCATTGGTGAACAGCTTGAGCCTCGCGACGGAATTCCCCGGCGTGCGCATAGCGTGTTCAGCTCATGGAGCCGGGAGCCGGCACACCGATGTTTTTTGGGGCGATGAACGAGCACGACGGGGTTACTCGAGCCCGGTTATGCTCGGTTCCGACGACTCCGGATGGTCAATCACTGTGGCATCTATGTATCCCGCAGAGGTCGGACTCTGGTGGGGAGGAGCCCTGTTCATTATAGCGATATTGAGCACCGTGTACGTGCTGATCTTCTCGCTTCGTGTACAGGAAAATCGCGACACCAAATACCACAACCGCCAAGATCGTTTTGATGTGGCGCCTTTCACAGGCAGCATGTCCCCTGAAACAGAGATCGACACTGTTCATGTGCAGGAAAATGTTTCGAGCGCTCCTTCCGAACCGATCTCTTCATCGACGAACCTGCAAAACCCTCCCAAACCACGTACACATGCTTCAGTTGAAACCGCGATTAGTACTGGCACTATGAGGCCATCCTCTCAAGAAGAAGTCGATCGATCTGGCATGGAAACTCATGAAGAGACTCCGAATGTATCTAAGAATGATGTGCCCATCGATATGCCCCCTTCTGTACTCGTGGTCGACGACAGTGAGGTAAACAGAGAACTCTTAGTGAGAATGCTTACCTTGAAAGGGTATCGAGTGGAATCGCTTCAAAGCGGCGAACTCGCCCTTGCCATGCTCGAGAAGAGCAATTTTGATGTGGTGCTCATCGATTGCATAATGCCAGAAATGGATGGATATACCTTGGCGAGCAGAATAAAGCAAAAATATTCAGAGCTTTCCTCCAAGGATCGAGGGCTTCTGTTAAAAAGTGCAATTAAGAGTTCGAAGGTCCCCCTACTCATCGCTATGAGCCCGCGCCATGACATCGAAGAGGCAAAAAAGTGTGAGCAGGCTGGGTTCGATGGTCTTCTCATCAAGCCATTCACAATGACTTCGCTCGATCAAAAAATTAAAGGGATGCTCAGGTCGAATCAACGCTAAGGCGACACGCAATTTTTTATGTAGATGTTTAGTTGTGCAAAAATATAAAGATTCTTTCATAATAATTAACCTATTTGACTTTCTTGAGAAATGTCGATAATACTTATATCAAAGTGTCGTGGTGGAATCCGTCGGAGGAAACCACAATAACACAAAACGTATCCGTGGGGCGCTGACCCTGCGGGCAGGAGATCAAAATGAAAAAGTACGTGTTGGTGGCTCTGTTTGCGGTGGCAGTGTTTGGAATGGCGTTTGCGCAGACTACTAAGACCGGTTCAGTGGCGATTTCTGGTTCAGTAGCTGAGACTTTTACGCTTACTGTGCCTGGGACCTATTCAGGTACCATTGCGAATGGCTCAACGGCTGAAACCTGGTCAATCGGAAATGTCGTCGTGACCAGCAATGTGAAGAATTGGACGATTTCTGTTTCCAGCGGGAACGGAGGTTATCTGGTTCTTTCTGGCGATACTACCGAGAAAATCGCCTATACGATGACTCTTGGTTCATTGGTTACGGATCAGAGTCTCGCTTCTGCGTGGACAAGCACTGCGCAGTCGAGAACTGCAAAAGGTGGCAACACCTATGGGCTTTCGGTTAAGTTTGGTCCTTCTACTGATTTCTATCAGGCGGGGACCTACTCCGATACGCTCACTGTGACCATTTCCCACAGCTAATCGCTGCGGAGCAACACCAGAAGGGCCGCCCGTCTCAAGCGGGCGGCCTTTCATATGTTGAAGGGCGTGCGTATTGGCGCACCTGTACCATTCTGCGCAGCTTCTTCCTTCCGCCCGTCCTTGTTCGATCGATCGATTTTCTATACTTTTAACGCATGAATCAAAGCTCACTGCTGCGGCGACCCTTTACATTCAAATTTTTTAACGCGACGCTCTATCTCATCGCGGTCAATGTGCTCATATTTGCGCTAGGCTATGTGTGGCCCACGCTTACCGCAATTCTTGCGCTGAGCCCTCAAGCGGTGTCGGCCGGATGGATCTGGCAGGTATTCACCTATATGTTCGCCCATGCGAATCTGACGCATCTCCTCGTGAACATGATCGGACTCTTTTTTTTCGGTGTCCCTGTAGAGCGCACGCTCGGGAGCTATGAGTTCCTCATGTATTATCTTGGATCGGGGCTCTTCGCGGGCATCGCCTCGTATGCGATCTACGCGCTCTCCGGCGCGTGGAACACGATGCTGCTCGGCGCCTCAGGCGCGATATTTGCGCTTCTCCTCGCGTTCGCGGTGCTCTATCCGAAGGCGAAAGTCTATCTCTACGGCATCATCCCGATTCGGGCACCTGTCATGGTCATTGGATATACGGCAATTGAGATATTTTCGTCATTTATAGGAGTTGCGAGTTCTGTAGCCCACCTCACGCACCTCGCAGGCTTTATTGCGGGAGTGGCATATTTCCCTCTGCGGTTAGGCATAAATCCGGTAAAGCGGCTGCGAGAGCGGTAAATTCAGCCGCTACAGCGACTTTCAGTCTCTTTGTGCATCGATTCGAGAAGATCCATAATGGTGTCGACGACCGCCTGCTTCTTATCATCGCGAAAGTGAAGGTCGTATTTCACCGACTCGAGAAATTCCTTACTGTCGTGGACGGGGCTCACGTTATAGATGACGCAGTCGTGGTGGAGGATATCTTCACCCATATCGCCCGAGGGGTTGAGTCTGAGTATATTGCCGTTGATCGATACCAGGCAAAATTTCGAAAAGGATTTGATATACGAAGCAATTTCGCGCACCCCTCGCTTCGACGAAGGATCCCACGGACGATAGCGCGTGCCTGCGGGGAACACGAGTATCATCTTTCCGCTCTGTTTAGCGTTGGAGAGCGCTTTCATCGCCGCGTGATTGATCGAGAGGCTTCGCTTCATCTCCTGATAGAGCTCTTTAGGATCTTTGAACTTCTCTTTGATGATCTGCATTGAACGCGAAGGATAAATGACGATACGGGTGTACGCGCGCGCAAAGGCGTGGACAGCGGGGTTCTCTTCGTTCAGTTTGATTCCTGCGATCGCCACAATGTCAGAGGCGAGCGTGTCCCCATCGGTACTCGCCTTCCTGAGCAGGTAGTGGAATACTGGCAGGTCGAAATTCGAGTAGTGCTCCATCAAGAGAAGACAAGATTCGCCGTGGGATGCGTGCCTGTGTAAGGATTCGAGGTGGTCTAGCCCCTCGATGGATGAAGAGTCGTCGAGGTAATCATCGATGATTGTGTCGATGTACGGCAGTATGGACCGTATCCCCTCTTGATATACATTGGACTCGGAGACCTGTGCCTCTTGCGGCACATGAGTCATCAGCTCTCCGACGAGGTGGCCGTACTTGCTCTTTATAGTCTCCATACAGATCCTGAGAAGTCACTATAGGCAGTTTTTAAAGAGCTGTCAATTTATAGCGTTTTTACGTATCCGAGAAAGAAAGGTTGCTGCAAACTCTGCGAAGCCGGCACCCGATTCAGCCTGTGTTATAAAATGCGGCAAAGCGCGCATCAAATGTCGATATTTCAAAACATTCGCTACGCCGCACGCCATGGGAAAATGGGAAAACATCGGTTCGTCGTTCGGCGAATCTCCTACAAACACGACAGTATCGACATCCCGAGAATTGTCGTAGCCAAAGCGCGTCGTGAGATAGAGAAGCGCCATGGAAAGCTTATCGTAACTGCCCATCCATGCGTTGACATGAATCGAAGAAATCTTTGCGTTGGCTCCGCCCTTAAGGAAAATGGACAAAATTTCGTGAGCCATTGAGAGAGGAAGCTGAGGTTCTTCCTCGGCAAAATCGATCGCGATATCGTAGAGCCGAGAAAATTGGTCGCGTGCGAGGCGAGCGTCGGGAATCTGCGCGAGAACCTCGTCGCGCAGTGCGATGAGGCGTGGATCACTGTTGCTGACTGCCTTGGGATGAATGAACGAAGCAAGTCGATGCCCGCTGTTTTCCCAGAGGGTAAAGGCTCCATTTTCGCCTACGACACCATCCACGGGCCACTCGCGAGCGATGAGGTCGCACCAGCCAGCTGGTCGTCCTGTAATAGGAATTACCTTCAAGCCCGCATCGTGCAATTGCCAGAGTGCACTGTAACTTTCGGCCGGCAATTTGCCATCGGTGGTAAGCGTGTCGTCGATGTCCATCAGAATATAGCGAATATGACCGGCTTCCTCTGTTCGGAGTGAAGAAATCGGTATCAGTCGTTGCTCGTGTGTAGGCATGCTCATGTGTTGCAAGCATGATATGTGGGCATGAGGAGAGGGGTCAAGCAGGGCCGAAGCGGTTAAAGTGCGGTTGCGGCTGTGGTACAGTGAGCTATGCGAGACAAAGTGAGGGCAAAAGGCTTTGTATGTAGCATCATGCTGCTTGTTGTGACACTTCCTGCGGTTCAGGCGCAACTTGTGCCCACGCTTGAGCCATTGTATCGCATACAGACAAAGGCTTTCGATATTTATGCTCCTCGGTCGCTGGGACCCCAGGCTCTCAGATTGTCGACCCTTGCTGACGAGACATATGCGGAACTCCTCGATTTTTTCGGAGTGAACGCTGCGAAGTTTCGCATCCCAGTGCTGCTTACGGATTATGAAAATGCTCTCAATGGTTTCACCACGCTCTATCCATCCAATAGAATCGTCATTTTTTTGGCTGCGGCGGATCCTCGAAGCCAACTCGCTACTCTCGATGACGAGCTTCGATCGGTATTTTTACATGAACTTGTTCACTATGTGACTCTCAACGAAAAAACAGCGTTCTGGAAACTTGCCTCATGGATCGGTGGCGATTGGCTTGCACCTGAGGTTTGGATGATGCCTCAGGCGATAGTTGAAGGAACCGCGGTGTGGATTGAGAGTAGACTTAAAAACCATAAACAAGACGACATGCAAACGGAGACAGGCGAGCTTTCTGGAGGAGAAGCAGGAAGACTCAACGACCCAGCAGCACTCGAGTATGTGAGGCTCGAGAGATCAAAAAACATATCCCGAAACCTCTGGGATGTCTCGGGGCTCAAAGATTTTTATGGATCAGGGAACTTGCCCTACCTGTATGGCGGCCTTTTTGTGGATTATTTGAGTGTGCGCTTTGGCCCAGATATTGTATCCACGCTTTGGAAGGAGTCTGCGAGTGGAAATGTGTTCCAGGGATTCGATGGTACCCTCACGAGCGATGGGATTCTTGAGCGATGCACAGGAGTAACCGCTGAGAGTGTGTGGAAAGATTTTCAAACATGGCTCGATGTAGGGTTGGGACAGACAAGCGACGATGGCAGTGTTGCGCTCTTTGAGGGATATGTTGGGGCTCTTGGAGCTGGTGGGGGAGAGGTCTTTTTTGTGGACCTCGAGAAGAGGGGAGTGTATACGCTCAATGTGGGGGAAGAGGGGGTGAGGGAGAGGCTTTTTGCCGCTGACGGAAATTTACGTAACATTTTTTTTAACGTAAAGTTCCAGAGTCTGGACATCGACTGGATCCGCACCACACCCGACAATCGACAAATTCCTGCCCGCTATACCTATGATTTCAATTCGACAAAGCTTCAGCTCGCATATGACCTGCCCATTCCCGAGCCGGGGAAAGCGCTCTGTACTTCGAACTTCGATTCAAACACGGACTTTTTTATTTACGATTCTTGGCGAGATATAGAAACTGATACTGTGTATGGTCTTATGCGATGCGGTTCAGCTGTCCCGCCTGCGAGAAGGCTCTCCGACGGTCGCATCGAGATAGCTGAAATAGGTGATAGTGCTCTGCGCTGGATTTCACCAGGATATCGAAGGGTAAACGCTAATGGGAGCACTTCGATCCAATTTGCGCTTCAGATTATTCCCGAAAAAGGATTGTCGCGACTCGCGCTCCTTGAGGATGTGGATGGTGCATGGCGACTCAGGGTGGAAAAGAGTGCTCCTCCGTGGGGTGTGAGTGAACCGATCTTCTTAGATGAGGGTCATATCGTGTATCGTGGCTCAAATGCGAACGGGCGCTCTTCTCTGCGTCTTTTTAATCTCGCATCATTTGATGCATCCGAACGCTCGATATCTTGGATTTCTCTTTCCGATTGGATCAACTCTCACCCGATAGATTCAGTCGATTATCCTTTGACAGCTGAGTCGAATAATGTGGCGTCGTTATTCCCTTTGGCCTTCGCAACAAGCCGTTTCCCTTATGTGACTGCTTCGCGTATAGGCTTTGGTATTGATGCGAGCGACATTACAGAGCGGCTCTCCTGGTCGTTTTTTGGCGGATGGGATATGTTGGCACAGCGGCCAGCGGCCGCGGCGATGCTTCGCCTTGCCACTGGTGCGTGGCAACTTGGAGTTTCTGTTTCAGATCAAGCGATACCCACAACACTGATTGCAAGGAGGTCCTCTTTAGGCGCATTGGTTGCATGGCATCGCACTCTTGTGCCCGTATATCGTGTTTTGTCTACTAATCTTTTTGCTGCCTGCGCTGGGGTACGGAACAATTATACTCTTCACGATGTATTCAATTTTTCATTCGATTATGCGACCTATTCTGCTGGGCTGAGTGTGGAGTATGCAAGCTTATTCAATACTCGCGATCCACCTTATACTGAGCGTGGTTTTTCAAGTTCTGCGCGTATCGAATATGAAGTCGCAAGCGATGTAGGCTTCGGCGGTGTGGCTCTATCAGGTTCGGCTTCTTTAAAGGCCTTTATATCAGCTTCGGTCTATGGGGCATTTGCACCTTTCGGAGGGATCGCATTTTCCCCCGGTATTCGTTTCCTTGAACATGCCGGCAACTTTCATATATCAGCGGCGGATTTGCCCTATCCCGAATATTCGGAGTACCGCGATTATAATGCTTTATCTAATTGGTATCTCTTTGGAGAAGTCGGAGCTCGACTGTTCGACTTCGAAATTGACTCAGTGTTGCGTTTACCCTTTTTACCATCATTGGGGTTGCGGCGCGTTATAGGAAGCGTGGGATTGCGTACCGCTGGTCTTGAAATCGCTGGATCAATAGGTGCGCTAGGCTCAGTCTTTGCCAAGCTCTCTGCGGACACTGCGGTTTTAGCGGGATTGGGCGGTGCCACTCATACACGAGTCTCCCTCGAGGCAGCGTGGGCCTTTCAGCCCAGTTACGCAGCCGGGTATCCTCTTCATATTTCTTTAGGAATACAGACCACCCTCCAGTGAACACATTCGGAAAAGAACGAAATAGTGATGCACTTCTGAACGCTTCAGTTCATGAGCGCATATATCGCTCGTATGTCCTTTTCAGTATATCCAGGCACTCCCCAGAGCACACTGAGTGCCATTGCTTGTTGCGTGCACGCATCCACATCGAGCGCGGTGATTCCGGCTTCCTGCAGGCGGATCGGTGTATTGATATGCTTGTACCATGTTTCAAGCGCTTTGATTACTTCATCTGCAGCTTCGAGAGGAGATTTGCTGTTCAGTCTGTCCCCTATCCTCAAGATCCGCTCACCGAACAGCAGAATGCGGTGTGTAATCTGGGGCTTTTTATACTTTAACCACGCAGGAATGACGATAGAGAGTCCCGCACCGTGCGCAATGTCGTGGAATCCGCTCAAAGGGTGCTCGAGCATATGGTTCGGGATGGAAGCTCCCTCGACTCCCGCTTTGAGAAGTCCATTCCAGGCAAGCGCCGCTGCCCACATGATTGTGGATCGCGCTTCGATATTGCGGGGATCTTTCAAGATAATTTCCAGCGAATCCATCACCGCTCTGCAGACTCCTTCGACCATACCGTCCTGGAGTGGGAAATCGGCAGTCGCGGTAAAGTATCCCTCCATGAGGTGGGAGAGAATATCGGTACACGCATAGGCGGTATACTGAACAGGAATATCGAGCGTCAGAGAAGGATCGAGGAAAGAGACTTTTGGGAAAAGATTGTCTCCACGGATGGAAAATTTCTCGTGCGTCACTTCGTTCGTCATAACGGAGGCTGCATTCATCTCTGATGAAGTTGCCGGGAGAGTTTGTACTGCGATGATAGGAAGAGCATCGCGGAATGATGCATTTCTAATATAGTAATCCCAGAGAGGCGCGTTGTTGACGGCTGCAACCGCGATAGCTTTTGCCTCATCGATAACACTGCCACCACCGACCGCCACGATGATATTGAGCCCATGCTCCCGAATCTTTTGTGCACCATCTTCAGCGTGAGATATCCTCGGGTTCGGCTGTACACCACTGTGTTCTACAAAAAAAATGCCAGTATTGTTGAATTGATCGATAATCTGCGTATAGAGTCCGCTTTTTTTAATGCTTTCTTTTCCGTACAAGAAAAGCGCTCGTGTACCGTACCGAGCGGTTTCTGTGCCAAGCCTCTTGAGAATTCCGGTCCCAAAAATGACTTTTGTGGGAGTGATCCACTCAAAGTTTTGCATTTCATCCTCCAAGAATATTGTATCTTGAATATTGCGGGCATGGAACACTAGGCAGCAAGCACTTCAAACTATAGGTGATGCGAGGTGGATCTAAAACAAACAAGCTGTCCATAAGGGACAGCTTGTTAACTCGTGGAGGTGGAGGGAATTGAACCCTCGACCTTATGAATGCCATTCATA
>CAYXOW010000009.1:23403-24905 GCA_964466815.1 uncultured Treponema sp.
AAATGCCTGGGCATATTAACGTGTTTGGCGCGGAAATGTCAAGGCGCGCCAGCTCGGCATGTCGACACGGGGTTCGCGCTAAGGACATATGCGGTGCCGGAGCTTGTCATTCCTGTGACGGCTGTGCATACTTTGACTGTGACGACAACAATGCGTGCGATCGCGGTGTGCGCGATCGGTCTCGAAAAAGTGCTGGCGCGCGATTTGGCGCATCTCGGATTCCACGATGTGGCGCGAGGTGCAGGCCGGGTCGTTTTCAATGTCTCGGCGGATAAGCTTGTCGAAGATTTGGCAAAAGTGAATATCGGACTGCGCACAGCCGACCGAGTGCTCCTTGTGGCGGGAGAGTTTAAGGCCAGCGATTTCGACAGCTTTTATCAGGGAATCGCATCGATTCCTTGGGATCATTATTTTACAAGAGATACCAAACTTATCGTAGAGCGCGTACGGACCCATACCTGCGCTCTCCACGCCCAGGCCGCACTTCAAGGTATGACACAAAAGGCGATCTACTCGAAGCTCATGGAGCGATTTCATGTGCGAAAAATGTCGGAGACTGGTGCAACGCTTGAAGTTCGTGTGTACGGCGACAATGATTGGTGGCAGGTCGTAATCGACACTTCGGGCGAGGCGCTCTCGCGTCGTGGGTATCGTCGCATGACGCACGCTGCGCCGCTCAAAGAAACAATAGCGGCGTCGATGCTCTTTCTCGCGGGGTGGAGCAGGACTCGGCCCTTTGTGGATCCTTTTTGCGGTTCAGGAACGATCGGAATAGAAGCTGCGCTCTACGCCTGCAACAGCGCGCCTGGGATCAAGCGGAATTTTGCGTTTGAGCGGTTCCCCGGTATGGATGCCAATAGAATTGAGGATGTGCGCGTGTATTTTAGGCAGCAGGCACGTAAAGATATTCGGACGGATATTCTATTGTCGGATATCGACGGCAGAGCGATCTCCCTCGCTCAGAGCAATGCGAAATTGGCGGGAATCAGCGAGTTCTTACAATTTTCAGTGGCAGATGCCCGCGAGATGTCACCTGTGAGGACGAGAGGAGTGCTGCTCGCGAATCCTCCCTATGGTCAGCGGCTTGCGAATCCCGAAGAGGCTCGAGCGCTCTACTCTGAACTGAAGCCGATGCTCGGGCGCTTCCTCGGAGCCGGTTGGGAGTGCGGTTTTCTTTCCGCAGACGAGGATTTTGCGGGTGCAGTAGGATTCACGCCAACTTCGGTGCGGCAGATTGTATCGGGCCAAGAGACGCTCTTCTTCAACTGGTTTTCGGAGAAATCTGAAGATATTGCCGATGGCGCGACGGTGAAGATTGAGTGATGGGAGTCGTACGCGCGCGCGATTTCGATAATCCACGCGCTCACGTTTCGCGCTGCGCGATGAAATCTGCTATAGTATAAGATTATGAGTACAGAAACCTCCACAACATACTGCCGTCTGGACACATCGCGCTATTCACCCGAACCATCAATTTTCGTTGTCTTCGGCGCTTCTGGCGA
>CAYXOW010000009.1:24923-28507 GCA_964466815.1 uncultured Treponema sp.
TGCGAATCGGAAAATTTTTCCCGCGCTCTACGATCTCTATCTGGAACATCAGCTTCCTGAAAAGCTCATTATGATAGGAGCAGCGCGCCGGGATTACGACACCGAGTCGTTTCGAGCGATTCTGCGCGAAGCCTGTCACGCGCACAGTAGGCACCAGAGCGAGGCACGCGCCGGCACCTGGGAATCATTCGAACAGCGTATCTTCTATCTGAAAAATGATATCGAGGATGCCTCGAGCTACGATTCGATACGCCGCCTCGTCGTCGATCGCGATACCAGCGTGCTTATGGGCTTCCCAAGCGGTGCTGAACTTCCGAAAAATGTGCTCTACTATCTGGCGGTCACGCCCGAATTCTTTCCGGTGATCGCGGAGAATCTCGGGCGTGCGGGCTGCGCGCGCGACTCCGGTCGAAAGGGTTGGCGGCGCCTCGTGGTCGAGAAACCCTATGGGAAGGACCAACTTTCTGCAGCCAATCTCACGGCCTCGCTTCACCGCTGGTTCGACGAGCGGGACATCTACAGAATCGATCACTACCTTGGCAAAGAGGCCGTTCAGAATCTTCTCCACTTTCGATTCGCGAACACGATTTTTGAGCCGGTATGGAACCGCAATTACATTGAGCGCATCGAGATCACTGTGGCGGAGCAGGAAGGCATAGGCACGCGCGGAGGCTATTACGATGGCTTCGGCGCCGCCCGCGACATGCTTCAGAACCATCTCACGCAGCTGCTGTGTCTCACCGTGATGGAGCCGCCTGCGACCCTCTCGCCGGAGCACATCCGCGACGAGAAGGTGAAAGTGCTGCGCGCGATTCCAGAGTATTCTCGCGATGAGCTTCTGCGGCGCTCGAGGCGAGGGCAGTATCGGGCTGGTATGAGTGCGCAGGGAGAATTGCTTCCAGACTACCGCGACGAACCAAAAGTGAAGCCCAATTCGCAGACTGAAACCTTCGCTTTGCTGGAGCTTTCGGTCGAGAATTGGCGTTTTTCCGGCGTGCCGATTACCCTGCGCACCGGCAAAGCGCTCGCCGAAAAATATAGCGAGATCGTGCTCTACTTCAAGCGGCCGCCAAGTGCGCTCTTCGCGGCACTCTGCGGGGACTTGCTCGCGCCTAATAGTCTCACTGTACGGGTGCAACCCGATGAGGGAATCTGGCTTTCCTTCAATGCAAAGGTGCCTGGTGAGCCTGCGATTCGTTCCAACACACTCCGCTTTTCGTACCGCGAGGTTTCCGATTATTTTCCCGAGGCCTATGAGCGGTTGATTCTCGACGCGCTTGCGGGCGACTCCACACTCTTTATCCGAGCGGATGAGTCGATGCTCGCCTGGAGGGTCATCGATAGACTCGAGGCAGCGTGGGCCTCTGTCGACCCAAGCGCCGATCCCGCGCAGGGCGGACTCTGCATGTATCCAGCGGGCACTTCTCTCGAGGAATTGCGCGCGCGTACGCATGAAGCTGCGGAAAAGTGAGGGCCGCGGTGATACTCCAGGTGTGCGAATCGGAAGAGATATGGTTGGACGCGGCGCGCGCGGCGCTGATATCGGCCTGCAGCGCTGGGCAGGAAGTACACCTATGCCTCTCGGGCGGAAGCACGCCGAAGCCGCTCTATGAGCGCCTCGCGCAAAGCGAGGATTTCAGCGCGCTTCTGACAAAACGAGATGTACATTTGTGGGTGGGCGACGAACGCGAGGCAGTCCAGGATAGTGGAGTGCGAAATTCTGAGATGATCGCCGCTTGTTTTCGTGGACTTCCACTGACGCTTCACCTCTGGCCGCCTGGACCGCGAGACACAGCTGCTTCAGCATACGAAGGCGAGCTCACACGTGTGCGCGCTAAAGCTCGGTCTCATGTCCGGAAAGAGGGTGGCGAGCCCGAAGGGATGCTCTTCGATCTCGTGCTCCTCGGTATGGGGGAGGATGGACACAGCGCAGGTCTTTTCTCGCCTGATGATCTTGTGTCATTCCCAGAGCATCTCGTGCGTCTTACCGAAGCTCCGACAGAACCGAAGCGGCGCATGACGCTCTCTTCCGATGCCCTACTCTCATCAAGAAAAATCGTCGTTTTTTTCCGTGGTCGCGCCAAGATCCGCCGTCTCATGGCGAATCTCTTCGGCGAAGCGCACGACCCGATTGGCGTCTTTATGCGCGAGTCGACAGAAGTCATCGCAGCCCTATGAACATTCGCAGAATCGTGCCTTTAGCGCTGCTCTTGCTGATGTTGCTTGGCACTGCTTCTGCGGTGTATCGGCCGCGCATCAAGTTCTCCGGCTACGATTGGTACATACGCGAAACGAATGAGCCAGAGGGTCCGATGAACAACTACTTTGCGGGACTTGGCAGGAGCGTCGAGGTGCTTCCCGACGGAGGTGTGCGGCTTTCTCTCTCTTACAGCGACGGCATATGGTACTCAGCTGAAATGTGGACGCTAAAATCGCTTGGTTACGGTACCTACACCTTTCATATCCGTACACCCCTCGCGCGGCTTCACCCCGACCTTGTGCTCGGCCTTTTCACCTACAGCGAGACTGGTTGGTATCACAATCGCGAGATCGACATTGAGTTTTCTTCTTGGGGTGCCGACGGGAGAAGCGCGCCACCGAGCGGTCAATTCGTCGTGCAGCCCTACGAACAAGATGGTCACCTCGCATCCTTCAGCGCTGCGCTCCTCGAAGGCCCCTCGACGCAGCAGTTCGTGTGGACTAAAGACAGTGTGGAATTTGCCTCATGGCTCGGCTACAGCGATCGACCACCGGCCGGCGACGCTCGCCTTGTGAGCAAATGGAGTTTTACCGACGCTAAGCTCATTCCAAAACCGAGTGCGCCGCTCCACATCAATCTCTACCTTGTGGATGGAAAGCCACCAGGTAATAAAGATGGCAGTATAGTGGTCATCGTCGATAGTTTCAGCTTTGTCCCCGCACACTGAACGGTGGCGCTCATTTTGCATATAAAAATGCGCCCCCTTAGAGGAGGCGCATTGAGTCACGCTACTCTGGAACACCGCGCACGCGCCGCGTGTCGCTCTTGAAAAAATCAGGCTTCCGCGATCAGGAGCGTGCGCGGATCGAGCATGAGGTTCATGTCGCTCGGATTGCGACGCTCATGGTCTTTCACGACGCGCAGGTGGATAAAATCTTTCTTTGGCTCGAGCACGACCACAACCGACACCAGCGGCTCGATGCTGCGGAGCACGATAGGAACGCCCTGCGAATCGAGAACAGGCTCAGTCTCCGTAAGCGTACAGGTGTACCAGGCTTCGAGCTGCATCTCTTTGAGGAACTCTTTAACCTTCTCGAAACGCTCTGTGGTCGCCCTCGTGAAGTCGAATCCATCGACAATCACGGTCTTTGCGTTGAATCCGCCATCGACGATGAGCGCTTTGATGGTGCGTGTAATCTGATCGACGGTAACACCCTCTTGCGTGAAATTCATGATCATGCGGTTGCGGACTAGCTGCTCCTTAATATCGTCGATGTTCTCGAGATTCTTTCGGCGCGCGATTTCGCTAAAAATATTTTCATACCAAGAAATGATATAGCTCGTGTGGGCGTTGAAAGAGACATGGATGACTTTTTCACCCTGC
>CAYXOW010000009.1:28543-28766 GCA_964466815.1 uncultured Treponema sp.
ACGGATGTTTTACCGATGCCCTTTTTACTCGCAAGCACGCCGATATTGCCCGCGTGCAAACCGCCCTCAATCGATTTCTCAAAAATTCGCACGGGGCTCTTCTGAATGAATTCTTCTTTCAGCATGTGCGCTCCTTTATCGTTAGTATACCCCAGTTTTGAGAGCTGGGCGATTTCACTTTTGATCCTTTTTGCGCTTTTCGAGGTAAGCCTTGCGCAGTTCC
>CAYXOW010000009.1:28806-30791 GCA_964466815.1 uncultured Treponema sp.
CTTCTCGAATTCCATAGAGAATTCAGCCTTGCCCTGGGTCAGCGAGCGGAGGACAGTTGAGTACCCGAACATCTCGGAGAGCGGTACCTCTGCTTCGACACGCGAGAAAGTTCCGTCTTCGGTGTTCGCCACAATGATACCACGGCGCTGATTGAGCGACGCGAACACGTTGCCCTGGAACTCCGTGGGCGTTTCAACGACCACCTTCATAATAGGCTCGAGAATGGCTGGTTTTGCCTTCTCGTATGCCTCGCGGAATGCGCCGATCGCGGCGAGCTGGAATGCGATATCGGAAGAGTCTACAGGGTGGCTTTGTCCATCGTTGATGAGACAGCGTACGTTCGTGACGGGGAAGCCGATCAGCGTACCCTTTTCGATAGCCGCACGGAAGCCCTTATCGCACGATGGAATGAATTCGTTAGGAATTGCGCCGCCTTTAATCTGATCGACGAATTCGTAGACCTCGTCTTTGAGCGGCTCGATGTAGCCCGCAACGCGCCCGTATTGCCCTGAGCCACCGGTCTGTTTCTTATGGGTATAGTTGAAGTCCGCACGCTGTGTGATGGTCTCGCGGTACGCGACCTGCGGCATGCCTGTAGTCACCTCGCACTTGTACTCGCGGCGCATGCGCTCGATGTACACTTCGAGGTGGAGTTCACCCATACCTTGAATGATAGTCTGGTTCGATTCCGGGTCAACGTAGGTGCGGAAGGTAGGATCTTCTTTGGTGAAGCGGTTGAGCGCCTTGCTCATCTGATCCGAGCTCTTGGTATCTTTTGGATTGATGGCGAGGGAGATGACCGGCTCGGGCACAAACATGCTCGTCATGGCATAGTTGAGATCGGGATTGCAGAATGTGTCGCCGGACGCGCACTCGATGCCGAAGAGGGCGACGATGTCACCGCAGTTGCCTTCCTGGATGTCCTCCATCGAGGCTGCGTGCATGCGCACAAGGCGGCCGACTTTGAATTTTCTGCGGGCGCGCGTGTTGTAGAGCTCGTCGCCCTTCTTGATCATACCCTGGTAGATGCGCACGTAGGTGAGCTGGCCGTACTGTCCGTCTTCGAGTTTGAAGGCGAGCGCGACGGTGGGAGCCTTGTCGTCCGCGGTGAGTTGGGTCTCTGCCTCGTTCTTGTCGAGATCGAGCGCGATATTCTTTCGTTCGGAGGGGTCCGGCAAGAAATTGATGACGCCGTCGAGGAGAATCTGAACACCCTTGTTTTTATATGCCGATCCTACAAACACCGGCACCAGCTTCTCTTCGATGGTGCCCACGCGGATCGCGCTGAGAAGCTGCTCTTTGGTGGGAGTGCCTTCGAGGTAGGCCTCGGCGAGTTCGTCTGAGAACATCGAAGCCGCATCGAGCAGTTCTTCTCGATACTTCTCCGCATCGCTCATAAGATGCGAGGGTATCTCGGCGTAGCGAAGATCTTCGCCGTTCGGGCCGTCGAAATATACCGCTTTCATATCGATGAGGTCGATGACGCCCTCGAATTTATCCTCAAGGCCAATAGGCAGGGTTATGAAGGCAGGATTGAGGCCGAGCTTCTCGGCGAGCTGGGCTTTGACCTTGAAAGGGTTGGCGCCTGTGCGGTCGCACTTGTTGACGAAGGCGACCCTCGGCACGTGGTAGCGCTTGAGCTGGCGGTCCACAGTGATCGACTGCGACTGCACGCCTGCGACGGAGCATAAGACGAGCACCGCCCCATCGAGTACGCGGAGCGAACGCTCGACTTCGATCGTGAAGTCGACGTGTCCCGGTGTGTCGATGAGATTGATCACATAGTCTTTCCACTGAACATTCGTTGCGGCAGACTGAATGGTTATGCCGCGCTCACGCTCAAGGTCCATGGAGTCCATCGTGGCGCCCGCGCCATCTTTGCCTCTCACTTCGTGAATTGCGTGAATCTTTCGGCAATAGAAAAGAATGCGCTCCGAGAGCGTGGTCTTTCCCGAGTCGATGTGTGCGGAAATGCCGATGTTCC
>CAYXOW010000010.1:0-7713 GCA_964466815.1 uncultured Treponema sp.
AGGCGGTGCATGCCGTAGTAGAGAAAGTCGTAGAGCATGATGATCGCGAGCGCGCCGATAAACGGCGGCGACACGATCGGAATCACCGCGATTGTGTTGAAAAACTTGGAGAAAGGAATTTTAGCGCGCGCCACCGCAAAGGCGAAGATAAAGCCGAGGAGGCTTCCGATGAACGCCGTCAACGTGCTCATCATGAGGCTGTTCCAAAACGCCTTGCGGATATATGCGGACTTCGCGACATCGGCGTAGACTTTGAACCCCAGTGTACCGCCTCCCGTGTCGAGGCTCGCCGCCCCCACCGACACAAGCGGATAGACCACAAATAGCAAAAGCGATCCGGTGACCAGCAGTATTGCCGCCAGCAACACCGGATCGCGGGCGGCTCGCCTGAGATCGGCTGCCGCCCCCGACCCGATAGAACGCATCACACGCTCACTTTGCGCTGAGTACTTCGTTTACCCAGCGATCGACGAGGTGCTTTTTCTGCTCTCCGGCCCAGATCACATTCACATCGATGGTCTTGAGCGTCTCGAATGCGGGCATTCCGGGCCCGAGCGGAACACCAGGAATAACAGGGTAGAAGTACGTCTTTTGTTCCGTATAGACCTTCTGCCCCTGCACTGAGGAGAGCCAATCGACGAGCGTCTGAGCGGCCTCGAGATTTTTCGCTCCCTTCAGAATCGACACTGCAGGCGCCTCGAACCACACCCCCTCCTTCGGGAAAATGACTTCAATGGGGAAACCCTTGTCGATCGCTTCGAAGAATGCGGGAGTAAACTGGAGCGCGATGGCGCACTGGCCGACCTGAACCGCCTTCGAGGGCGCAGTTCCCGAGGAAGTGTAGGTCTGAACGTTCGGGGCGAGCTTCTTCATATAGTCGAATGCTTTATCTTCGCCCATAAGCACTACGAGCGATGCGACGATGTTGTACGCGGTGCCGGAAGACTGCGGGGAAGGCATTTGGATCTGGCCCTTATAGGCGGGGTTGAGAAGATCGGCCCAGCTTGTGGGTTTCGGAGCCCCCATGCGCGCGAGCACTTCCTTGTTGACGGCGAACGCCATCGGGTTCATGTAGAAGCTACGCCAGTAGCCGTCAGGCTCTTTGAATTCCTTTCCGAGTTTGTCGAAATTGGGTCCTTTATACGCCACGGTCAACTTTTCCTCTTTCGCCACGATGTGGTTTTCGCTCGGCGCGCCGAACCACACATCGGCTTGCGGATTGGCGGCTTCGGCCTTGATCCGCGCGTATGCGGGTCCTGAAGAGAGCTGTACAAACTGCACGGTGATGCCGGTTTGCGCAGTAAAGGCGTCGAAGATTTTCTTCGCGTTCACTTCATCGACGCTGGAGTAGACGACGAGTGTTTGGCCGGCCTTGGCGAACACCGGTAGCGCTAACATTGCGATCGCGATCGCAAGCAGCAATCCTCGTTTCATTTTCATGGAAGCACCTCCTGCAAGAAATCTTTTACATTGAGATTGTAGGTGCAGTTCTTAAAATCCGCAAGGAAAAAACTGATATTATTGATCGATCACGAGTCTTTCCTAACCCGGACCTCCCCAGGTGCTATTTATATTCAAATACTGTATGATGGACTACAGAGAGATGGAAGAGACAACGTTGCCGCCGCTTTTCACTGCTCATTCATGCATGTGTATCCTACCGAAAAGTTTCCGCCAAACCGAGAATCCGAGAGCTTTCCAGATCATATGAGGCAGCGCGCCCACTATGATCGCCGTGCGCATCTCGCGCATGTACGCAATTCAAGACCAGGCTTCGCCCGCTCCCACCAGGGCAGTACCGCGCGAGAACCTGGAAAGAGGAATGCCACTATGGGCAAGAAGATCTATGTAGGAAATCTGAGCTACTCCACGACCGAAGACT
Source organism: uncultured Treponema sp. (assembly GCA_964466815.1). Classification (GTDB taxonomy): domain Bacteria; phylum Spirochaetota; class Spirochaetia; order Treponematales; family Rectinemataceae; genus Rectinema. The sequence goes on from CAYXOW010000010.1 coordinate 1,883, forward strand.
CGCTGCGACAGCGCTTCGAGACCTATGGAACCGTCGAATCGGCTCGTGTCGTCATGGACCGCGCGAGCGGCAGATCAAAGGGTTTCGGTTTTGTCGAAATGAGCAACGACGCCGAAGCACAGGCCGCTATTGCGGGCGTCAATGGCCAGCAGCTTGATGGTCGTGTCGTCAAGGCGAACGAAGCACTCGACAAACCACGCGATGATCGAGGCGGTCGCGATCGCTACAGGAGCTCATACTGATATAAGACCAGCGTATAAAAAACTACCGCTTGGAGGCCTTTACCATGAAACCGAACTATGCTTTCGAAAAACGACAGCGCGAACTCGCCAAGAAGCAGAAGCGCGAAGAAAAAATGCTGAAAAAGGCCGAAAAGCGGGCAGAAAAAGAATCCTCCTCGTCGGCACCCCCCTCCGAGCTCGACCCATCACCGACGGTGGAGGAATAGAGTTTTCACGGTTAGCAAGCTCCACTCTCCTCATCCCACCGCGCCTTCTTCACATCGCCGCGCGGACACCTTAGTATGAGGCGGTAGAAGATTTTATCTTCAACGGGAGGCAACGATGAAACCCAGAGGCATGCTCATGATCGAACACCGACTCATCGAGAAAATGCTGATCGTAGCGAACAATAAAGCAAAGACGATGACCGCGGAAACCTTCGATCCTCTCTTCATCGATGGGGTGGTCGATTTCATTCGCGTCTACGCTGACAGAACCCACCACGGCAAGGAAGAAGAGATACTCTTCAGGAAACTCGCGACCATGAAACTGAATCCTTCCGATGCGCGCATGATGGCGGAACTCATCGACGAGCATGCACAAGCGCGGGCAAAAGTGAAGGCGATTCGCGAGTTCAACGAGAAGTTCAAGCGGGGGGAAAAGGCTGCCGCGTTCGAGATCGCCAACATCGTCGACTGGCTCGCCGCCTTCTATCCTGTGCATATCGAAAAAGAAGACAAGATTTTCTTTCCGAATACCGAGCCGTACTTCAGCGCCGGCGAGCTCCAGGCGCTGCTCGCCGAATTCAATGAATTCGACCGAAAAATGATCCACGAGAAGTACCAGAACGTGTACAAGGAGCTCAGCCAGGCGTAAATCAGCTCCTTGGCCGCGATCGACGGTGGGCTCATGCATTGCTGGTGCACCGCTGCATAGTGCAGAATCGCTAGCTTAGAGTTGGTATACAGAAATCCCCTCAAACATGACTCAATAGAATTATGATTTCAAAAGGAAGTAGCAACACATGAATACGCTTGGTATTGTCGCGCTCATACTCTGTGCGATTATCGCGATCGTAGCGATCGGATTTCAGGTTCCGCCAACACCTTTTCGGGAAAGAGAACTCATGACTCTGAAAGGAACAGCTCTATCCAAGGTCACGATTCCAGATCGGTTCCCCACCCCAGTCCAACGATTTTTTAAAGCATTTGCGCCAGAAGGGATCGAAGATATACAATCGGTGGTCTTGTATGGGCGCGGACGCATTCGTCCCTTCGGATTTTGGCTGCCGGCGCGCTTCGTCTTTATTCACGATAGCGGAAAGAGCTACCGCCACTACTTCGAGACTACATGGTTTGGCATCCCTTTTCTCAAGGTGAACGAGGGATATGCGGATGGCAAGAGCTTCTTCGAGTCGCCGATGGGGAATTTGTTCAACGACCCCAACACCAATCAAGGCGCGAATCTTGCACTTTGGGCGGAAGCGGCATGGTTCCCCTCGGTGTGGATTACCGATGCGCGTCCGCTGGGAAGCCATCGACGACGAAACCGCACTGTTGCGCGTCCCTTTCGACGCAGACACCCAGACCTTGGTGGTGCGCTTCAATCCGAATACCGGCCTTATCGATAGTATGGAAGCGATGCGCTATCGCGAAGCCGGAGCGGACAAACCGAAGATCCTCTGGATTACGAGAAGCGAACAGGTGCCCTCTTCGAGAAAAGGCAAGGTCATCGCCTCAGGCTCGGCGATGTGGCTCGATCAGGGTTCTCCGTGGGCTTATTTTCACATAGAGAGCGCTATCTACAACGCCGATGTGACGAACTATCTTCACGAAAAAGGAAAATGACACTCAAACAATCGAAAATTGCGCCGCATCAAACAGATGGAAATCGTGTTGCCCAAGCTCTCGAAGTCCGCGCATCATATCTCATTGCTCATCGAGTACTATCGGGAAATGAATCTATAGCGAAAAAGAGCTGATTATCGCCGCTTTGATCTGATCGCGCACGCGCCGAACTCCTTCCATAATCTCTTCATCGCTGCCGGTAAAGCTGGAAGGATCGTCGAAGGGCCAGTGCATTTTTTCGGCTCGGCCAGGGAATACCGGACAGCATTCGGCCGCTTCCTTGGAACAGACGGTCACTACGACATCGTAGGATTTTCCTGCGTTCGCGAGATCAAACACGCTCTTCGTCCGATTCTTCGATATATCGATGCCGACCTCAGCCATTGCCCGCACAACATAAGGATTGAGCTTCCCCGGTTCGAGCCCTGCGCTTTCGACCAGAAAACGGTCGCCGCCGTACTTTTTAAGAAAGGCTTCCGCCATTTGACTCCTGGCGGAATTGTGGACGCAAAGAAAGAGCACGCTCTGCATGGCTCCCCCTTCTTCTATCGCGCGAGCGCCATGATGATGAAGCGAATTCCGACGACAATAAGAATGGGGGCGATGATGAGGTTCACGACCTTGTTGAGTTTCTCGGTCCAGAATTTGTTGACGAGCATCGCCACGAGTGTCACCAGGGCAAACTCGTACACGGAAAGCAAGAGTTCCGGGACCGATGGAGCCCCAAGCACGACGAATTGGGTAGCTATCGCCGAAAATGCCGCAGATGCGACACCGAGCGACGCGAACGCATACGCGCGTTGTGGGTGGTGGCCCATCGCATTATTATACAGCGGTACTGCGAAGGGCTTACCGCCCGCGGAGAGAATTCCCGTGAGAAGCCCGCTTCCTAGGCTGACCGGAGTCATCCATGCAGGATGCGCCTTCGTTTCTCTCTCTTTGAGTGGCTTTATCACAAGGATGCGGGTTCCCACCAAAATTGCATAGACCCCCAGTGCCCCAAGGAGGAACAAGGGTGAGAGCTGCGCGGAGAGAAGGCGCCCTCCGATTCCGCCGAGTACCGCGGGAATCACGACGAGGTACCACTCGGCGCTGCCGCCGGGGATCGCGCCCTGAAGCATTTTCCGCTGCCTAAAAACCATCAACAGAGCCGCGAGGGCCACGACACCGAGATTCACCACAATCGCAGCACCTATCGGCACACCCACTATGCTCACCAGCATGATGACCAGAAAGACGCGATCCACCCACGATTTGATGGATGCCGTGACAAAACCGACAATGAGCGCCGCGATCAAACCTTTTAAGAGAATTGCCGCAGTAAGTGACATGCTGTACTCCCTCTCTCAGTCAGGCTGGTTCGCGAGCCACTCGAGGGCTGGCGCCGATGCGGAAATGATCGTAGCCGCGCGCGCGAATCTAGCGACTTCGATGGCCTCCATGATCTCCTCCTTTGTCGCTCCGTTCTGACGGGCGAGCTTCACATTATTCTGAATGCATGGTGCGGAGTCGAGCGCCACCGCAGCCGAGACGGCCATGAGAGCCTTGTACTTTGCCGTCAGTGCACCAGGAACAAACGTCGCAGCCTTGGTGTCGATGTGCGCGAGCGCGAGCTTTTCGTTGAGTTCGCCGAGCACCTCAAGGGGGCGTGGAACCTCGATCCCATTTTTCTTCATTGCTTCGAACTTCTCTCTAATTGACATGCAAACTCCTTTGCGGTGTGAGTGAGCGACAGAATATATATGTTTTTATATATTCGGTATCGCAATTTTGTTGCAGAATATAGAAACAATGCAAGAGCATGTCAAGAGAGACAATGTGAAAGAGGCTAAGGCCCTCATGGGCGCCAATCGTGCACGCGCAGCCAAGCCACCGCAGTTGGCCCTAGCCGCGCTTATTTTTGCGGCCCCTTCGCCGCCATAAGCGCAATGCAATCATACAAGCTGTGGCCTCCCTGATAGGCGGTGACGCTTCGGCGCACAATTTTCCACGTCCCATTCTGATAAGATCCGTCGGCATCGAGGCGCTCAGTGAGATCGGGAATTTTTTCGAGGCTGTTCATGAGTTCAAGATTCTGCGTGAGGACTACCGGCTTGAGATTCGAGCCCGCGATAATGGAAACCGGTTCAATGATGAAGTTCGAGAGCTCCGAGACAGGCTGAGAAGCGATGGCGGCCTTAGACTGAAGGCGTATCATGCGAGCGCGCGCATCGGGTCCGATCGTTTCCTTACTCGCGGTGATCATATCCAACAGATAATTGCGCACATCGTTGAGTTCCCGAATGTTGGCGAGCCTATTGCTCTCCGGTTGAGACTTGAGCACTTTCGCCATGATGGAAATTTCGCGCAGATAGTGGTTTCGCTGATTCGACGGAACGAAATACATAGTAATAATGGAGACTTTGTTGCCGTCTGGAGCACCATAGTCGATTCCTGTCGGGCTCCATCCGATGACGCACATAAGATCTTCCTCGAAGTCGACGCGCGCATGGGGGCAGGCCCAACCACGCCCCAGCGCGGTGTTCATCGATTTCTCCCGGGCCATGACACTGCCGACAATGTCGGTGCCTGTGGGAATCTGAGGGAACGCTTCAATGATATGCGCAAGAAACTGCAGCGCATGATTTTTATCATTTTCGGGAAGCTCGAAAAGTCGTCCTTCTTGGAGCGCGTCGAGTATCGAATCCATGATCAAACTCCTTCAAAACGTCGAATAAACCATCGCTTTACCTGGTGCGTGATGATCGAATATGTGAGCAAAAAACCCGCAATCCAAAGCCAGTAAATCCCCGGAAGCGGGAGAAGTCCAAGCATCTTCGCAAAAGGTGAATACGGCAGCCACACGCCGATGGCCATCACCGCAAGTGTCGTGAGCATCGTCGGCGCCGATGCCCGACTCTGGAAAAATGGCACTTTCCTCGTTCGAATGATGTGCACGATTAAAGTCTGAGTGAGGAGCGACTCGACGAACCACCCTGTCTGAAAGAGGCGCATCAGAGAATCCTTCTGAGATGGGCCAAGGCTGGGGTTGAGATATGCGACCACGCCGAAAAAGAACCACATGAGGGCAAAAGTCGCGTAGTCGAAGATCGAGCTTATGGGACCGATAAAGAGCATAAAGCGCTTGATATTTCTGATATCCCACTTCACGGGGCGCGCGACGAGTTCCGGGTCGACGTTATCCATGGGAATGCCTGTCTGAGAGAAATCGTACAGCAGGTTATTCGTGAGAATTTGCAGCGGCTGCATGGGGAGAAAGGGGAAGAGATAGCTCGCGCCGAGCACACTGAACATGTTGCCGAAGTTGGAGCTCGCGCCCATGCGGATGTACTTTATGATGTTCGCGAATATACGCCGGCCTTCCACGATGCCCTCTTCAAGTACGAGGAGGCTCTTTTCGAGAAGCACAATGTCGGCTGCCTCTTTCGCCACGTCGACGGCGGAATCGACCGAAATGCCGACATCCGCGGCCTTGAGAGCTGTCGCGTCGTTGATACCGTCGCCCATAAACCCGACCACGTGCCCTTGGCGCCGAAGTTCCTTCACAATCTTCTCTTTTTGGCTCGGTGTCAGTTTGACAAAGACATCGCATTCTTTGACCTTGGCCGAAAATGCATCATCGTCGAGCGCGCTGATTTCGCTGCCCGTCATCGAGCTGCTGAAGGGAATGCCTACGTCGTTGCACACTTTCTCGGTGACGAGGCCGTTGTCGCCCGTAAGCACTTTAATCCGCACTCCAGCCTTAGAAAGCAGTTGGATAGCC
>CAYXOW010000010.1:7737-7970 GCA_964466815.1 uncultured Treponema sp.
ATCCATAAAGGCGATATAGCCGAGCAGCACAAGCTGACTTTCGTCCTGGACCGAGAAGGTCGTCTTCGTGCGTGGGAATTCGCGGTACGCGATACCGAGTACGCGGAATCCCTCACGGTTGAGCTTCTCAACCTCTTCGAAGAGATCAGCCCGAATCAAATCAATGAGAGGATAGATGTCCTCGTCGATCTGATATTGAGTACAGCATGAATATATTTCCTCAACCGCACCCT
>CAYXOW010000010.1:8017-11861 GCA_964466815.1 uncultured Treponema sp.
TTCGCTGGAAGTCGAAGGGGAGTTCGTCGACGAGCCTGCACTCGTCCACATTGAGGTCGGTGTGCTCGATCACCGCGCGGTCGAGAAGGTTCTTGAGCCCCGTTTGAAAGTAACTGTTTAAATAAGCATAATTTAAGACTTCATCGCTCATGTTGCCTATGATATCGACATGATGTTCGAGGACAACGCGATCTTGCGTGAGCGTACCGGTCTTGTCGGTGCAGAGAATGTCGATCGCGCCGAGATTCTGTATCGATGGGAGCTTTTTAACGTTGACTTTCTTCTTGGCCATCGCGAGCGCACCCTTTGCAAGATTCACGGTGACGATCATTGGAAGCATCTCGGGAGTAAGCCCAACAGCAACCGACAGTGCGAAGAGGAGCGCTTCGAGCCAGTTGCCCTTCGTGAGTCCCACAATCAAGAACACCGTGCTGACCATCACGAGCATGAACCTGATCATGAGCCAGGTGAATGAGCGCACACCGAGGTCGAAGCTCGTTTCTTCGCGGCGCTCGCTCAACTTCTTCGAGATCGCACCAAAGAGTGTCTTGGTGCCCGTGGTGATGACAAGGGCCCGGGCCGTGCCGCTTGTGACGCTCGTGCCCATAAAGCAGGCGTTGGAAAGCTCGATTGCAGCACGAGGTTGCTGAGTGGGTGGTATCGCTGTCTTTTCGACCGGCATCGATTCGCCCGTGAGCGCCGATTCGCTGACAAAAAAGTCCTTCGCGAAGATAATGCGCACATCCGCAGGCACGATTGCCCCAGCTTGAAGCAGCACGATATCGCCCGGAACTACCTCCGACATCCGTGTTTCCGTCTCCACCCCGTCGCGAAGAACATACGTGCGCGACTGCACGCGTTTGCCGAGCGACTCTACCTCGCGCGCAGAGCGGCTATCGAGAATGTACGAGAGCCCCACACTGAGCACGATCATGAGACTCACGATGATCGTGGAGGTCATCTGCCCAATGAGGCCTGAAACCGTTGCGATCAACAATAACTGAATGACAAGCGGGCTTTTGAACCGCTCGAACATATCGGCCCAAAAACTCAACTGCCGCGTCTGCAGGAGTTCATTCTTGCCGTACTCGGAAAGAAGATGGTTCGCCTCTTTTTCTGAGAGACCGCCCTGATCGGTCTTGAGTTCCGAAAATGCCTCCGATTGAGGAATAGTACACAGGTGGATCAGGCGCTCTTCTTCTAGGCTAGAAACCGTACCGTTCTTTACATCAGCCTTTTTCTTGGCAAAATGTTTAAAAGGGGAGAAAAAAGTCATAGTTCACCTCAAAATGTTACCGCGTTCCACGACAGCGGGAGGTGAGAGAGGCGGGAGAATTACCGTGCGATACAGAGCGCCTTTCTGCGAGCCAGCTGTCTGGTGGATTGTCGCGGGAATGGATCTTCGGGCTCGGTGCAAATGCAACAACTATGACTGCCGTCCGAGTCGTTCATGACAATTCCTCCTTTCTGCTGGATAGATGCTGAATATCTTCTTTACTATGAAGTATTCATCGCTGCTGGTCAAGCAATGGCAAAAGATATGCGGTCGATTCCCATTACATTTGCGCTCGATATGAATGCTATACAGCACACCTTCCGAACTCAATCGCGCTCACGCTTGAAAACCTCACTCCATATATTCCGGAACCACGCTAGTTGACGCGAGATTTAACTGACAATAGCATTTTGTATGGCGATGGAGTCCGCCATCAAGCGCCGAACATCGGATAATGACTCCTGGGAAGGGCCTCACAGAGTTGAGCATCAACCAGGAGGATGAATATGAGAGCGTCTATTGTTGTGTATCTACAGCGAACACTGAGGAGCTCCCACTATGATGCGTGATGGTGCCATCGCAACATGGTCGGACGTCATACACTCTCTTGATGAAGTACGGGAAAACGCGCGACAATCATTCACCACATCATTTCATTCATTCCCCTACTGTGTGGTATCTCCTGCCTTCGCCGGGAATTATGGAAGATCGAGATCGACGTATCTCTGCCTTGGTGAAGACAAAATTGGTGTCCTGCGCGCCGATGGGAAAATACCCCACACCGCCATTATGCCGCTATCTGAAATCGATGCGTTGGAGACAGGCACGGAACTCCTGAGCTCATGGATCACCATATTGTTCCATGGACAACGAGTGTCGGTATTTTTTAACTCAGTGAGTAAACCTCTCTATGCACCATTTATCGACGCATACCGAGCCGCACACGAAAACCACAAAAATCACGACACAGCATCGCAGACGGAAAATATCGAAACATATTTCGCTACCCTAAAAAAAGAAGACTTCAAGTATGAAGCCTCCGCGCGACAAGCGCTCGGGAATCGCCTTCCGTCAACCTCGTTCTACCACCCGACAGCAGAAATACCCCGTTCGATTTTCGGCGCACGAGTCATCAGCTCTTACCTCTTGATCGCGACAAGTGGCCTCCTTTGTTCATTTTCAGAAGCTCGAATCATTCGCTACGCTCGCTTCGCGAACTATTCAATGGTTGTCCGCTATATACCAATCGATACAACACTTACGCGCGTTCAAACCATCACCAAAGAAGCATATTCTACGCAATCGTTCAGCAGGGCGAAGAGGCCGCTCCTCGAGCTCCCTGTCCATGCTGCGGAATCCGAAAAGTTTTCCGCGTTCTGCCGAGAAAGCAACATAGCGCTGAGCAATTGAAGGGCAGCTCATGAAGTCCAAGAATAAACCGAGCTCGCCCCTAATGGCGGAAAAACTGGAATAGCGCCTCAAGCCAAATCGTTTTCTCGGTTACGATCGAGATAGCCTCGGTATCGCGATCCTGCGGCGCGAATTGTTCGATGCCGCAAACTCTCAATTCCGACGAACAATCTAAGCCTCGCCTTTCGATACTTCAGCGCGTTCGCCAAAAACCTTCCGATACAGGTATTCCCCGTGACTCCGCTGCGAAGGAGGGCCCTCCACGATTCTGAAGGTCCTATTGCCGTCAGCGTGCGATTCCGTTCGAAGGAGAAGCGGGTGACACGCGGCGCATTCATCGAAACCCACGGCGAACGTATAGAGATGGGTCACAAAGAAAATGCGCATACCGCGCTCGACAAGCGCGCGTACAATCTGCATCGCGATTTCCGAACCTTCGCGCTCATTCGTCGCCGCAAATGATTCATTGAAGAGAATGAGCGCATGTGGTCGCAATTGCCGAACGATTATTTCCATTCTCGCAAGCTCTTCGTCGAACTTTCCGCTCTGCATCGTACGATCTTCTTTTCGCCGGTAATGCGTAAAAACACCGCTCACGATATCAGCACAGAAAGAGGTCGCCGGAGTAAACATGCCGCACTGGAGCATGAGCTGAGCAACTCCCACGCTGCGGAGAAATGTCGATTTCCCGCCTTCATTGACACCGGTGATGATGACGGGATTCTTGCCGCGCGCGCGAGTGTCGCTGCCGACTGTCCGATGTCCCGTATGCAGCGAGAGGCAGATATTGTACAGGCCTGTAAATTCAACATTGAGTGAGCCTTCGGGGCTCGGCACAGGAAAGCTCGTCGGCTCACCGAGCGATTCCAACTTCTCCAACAGATTGAGGCACCCGACATAAAACGCGATTTCAGCGAGCAGCATTTTAAAGAAGCTTTCGATGTGGTCCGCAGCTTGCGCGAGCGCATTGGCCCCAAAATTGAGCCCCCGATCCTTCAATTCTCCGAGCGCCCTCGCGCCTGCTTCGTCGCGAGCGCTGATCGAGAATGACTATGTCGGAACCCTTGGTTGGAACACTCGCTGTAGCCAAGTTCGGCCGAAGTTTTTCGATTTTCTGAGCGTATGGCGCTGGGACTCGAGACCCTCTCCCAAGGTCGC
>CAYXOW010000010.1:11890-16898 GCA_964466815.1 uncultured Treponema sp.
AAGCGCGCCTTCCTTGAACTCGACGTATTTCAAATGGTCTTTTAAAACATTAAAATACTCGTCGTCCAACTCGTTTTTTATCATGGTGAAAAATCGCGAGAACCCCTCGGATGAAAATGCGGTCGAATTGTCCGCGAGGCGCCGCAGATGCGCAAGGAATGGTATATACATCTCGATCATACGCGCAGCGCTGTGGAGGACTGCACCAGGATAAATCGTGTAAATCCCATACCAATTTCGCCGCTTACTCTCGATCGCCTCCGTGGCGATATAGTAGAGTTCGCGGATCACTGCGCGATTCGCGATGGAATCCTTGAGAATCGCCTGCCGATAAAGAATTTCATCATCGCTCGAAAGACTATTTAGAAGGGCCGTCTTCGCTATCTCATAAATATGTTTGTCATCGCCCGACATTGCATTCAGAAGAATATCGAGTTCGAGATCTTGGATAAGGGCGTCGGCATTTTCAGGAAGTTTCGCGTTCGCATCGAAATCTCGATCGCGAAACATTAAATAGGCTTTCATGACGCAATCCTTTTTCTCAGCTGCTCATAGGTGAGCCCGTGCTTTTCCGCGAGTGCCCGAGCGTAGGCGAGACCATCGGCCTGCCTCCGTTCAATCTTAAATGTACGGATCGCGGGATCCTGAGGATCGACCGCGACCACGAAACTGGCGAACTTTTCGCCCATCGAGGCAAGCTCATCGAGGAATGTGACGCAGACAGAGAGCGCGTCGAGTTCAGCGATTCTTGTCATCACTTTGCGGCTTAAAAAAATCGAATCCTTGAGCGTAGTCGAAGTAAAGACCTCGTTCAGAATGAAAATACTCCGCGAAGTCGCTGCTTCAAGGCTCGTGTGAATCGCGACCAGCTCCTCATGCAATTTACCTCTTTGGCTCTTCAAGCTCTCTTCACGCTCAAAGTGGCTGAATATCTTGTCGAAAAGAAAAAGCTTCGCCTCATCCGCTGGCACAGGGCAGCCGATGGACGCGAGATGATGAAGTTGCCCGAACACTCTCGCGAACGTGGTTTTTCCACCCTGATTGGGGCCTGTCACGACCAGAATTCGTTCAGGATCAGAAATGGAAAAATCGTTCCGGACAATAGGATGTGCGGACAGCACCACTTTCTTCGCGAGGGCGATGTCGAAAACACCGCGCGCATTGATCGCCTTATCGCCCGCTGATATCGCGGGGAGGCAGAATCCGAATCCTGCCTTGCGCAGAGGTTCAATGTACTCTATCCACGAGAGATAGAATTGCATCTCCCGCTCGAACACATCGACCGTCTCATCGATGAATGATTCATGCGTAGAACAAAAAGCGAGGAGACGTCTGAAAAGGTCAGGGAAAAGCTTTGCGACGCATTCGAGAATCTCCGCCTGCACATGATCGACCCCTGCGGATTCCGGATACTTCCCAAGGTAGCTTTTTACGGCGCCTTGGCTGAAACGTCGAAAGGTCTCATCGATATCTGCGCCGTAATCGGGCTCTCCATCGTACTTCTGTACCTTGACGGTGAGGTCCTTGATGGTGATGTTGTACTGCACTTCGGCCATGCCGTGGGTAAGCCCATCGGCCTCGGAAGAAAAACGCTCAAAGGATTCGCCGGCGACGTATTTCTGTAGAAACGCATTAAATGTTCGAAGCGCGCGCGAACTGAGTTCATGCTCTCGCATATCCTGCGCGAGTGTTATCACCGCATCGCGATAATCCTTCGCCGCCTCGAGAAACCACCCCTTGCGGTGCCATGTGCTGTAGATCCTCTCCAGCGATTCAAGGCTCCGCCGCATGCGTCGTATCCGTTCTGAAAAAAGGGATAATGCCTTGAGTAGTCCTGGATTTTCCAAATCGCGAAAGACTTCCTGACGATAGGCGATTTCGTCGACAGATACGAGTGGTTGATAAAAGACTCGTTCCAGCGCGTAAAAAGCCTTTTCCTTAGAGATCGAATCCACCACCTGGTCTAAATTGAGATCGGTAAAATACGGCGGCATGCTTTTCGCTGCCGTTCTTCGCGGTTCATCTGGATTTTCAAAAAGAACACTCACTGAAACCATAGGTTTCTCCTTTTCTGGCTCCGAATCCATTTCGAACATCGAAGCGAGGAGTCGTCAGCAAAGGAAAAATCATACGCAATCGCTCGCTTCTCCTTGCAGGAACACTTGGCGACCGCCGTGCACGATGCCAGGAATATCGAGTCCCTTCGATTCGCAGAGCAACTTCGCCTCATCGAGCGAAGCGATACCCGCGCGGGCGAGGGTGGGCATTATCTGAGCAATTCTTCGTTCATAACCTTCAAAAACAGCCATGCGCTGCTCCTTTTACTCGTGACGCGGATCAATATGTAGCTTCGCTGTCGCGAGGGCCTCATTTGCGTCCATACCTTCCTTGATCGCGTCCATCATCTTACCAAGGTTGATGTATTCGTAGCCGATAATTTCATTTTTCTCGTCAACGTCGATCTTTGCGTAAGCTTGCATGTACTCTGTTGAGGAGCACACCAACCTACTCCATGCGTGAGCCCGGAGATATCTTCGATTTTTTTAGCCTGCACCCACTTCCCCTCTTCCGGGATAGGTGCGGGGCCATGGTACGCCCCTTTCGCACGCGGACACATATGCTCAACTTCAACGGAATACGTTATTCTGTCCTCCCTCATACACGATGATTCCCGATACTCAGCACAATTCTTTTAATTGTAAAGATATAGCATAATATCGCAGTATCCAATTCAGTCAACTCGATACATGAAGTCGCCGGCATACCTATCTCTTCGACAAAGGGTGTCGATGTGACCGGCGCGCAGTCATGGTGTTTTTTAATCGGTTAGCGCAAATTGAGAGGCTTGAACAGTCGATGGCAGGAGAAAAGCATAACTTGATTGAAGAGCGATTAGAGCCCGGCGTAACGAAAACACTTTCTCTCATGGTACCCCTCCCATCAGGCATTCACAGGAGTCATTAGCCGGAGGGGCAGTTTGGAGTTATAGCGCTGTTTGCACGCTATAAGCTCGCAGGTGAACTCCATCGCCTGATCAAAATATTATATTTTTCTCTCCTGAGTGTCAATGTAAGACGCAATCCTGGAGTCTCACGCAGCTCGCAGATATTGAAATCAGGCCATCATTGAGCGTGGGGATATCTATTCTTTTAGCAGCATCCATTTTCTCTCACCAAATTCGCACATAACTACTTTCTGTTATCAAGTCTCTGGGCTGATTCCGCTTAGACTGGATTGAATGTTCGAGCACGCGAATGAAAATTCCAACCTGAAATTAAAAGATGAGAAAATACAACAGGCTCCCTTTTCGGGAGCCTGATTTTCACTATAGCAGGGGGAGGACTCGAACCTCCGACCTCCGGGTTATGAGCCCGACGAGCTGCCAACTGCTCTACCCTGCGGCGTGAAAATAAACTTACAAGAAAAATCAAAATATGTCAAGGGATGGAAGCGAATTCTTTCGAATGCTGGCCAAAATCACGGCGGTTAGCGTGCTGCGAGGCGCGCAGTGAGCCATGCTGCGAAGGCTGCTGGCGCGATTTTTGGCGCTGGGACTGCCGTGGCGATGTGCCATGTAATTGGCGCAGGCTGTTCTGATTCTCGGTGCGCGGTGAGTGACGGCTGTCGCCCCGAGGTTCGGCGCGCGATGAATTGTGCGGTGAATTGCGCTGCGGGCGAATGGGGCGGCTGGGCGCGATTTCGCTCCGGCGGGGCGATTCTGCGGTACGGTCGTCGTTTTGTTCTTTGTGGATGACTTCGATGAATTTTCGCTCGATCGGCTGGTCGACAAGGCGCTCGATGACACGCAGCATTTGCTTGTCTTCGGGAGTCGCAAAGCTCATGGCGATGCCCGAACGGTGCATGCGGCCCGTGCGGCCTATGCGGTGCGTGTAGGCTTCGGCAGTGTCCGGCATGTCGAAGTTGATGACGTAGGCGATGCCTCGAATGTCGATGCCCCGCGCCGCGATGTCGGTTGCGACCATGAGGCGCACCTCTCCGCATCTAAAACTGCGCATCGCTTTGTCGCGCTGGCCCTGCGAGAGATTGCCGTGGAGCGACACCGCCGCGAAGCCTGAGTTGGTCAGCTGGATCGCGAGGCGTTTCGCCCTATGCTTGGTGCGCGCGAAGATGAGCGCCGAACCATCGGCTTCGCTTTTGAGAAGGCTCGAGAGCGCGGCGTACTTGTCAGTCTGGGAAATCGGACAGACCACATGGCGCACGGTCTCGACTGGGCTTGAGCTGCCGATCTCTATGAGGACGGGTTCGCGCTGGAACTCTTTCGCCAGAGCGCGGATTTCCTGCGGAAAGGTTGCCGAGAACATCAGAGTCTGGTGCGGCGACGGCAGCGATTCGATGATCTTTCTCACGGTCGGGAGAAAACCCATGTCGAACATCTGGTCCGCTTCATCGAGCACGAGAGTCTCGACGTTTTTCAGCGAGATGGCATGCTGGCCGATGAGATCGAGGAGGCGGCCTGGGCAAGCGACGATGATCTCAGGAAGATCGCGCTTGAGGGAGCGCAGCTGCCCAGTCTGCGATACACCGCCGTAGATGGAAATGGCTTTGATTCCCGCCGATTTGCCGAAGGTCTCGAAAGCCTTTCGGGTCTGTTCGGCAAGCTCGCGCGTGGGCGAGAGAATGAGGGCGCGCGCCGCGCAGCGCTGGCCCTTCATGAGACGCTGAAGAATCGGGAGCGCGAAGGCAGCGGTTTTGCCGGTGCCGGTCTGGGCGAGGCCCAGCACGTCGCGGCCTTCGAGCACGGGGCCGATAGCGCGCGCCTGAATTTCGGTCGGCTCGGTGTAACCGGCGCGACTCACCGCTTCGACGATAGTTCTATCGAATGAGAATGAAGAAAAATCCACGAGAATTCCTTATAATGTATTGAAAAGCATGAATCCTGATCAATCAGAGCTGGCGGTCTGAAAATGAGCCGCAAATTGAGGTTCGAAACGATGGCGCACGACTTGATCAGCCGATTCATGTAGCGCAGATCGACGAATTTTCTTGA
>CAYXOW010000010.1:16908-17203 GCA_964466815.1 uncultured Treponema sp.
GTGTACACGAAATCGTAGAGATTGTGCAATGAGGGCTCGTCCACTTCCGGCGTGGTGGACGTTACAGATTGAAAAGCCGCCGCAGATTTGCCGACTTCATGATCCTGAAATGGAGGTAGAACAGGAATGCGGCGATAGGCAAGAGCGCGATCGCGCAGATTGGCGACCACACGAGCGCCACGCGACCGAACGCGAAAAGATCTATGAAAATTTCAAGGCCAATGCAGAACGCTGCAACAGCAATCAGTACATAAGAGATGAGGTTGAGGCCTTTCTGTTTCGTGGCGCGAACCGC
>CAYXOW010000010.1:17270-21188 GCA_964466815.1 uncultured Treponema sp.
CGAGCGCCCACCTCGGATCTCTCGACACATAGCCGAGCGCGATGAGAAAAAAGGGCGGCGACAGCGCTCCGAGGGCGACACTGAGCGCGACGTCCTTTCTCAGAATCAAAACGGCGCTCGCTTCGACCCAGACGAGAAGCAGCGAGACAATAGGATAGAGCGACCACGAGAATCGACGCGAGGTAAAAAGATTCACCGCGCCGAGCACAAGTGCCGCGATTAAAATGGCTACCGACAGCACTTCCCAGGCGATCTTGCGCGTTTCGGCGATACTGAGCTCTTCTTCGAGCGCACCGCTGTGTCGATGCTCATTCACATGGGGCATTTCAATGATGCCCAGCTTAGGACTCGGCGTGCCGCAGAGCGGGCAGCGATCCGCATCTCCTATTTCCGCTCCGCATTCAGGACAGTACGGCATTGTGTTCCTCCTCGGATGAACAGACAGAGGGCGCATGATCGAGCCTGCACCGGACGCTCGCGCGCAGGTCTAAGCTCCTCAGCCTTTCGAAAAAATAGCGTTCGAGCGTACGTGGACGGGCGAGGCTGCCAAAACTGATGCGCAACTCATCGCCCCAGCTCAGCATCGAAGCGTTCGTCATCGTAGTGAGACTTGGAGCCGGGATAAAGCCGAAAGATCGAATATGCGGCGCGAATCCGGGCGGCATCTTGATGGGCCCAATATTGGAAATGAATCCTGAGAGCATCGTTTCGCCGAACTTCGCGAAGAGTATGCGGGCGAAGATATCGTGGATCGCGAGCGGTACGATACGCACCGCCAGACTCCGCGCGCTACCGGCATTGCGGCTCAGGTGCTTGGCGATGCTCATGCGGTCGTACTCGAGCTTCATCTGGTAGTGGGTACGCGCCACAAGTTCTTCGAAACCACGGGTGCCGAGGCGCATGTCTTCCCCGACGAGCACGAAGAGCGAAAAGTTGCGGTATGTGCGCGACGGGAAGAGTGCGCGCAAGTTTATAGGCACTTCCACCGCGATGAATGGTTCGCGGGGACGGGGAACGCACTCGTGCCAGATACGCTGCAGCGAGTCGAGGTACACTGCGACCATGAGCTCGGTGAGGCTCACGCCGAAGCGCTTGGCTGCCTTGAGCGCGTCGCTCGATGAGAGGGAGCCGTCGATGACGCGGTAACACCCTTTAGCGAGGGTGGGGCACTTCAAATGGAAAGCATTTGGTGCGGTGTCAGGGAAAGGTAGCCCGCGCGGAAAGTAGCGCTGGTAGGCATCCTCGAACTCATCGGGGGCAGGATGTGGCGTCGCGGTGTCCGGTTCGGGAATTGATCTGTGTGCGTTGTCCGACGTGTTCGCGCCCGCCACTGGTGTTCCACGCGAAAGAATGTCGCTCCACTCGCCCGCACCGAGCTCTACCCCCGGCTCAATCCCTTTCGCGAGAAAATAATTCGCAAGAAGAGTCTTGAAAAAAGTGAGCCCGCCCGTCCCATCGGTCATCGCATGGGAGAACTCCCCCGCCACCCTGCTCCCTTCGCACCTGATCCGAAAGAGGCGCGTTCCGCGCCGGTTTATATTCCAGTTTTGGCTTGGACTTGTCGAGTCGGGATAGAGAGGAGGCGCGCTCCTGCACGGCTCGAAATAGTACCAAAAGAGCCCGCGCCGTAGCGTGACATTGAAGTACGGCATGCGGGCGGCAGTGGCCGCGAGGGCAGCGCGCATCGCATCGAGATCAATTGGTGCATCAAGCTCGGCTTCGAAGCGAAAGAGGCTTGTCGTGACGCTGTTGGCCACCGCAGGCATGATGATCGCGGCGTTGTCGAGCGCATACCACTCCCCCGCTTCGTCGACACGACGAGTGTGAATGAATCGCTGCTCGTTCGCTGTCCCGCGCGTGCGCTTCATGATTCATTATAGGAACGAGAGGAACGGCATTACAAGGACGAGAGCCACAATGACAAGAATCGCGGGCAGAAAGTTTCCTGTCTTAAAACTCTTCAACTCGAGAAGTCCGAGCGCAATCATGATGATGAGGGCTCCGCCGATCGCCGTGAGTTCCGCGAGCATGAGCTCGCTGACGAAGGGTTTTATGTACACCGAAAGCAGCGTGAGCGCTCCCTGGTACACGAACACCGAGATCGCCGCAAAGGCCACACCTATGCCCATCGCCCCCGCAAAGATGATCGACACGAAACCATCGAGCACGCTCTTTGTTAATAAGAGTGAGTAATCGCCTTCGGTGCCCGCACGGAAAGAGCCCACGATCGCCATGGCTCCCGAGCAGAAGAGCACCGATGCATTGAGGAATCCGGCGGCGAAGGCACCTTCGGAGTTGCGCGCAAAGCGCTGTTTAAGACGCTCGCCCAGACGCTCGATGCCGCCTTCGACATTGAGCGCAGTGCCCAAAAGACCACCGAACATGAGCGCCAGTGCGAACGCCAGAATGTGCGTCGTCTTGAGCGCCATCTGGATACCGATGGTGAGCGAAGTCAGTCCAGCGGCGGTGAACACGACCTTCCGGTATTCGTCTTTGATGCCTTTTCTGATGAGAAAACCGATGAGCGAGCCCACGATGATGGCCGCCGCGTTGATAATGGTTCCGAACATGCTTTACCTTGACCTCGCTTGGCGAGTATAGCATAATCGTTTCGCGTGAGGAAATCATATGCATAGAGGATTGATCCGTATTATCGCGATTTTTATGTTTTCTCTGGTGGCCGCGCTCTTCTTTTCCTGCGCTTCCTCGCCACCTCCGGTTCCGCAGGACGCGAGCGCGCAAAAGATCATACAGCTCGCGCAAGAGCGTTACGATGCGTATGACCTCAACGGTGCGAACTACTACTACCAGATTCTTCTGGACCGTTTCGGCAGCGACCCGAACTACATGTTGAACGCGAAGTATGAAATGGCCTTCATCCAGTACAAAAAAGGTCAAAAGGATAAGGCTCTCGCCGCGTTCAAGGAAATTGTCGCGCGCTACGACCAGCCCGACGCTGCCAGCCTCTCGCTGACGTGGAAAGTGCTGTCCGAAAAACTGATCGCGGAACTCACTGCGAAAAAATAGGCACTGTATTTCGATTTCGCGCTGAACGCCCTCGGGGGGCCCGCCCGCATTCAGCCCTCTTCCTCTCCCAACTCCGACGCGATGTCGAGCCACTCTTCGTTGAGACGCTCCGTTTCGCTGTCCAGCGACTCGATTTCCGCGAGAATCTTCTTTGTTCTGTCGCCGTTCACGTAGACGCGAGGATCGGCGAGATCGGCCTGCAGCGCTGTCTTTTGAGCGGCGATTTCTCCGATGCGAGCCGAGATATCCTCTTCGCGTCGCTTGAGCTTTCTGAGACGCGCTTTCCGCGCCTTGTCCTCTTCCCAACCTCGATTCGAGACAGGTGTCGAGTCGGCTACGTGCGGCGCGCCATCCGCGACCTCAGCGACCTCAGCGATCTCCGCCGCCTGCGCCTTCTTCTCCAGATAGTACGCGTAGTTCCCGTGATAGAGGCGCGGCGCGCTCCCGCATGAGAGCTCGAGCACGCGATCGGCGAGCTCGTCGAGGAATTGACGGTCGTGCGATACGAAGATCACCGTGCCCTCGTACTTTTTCAGCGCTTCGAGGAGAATATCTTTGCTCGTGAGGTCGAGATGGTTCGTCGGCTCATCGAGCACGAGGAGATTCGAGGGTCTTAGGAGCAGTTTAAGCAGCGCAAGGCGCGAGCGTTCGCCGCCCGAGAGCACGGAAATGGGTTTCTCGATGTCGTCGTCGCGGAAGAGGAATGCGCCGAGCAAATTGCGGATTTTCGGCAGCATGTCGGCCGGACAGACCGACTCAGCCTCGTGCGCTACGGTTGCCTCGGACGCCATGAGTTCGGCCGACTCCTGCGAGAAGTAGGCGAGAATCGTGTTCGCTCCGTAGACCAATGTTCCCTCAAATTCAGTCTCTACCCCCGCGATGATGCGCATC
>CAYXOW010000010.1:21286-30357 GCA_964466815.1 uncultured Treponema sp.
TCGAGACATCATTCAGCCTTACCACCGCATGGCCGGAACGCGGAGCCGGCGGAAAAGAAAAGTGAATCCGCTTCATCCCCTCGGGAATCTCGATGGGCGTGATCTTCTCGAGCATCTTGATGCGGCTCTGAACCTGGGGCGCCTTGGATTCCTTGTACCGAAAACGGCGGATAAAATCCTCGATCCGCTGGATCTCCTCCTGCTGGCGCTCCCATGCGTCGAAGAGCGCCGCGAGTTCCTGCGAGCGGCGCGTTTCATACTGGCTGTAGGTGCCTGCGTAGCGCGTGAGGTTGCCGTTGAAGAGTTCGTAGACTTCGCGCACAGTGACATCGAGAAAGTAGCGGTCGTGCGAGACGAGCAGCACCGCGCCTCGATAATCCTTCAGAAAGCCTTCCAACCATGTGCGCGCTTCGAGATCGAGGTAGTTGGTCGGCTCGTCGAGGAGCATGATGTCGGGGTCGCTGAGCAAGACTCTTGCCAGCGCGAGGCGCATCTGCCAACCGCCGGACAGTTCGGACGCAGGTCGATCCAAGTCGCGCGGCTTAAAATCGAGCCCCGCGAGCACATCGGCGATCCGCTCATTGCGCCGCCAGTACCCGGCGCTCTCCAGCGCTTCGCCGATCGCGTGGTATTCCTCGAGAAGACGCGCAGTCTCCTTCTCCGAGATACCTGGTGCCGCGAGCGCCTGACCTATGCGATCCTGCTCGACAAGCCGTTGATGCCAGTAATCGAAGGCTTCTTCCGCAACATCGCGGACTCGACCCTTATCGAATTTGATTCCGGTTTGGGGAAGGTAGACGACCCGGGCGCCCTTTGTGATGATGACATCGCCCGAGTCCTGTTTGATGAGGCCCGCTGCGATTTTCATGAGGGTCGATTTGCCGGCGCCGTTGGGACCTGCGAGCGCGGCTCGGCTGCCGTCCTGAAGGTTGAGCGTGGCACTCTTGATGAGATCGCGGGCTCCATATGAAAGCGCCACCCCGCTGAGTTGTACGAAAGGCATTCTATTTCACCACAAGATAAAAGGTCGCTGGAGAGAATCTCGTGTCGAGGCCGTCGGTCGTGCCGCGCAGTGTCACCGCCGTCGCTTTAGCCACGATGAACTGGCTATTGTCGAAGCGGTAGACGAAATCTTGTCGGTCAGGTTTGTCGCTCGAGCCTGTGAGGAGAGAGAATCCTCCCGACCACGCCGATGCGATGCTGGGATCCAGATGGAGTCCGAAACGGATCTTGCCCCGTAGCGTCGTGTCCGTCGCGTCGGGTGCCACTGGAGGCGCGAAGCCCGCGGGAAGCTGCTCGGTGTGGCTCCACTCGAAACCGCCATTCGAATCGATGTTGAAAATGCCATCCATATCCGAAAGGAAGCTCACCGACGAGCCGATATTCGATTGAATTCGCGTGAGCCTCTGGAAAAAGGACTTGAGCTCGGCATCTCGATGCGCATTCTCGCCCGAAATCACGACCGGCACCGAGGTGTCGATATGCACAAAGCGCGCGAATTGATTGCCTTTGGCCCATCCCTCATCAGGCAACACGGGATCTGAACCGCTCCAGTCAGCGATAATCGTAGTGTCGTTCTCGAAGCGAATGCGCAGCCTGCTACCTTCGAAGACGAGCCAGTCACCGGCCTGGCTCACTGAGCTGAAATTAAAGGCATTGGAGTATCCAGGCAGTTCAATGCGTATCTGCGAGTTCTTCGCGTCCGCAAAGAGGCCGTACTGGAGAGAAAAGAGGTCGGGGTCGACGCTGTCGTCGTCGAGCATGATCTGGTAATAGGCGGGACGCCATGGTTTCGAATAGACCATATCGAGAAGCGAAGCACTGGGCGCAGGGGCCGACTCGACCACTGGGGCACCGTTCCCATCCTTTTCTTCGTAGAGGATCATGGTGTTGCTGAACACGTAGCCGCGGGTGCCGTCGGTGGCCTGCACGTAGTACCACTCTCCGGGGAGCGCCCTTCCCCCTGTGAACACCGCTTCGCCATTGACCTTATCAAGCGCCTTCACCGATTCGCCCAGACGCAAGCGATAGACGCGGCGGCCGCTCACTTTCGGAGTGTCGCGTATCGGAAGCC
Organism: uncultured Treponema sp.; assembly: GCA_964466815.1. Classification (GTDB taxonomy): domain Bacteria; phylum Spirochaetota; class Spirochaetia; order Treponematales; family Rectinemataceae; genus Rectinema. Next base: position 23,361 of record CAYXOW010000010.1, read on the forward strand.
CGTCGCGACCAGCTGTGAGATAGAGCGAAGCGTAGGGCGCGAATTCCTTGGCCCGCTTTTCGGCCTGCGCCTTCGAGTGGAAATATTCCAAAGACGGAAATGGAACTTCGGATTTTGTTTTCGTGTCGCCGGGCATGCCGATCACATAGGTTTTACTGATGTCGGATTTGAGATAGACGGGGACGACAGTGCCCGCCTTCGCGGAAGTGCCCTTCACCGACCACACCATCATTCCCCAGCCCTCAAGCCGAGCGCACCCGGCATACAGCAGAGTAAAGAGCGCAGCGATAGCGACGAAAAACAACGCGCGCGCCATCGAGCGTTTTTTCACCCTTTGAAGTTCAGAGTTCATACACAATAAGTGTACAATGCGTCGCTTTTTGTGGCTAGTGATTTTTCGTATCCGCTTCCGCGGCGGAAGTGCCGGCATAGGCGCTACTGGCGCACGCATGACAAAAGAGTGCTATACTACGGTGTATGTCAGACGCGCAGGCACCAAAAACCGCCCAGCTCAAGGGCCCTCTGCCACCTACCGCCCAAGGTCTCCATGCTGCGATCGAGATCGGCTCCACAGGAATCCGTCTCATTGTCGCCGAGATTGACGCCAAAGGGAGTCTCCGCATTCTCGATCGGGCTTCCAAACTGTCGCGAATCGGCCGCGACGTCTTTACCATGGGCAGCATCTCTCGCGATGGGCTCCGGGAGTCGATCGCGATCCTGAGCTCATTCAGCGAACTCCTCAAGGGCTACGGTATCCAGCCATCCGAGGTGCAGGCTATCGGCACCAGCGCGCTCCGCGAGGCCGCGAACAGAGACACTTTCATCGACCGTGTCAACCTCCAGACAGGTTTTCATGTACGTGTCGTCGAGGACATTGAGGAAAATCATCTTATGTACCTCGCTGTGCAGAAGGCGCTGGAAGATGAGCGTTCTTTCCTCTCGCGATCCAACTCGATGATCCTCGAAGTCGGTGGCGGCACTACCGAGATCATGCTCCTCAGAAAGGGACAGATGGTCTCGAGCCACAGCCTCAGCATCGGCACTCTGAGGATGGACGAGCAAATCCGCGAATCGGCACAGCAGCCACGTCAATTCATCGAAATGTACCTTGAGAGCAACATCAAAACCGCCTGCGACGTGCTCACTGAAGATCTACCCCTCGAAACCGTGCACACTTTCGTGCTGATAGGATCTGACGCGCGCTTTGCGGCCTACTGCCTCTCCGGCAAGAATTTCAACCGCTATGTGGTACTGGACCGCGCTCAGTTCATCGAGTTCGCAGACTCAGTCGCGAATATGTCCGTCGAAGAGAGCGTCGCGCAGTACCATCTCTCCTGGAACGAAGCCGAGAGCTACGCGGCAGGCCTCACAATCGAGCGCATGTTTCTCGAGAAAACCGGCGCCGACGTTCTCATCGTGCCCAACATCTCCATTCGCGAGGGAATCCTGCTCGCGCAAGTCCAGGGAATGGATCAAAAAATCGAACAGGAACTCCGCCGCCAGGTCGTGGCCTCCGCAAAATCGCTCGCGAAGCGCTTCCGATACGACGAACCGCATGCGACCCACGTCAAAAATCTCAGCCTCGAGCTTTTCGACGGCTTGAAGAAAGAACACGGTCTTGGCAAGCACGAGCGAATGCTCCTTGAAGTGTCTGCCATTCTCCACGACATCGGCACCTACATCCGCACCAGCGGCCACCACAAACACGGCGAATACATCGTCGCGAACTCGGAAATCTTCGGCCTCAACCGAGATGACATCAACATCGTGTCCAATGTGGTGCGCTATCACCGGAAGACACCGCCACTCTCGACGCACGTGAACTACATCGCCTTACCGCGCGAATCGCGTATTGTCGTGCTCAAACTCTCCGCGATTCTGAGGGTGGCGGACGCGCTCGACCGCAGCCACCTCGGACGCGTGCGCGATCTCTCTTTCGAACGGACCGAGGATCGATTCATCATGCGACCGTCACAGACTCTCGACCTTTCGCTCGAAAAATTATCGCTGGCGGAAAAGGGAGACATGTTCGAAGATGTGTTTGGGCTTTTGCCTGTCTTGATGTGACCAATGTAGAGGAACACGGATGAATGCAGTACCGATGCTGAACAGAGAACTCTCCTGGCTCGACTACAATGCGCGAGTACTCGAGGAGGGCTTGAGACCTTCGACGCCTATTCTTGAAAAACTCAACTTCCTGCGCATTTTTGCATCGAATCTCGACGAATTCTTTATGGTGCGTATCGCGACAGTAAAAGCGTCCGTGAAGCTCAATCAGATGAATGAAGAGTGGGCGCAGATTCCGCCTCAGACGCTTCTCGAGCACGTGCACGAGAAAGTGCAAACCTATTACGACACCCTTTACCACCACCTCCATGCTGATATACTCCCAGGACTCGAACAGAAGGGTATCTCACTCGTCCCGAAAGATGCTTGGACATCGCGAGAGTGGCGCTATCTCGAGCGGATTTTCACAGAATCGGTGTACCCGCTCCTCACACCGCTCCGACTCGAAGAAGACCACTTCCCCTCGACGGGAAGCCTCCAAGTGCATATCGCATTTCGGCTTGAAGAGAATTCCTCGATGGCGATCGTACAGGTTCCGAAAAACATCGATCGATTCATCGTGATGCCGAGGCATTTGACGATCGAACCCGATAATCCCGAAACCGCACACACAAATTCGATCCGCATCGCGCTCCTCGATGATGTGATCCTCGCCTTCGGCAGCAAGCTCTTTGCCGGACTCAAAGTGCTCGATGGCATCACCTTCAAGGTGAACCGCGATGCCGATTTCAGCGTCGATGAGGATCGCGACGATGATTTTCTCACCGCAATGGAAGAGGTTCTCGCAGGCCGACAGAATTCGACCCCGGTGCGTTTGGTCTACTCAGGCGAAGATGAGATTCTCCGCGATGCCCTTATGCGCAGTTTGGGGCTTACGCCGAACGATGTATACCGCGCCGATTGGATCATCGACCTGGGGAGAGTCACCGAGCTCTGCAGCACAGAATTCTATACTTCGCACGGCTTCTCTCCTCCAAGCGAGCTCTTTTACACTCCGTGGAAAGCCTCGCAGTCGATCGACGAAAAGACGGACATCTTCGATTGGATCGATGAGCACGATCGCTTCATAAATTTACCGTATGAATCTTTTGATGTAGTGCAACGCTTTGTGGAAGATTCCGCACGCGACCCCGACGTGCTCGGTATCAAGATCACACTCTACCGCACGAGTGGTATGGCCTCGCCCATCGTCCACGCCCTCGCGAAGGCCGCGCGCAGCGGCAAGCAAGTCGTCGTGGTGCTCGAGCTCAAGGCGCGCTTCGACGAGGAGAAAAATATTTCCTGGGCCACCGAACTGGAGCAAGCCGGCGCCATCGTGACCTACGGCGTGGCGCGCCTTAAAGTGCACGCTAAGGCCGCCCTCGTCATGCGAAAGCGCCAGGATGGCGGCATCGCGCGCTACCTTCACCTCTCCACGGGAAACTACAACGAGAAGACCTCGCGCGGCTACGTCGACTTCTGCCTCTTCACCGCAAACCCAAGCCTCTGCACGGATATCGCGCTCTTTTTCAATATCCTCACCGGGTACTCGAACATTCAATCGCTCGCCTACATCGCGGTGAGCCCATTCGATCTCAAGGAGCGCATTATCGCCCTCATCGACCGCGAGGCCGCACAATCGTCGCCGGAATCGCCCGGGCTCATCATCGCAAAACTCAACGCGCTCTCCGATCCCGACCTTATCCGCGCGCTCTACCGGGCCTCTTCGCAGGGCGTGCAGATCCGGCTCAACATACGCGGTGTCTGCACCCTCATACCAGATTTACCCGATGTTTCACCGACTATCGAAGTCCGATCGGTGCTCGGCCGCTATCTTGAACATGGGCGCATGCTCTATTTCCGCAATGGCGGCTCTGAAGAAGTCTACCTTTCGAGCGCCGACTGGCTCCACCGCAACATGAATAAGCGTATCGAACTGCTCTTTCCTGTACTCGACACCGACATCAAATTGCGCTGCAAAGATATCCTTCTGACCTACTTCAGCGACAACACCCACGCATACAGGCTCACGCGAGAGGGCGAGTGGATTGATCTTTCGCGCGAGCCCCACCCGGAAGGGCCGGCGATGTGCGCTCAGGAAAAACTCTATAAAATGGCGAAAAAGGCGTCGCGAAACATCGAGGAAAAGCAGGAAACGCTCCAGGTACGCCGATCGAAAACGAGGAACATGGAATCATGAACACAAATAACAAGGATCTTGAACATATCCGCGAGAAAAAAGCCTTCATCATCGACATGGATGGAGTGATCTACCACGGAAACACACTCCTGCGCGGCGCGGCCCAATTCGTCGACTGGCTTAAACGCGAAGAGAAGCGCTTTCTCTTTCTGACCAACTCGAGCGAACGCTCTCCCGAGGAACTCTCGCAGAAGATGGCGCGCCTCGGCATCGAGGTGAGCGCCGAACACTTCTATTCGAGCGCGCTCGCCACGGCCGCATTCCTCGCGAGCCAAAAGCCGGGCGGCTCGGCCTATGTCATCGGCGAACCAGGGCTCATCCACGCGCTCTATCGGGCGGGCTACACGATGAACAATGTGAATCCCGACTATGTAGTGGTCGGCGAGGCGAGCAATTACAACCTCGACACGCTGATCAAAGCAGTCCGCCTCGTACTGGGCGGCGCGAAGCTCATCGGGACAAACTCAGATCTCACAGGCCCTAGCGAAGGTGGCATTGTGCCTGCCGGCGGCGCACTCGTGGCGCCTATCGAGCTAGCGACCGGTAAAAAAGCGTATTTTGTTGGAAAGCCGAATCCCCTCATGATGCGCCACGCCCTGCGTACGCTCAACGCAACGCGCGAAGAGACGATCATCATCGGCGACCGCATGGACACCGACATCATCGCAGGTATCGAATCGCAGATCGAAACAGTGCTCGTGCTGACCGGCGTCACTGCCGAATCCGACATCTCTCGTTTTGCATACGCGCCTTCGCATGTCCTGGACGGCGTGTTCGAGATACCGGGCGCCTGAGGCGGAAGCCCGCACTATACCATGACAAATCCACTCCTAGCCGCGCAGTGCTCTCTACAGCGCCGGCACTTCTTCGTAGGCGACCGCGAAAGCGTGTTTCGAGGCGCTGGCCGTTCCCAATCGGATGAGCATCGCAGGCGCATCGGGCAGAGCCTCACCTCGTGCAAAGCGCACATGCGCATCCGTCAGCAGATCTACACCTTCGATTTCGAAAGGAGCCACCGTATGGCTCTTCGCATCGCGCATCTTTGTCGTCGAACCGCGCCGAGACGCTGGCTGAGAAGACTCCGCTAGATCCTCGCTCCCGAGCATCACGATGAGCAGATAATTCCCTTCGGACAGCATGCGCGCGTCGATGAAATTCGGCTGCGGCGAGGGCTCCACACTCCTCAGACAGAGAATCGAATCTCCGGCCCTCGACCATGAGAAATGGGGCGCCTTCTCTTTCGCCTCGCGCACCGCGCGCAGCACTTTCAAGAAATACTGCTCGAACGAAAGGTCGCCGAGCTGTGGTTTCATGGCATCCTTCTCAAAGAGGTCGGGTCGGTGATCAAGCGCGAGTTCTTGGCCCATATAGGTCATCGCGACGCCCGGCAGAAACTGGTAGAGTGCAGTCCATGCGCGGAGTCGATCGCCATGCCCAAGCCTTTCGGCGGCGCGCATCTGATCGTGGTTCTCGAGGTAGCGTAGCTTACGCGCACCTTTGGGATAGAGGGTTTCCTGCGCGTACAAATACTCGAAGTAGCGCTCGACAGGTAGCTCACCGCTCCAAACGCGCTCAAGCCGCTCCCAGCCATCGTAATCGTAGGTGAGATCGAAGGCCGCGGCGTGCAGTTCCGGCTCGGCCCATGCACCAAATCCCCGTAGGCGCATGCTCCTCAGAAACGCGGGGTGAACGCTTTCGGCAAGCCACAGAAGCGGAGAGCGCTCTCTGCGCACGCCCGGGTCGTACTGATTCACTCTCAAGCGCGCCTGCTTCCAGAAGTCGGCGGGCACAAGCGAAGCCACATCGCAGCGGAAACCGTCGATCCCCCTATCGCGCCACATCGCCAGCGTGTCGATAAGTTCGGCCCAAAGCTGGGGCGAAGACTGATAGTCGAGATCGATCACATCGCTCCAGTCCTCACACTTCCGCCACGGCGTGCCGTCGGGACCGCGCAGAAACCAGTCGGGATGGTCGCGAACGAGGACTGAGTCCGGCGATGTGTGGTTGTAGACGACGTCGATCATGACCTTGAGCTTTACAGCGTGAGCGGCGGCGATGAAGGCGCCGAGGTCGGCCTCGGTGCCAAGCTCGGGGTTGACAGCTCGATAATCGGAAATAGCGTAAGGACTACCGAGCGAGCCCTTTCGCGCCGCGACACCTATGGGATGGATGGGCGTGAGGTACACCCAGCTGAAACCCATGGAAGCGATGCGCGGGAGCTGGGGAATGGCTGCCTGGAATGTGCCCTCTTCGGTGATACGGCGCAGATATATCGGATAGATCGACTCAGTTTCGGAGATCATTGAACGCTCCTTGAAAAAAACCTGCGGAGACGCGAGCAGCGCCCTGCATTTCAACATAGAAAGAGTATCAGAGGGCACGGTGACGGACAATCGGCCTTACGAATTTGGCCAGTAACTTCGCGACCGGTCGGCGCGGCCACACCACAGTGGCCATCTGGTGCCCGCGAGCGGCACCGCGCTTCCCCCTGCAGGCGGCTTTTGCTATGTTTATGTCATGAGAGCACATGCGCGGAATTCAAGGACTCCTCGACTTGTCTCAGCGATTTTGGCGATCCTCTTTCCCATCCTCAATGTTTCTGGTCAGACTGATTCTTTCGAACCTCTCTGGGAGAACAAACTTGAAGTAAAAACCGCATATGGCAGCGTACGCGGCAAAAAAGATAAAGACGACACCTACGCCTGGCTCGGCATTCCCTACGCCGCGCCTCCCGTAGGAGAGCTGCGCTGG
>CAYXOW010000011.1:0-3150 GCA_964466815.1 uncultured Treponema sp.
CACACAGTTCGACGCCACAACCCAATCAGGAAACACGAAGATCGATCGTCTCAGCGTGTGGCCGCTCAAAGAAGTGGTGTGGAATGCCGACACAATAGCGCACCTTCTGCACCACGCGCGCGAGTTTACCGCTTCAGATATGCGGCTTCAACAGCTTGCCGACAAGTTACTCGATGGGGAAGAGGTTCAAGGCGAAGAGCTATGGTTCTCTCTCGCGTTCGAAAGAGTCAACAGCCTTCTTGAATATGGCGACTCCTCCACAATTCACGTGGTTGTCGCACGAGAGCGCATCGAAGCCCTCGGAGAGACGTTGCGAAAAGAATATTCGGCGATGTACAGAATGGCTCAGCGAGAGATGTTCGTGCCGCCGCCTCAATTGATACTTATTAATCTGCCGGAAAAGATCAACGCCTTCCCCGCGACAATATACTGCTATGCGCTGCGGGGAATCGACGCTACAAGCGATCGGATTTTCTTAGGCGGCGAGCCGCCGCGCTCGTACTTCGGAAACATCAGGCTTTTTAAAGAAGAACTTGTAGGTTTTAAAAGAGATCAGTATAAAACATGGGTCATTGCCTCGACGGAGCCCCAAGCTGAGCGCATTCGATCACTTCTCCAAGACGAGAGCGTTTCCATAGTGGTCGGCCCAGTGTCTTCGGGGTTTTCTCTTCCGACGCTGAAGCTGCGCGTTCTCGCTGAGCATGAGCTCTTTGGGCGGAGGAAATATGTCCCTCGATCGCTCGGAAAGGCAAAGAGCGCTGTTATCGAAAGTTTTATCGATCTCAACCCGGGTGACTATGTAGTCCATGTCAATTATGGTATCGGTAAATTTACTGGTATCGAACGGCTCACCGTTCTTGGACTCGAACGCGATTACATTCAAGTCGAGTACGCAAACGACGAGAAAGTATTTGTGCCCATTGAGCAGGCGAACCTCGTACAGCGCTATGTCGGCAATGAGGCAGAGGCGCCGAGGCTCGACTCGCTTGGCTCGAAGTCTTGGGAAAATCGAAAGAATCGAGTTAGAAAATCAGTCGAAGAGCTCGCCGAGCGGTTAATCCGGATTTATGCTCGAAGAAAGACTTCAACAGGATTTGCGTTTCCACCTGACACCGAATGGCAGCTTGAATTTGAAGCATCTTTTCCGTTCGATGAAACCGAAGACCAGATTCGCTGTATCGAGGAAGTAAAGAAAGACATGGAGAGCCCCAAGCCGATGGACAGGCTCGTCTGCGGCGATGTTGGATTCGGCAAGACAGAGATCGCCATGCGTGCATGTTTTAAGGCGGTGACTTCGGGGAAACAGGTTGCTTTCCTTGCTCCTACGACAATCCTCGCCGAGCAGCATTAGGAGAATTTTCTTGAACGGCCCGGCGAATCCCCGATAAGAGTGGCGCTCCTGTCGCGGCTTATCGATAAAAAGACTCAGACTAAAATCATTAAGGGCCTCAGCGACGGCAGCGTCGACATGGTGATAGGAACTCACAGAATTCTCCAAAAAGACATCAGATTTAAAGATCTCGGACTTCTCGTGATCGATGAAGAACAACGCTTCGGTGTCAAAGACAAAGAGCGACTCAAAGAGATGAAGGCGGGCATCGACTGTCTTACGCTCACCGCCACGCCCATACCAAGAACGCTACACATGTCCTTGCTTAAAATTCGTGACATGTCGGTATTAAAAACTCCTCCAATGGAGCGTCAACCAATCCAAACTTTTGTGGAAGAGTATGCTCCAGAGCTTGTCGCTCGCGCGATACGAGCCGATATAGAACGTTGAGGGCAGATTTTCTATCTACACAATAGGATTGAGACACTCTCCGAGGTTGAGCAGTTCCTTCGACAGCTTGTTCCTGAGGCACTCATAGAAACAGCACATGGTCAGATGGATCCTAGGGACCTTGAGTCAGTTATGCACCGATTTATTCATGGCGCATTTCATGTGCTTGTCTCGACTACAATTATTGAAAATGGAATCGATATTCCAAATGTCAACACAATAATTATAGATAGGGCTGATAATTATGGCGTTTCGCAGTTATATCAGCTCAAAGGTCGAGTTGGCCGATCAGATAGGCAAGCGTACGCGTATCTTTTTTATCCCGACAAAAGAGCTCTCAGCGAGCTCGCGATGAAACGGCTTCAGATCATTTCGGATTTTACTGAACTCGGTTCTGGTTTCAAGATCGCAATGAAAGACTTGGAAGTGCGAGGAGCGGGAAACCTTTTAGGGCGCGAACAATCCGGTGACATCTATTCGGTCGGATTCGACCTCTACCTGAAGTTGCTGGACGATGCCGTATCGAGGCTCTCAGGCATTGAAGAAACTGTTGAAGAACCTTATCTTGAGCTCGAATATTCTGGTTTCATTCCTGACAATTATATTTCGGTTCCGATGATCAAAATGGAGATTTATAAGCGGATCGCCTCGGTGCAGACTCAGGAGGAGGTCGATGCACTTCAGGAAGAATTGGCCGAACGGTTCGGGCCCATACCTGAAGAAGCGCTCTCGCTTCTTGCGCTTGCAGAGATGCGTGTACTCTGCCGCAGGCTCTATATTTCAAGCCTCAGAGAGCGAAAAGGTGTGGTGAGTGTCGAGTTCTCAAAAGTTTCGAAGATATCGGTCGAAAAATTGCTCAAGCTCATACGGCAATCTTCAGGATCAATCAAGCTTTCACCGGACAAGCCCAATGCCATACTGATTCAGACAAAAGCAATAGGTCTCCACGAAAAGAGTGCTTATCTCAAGGAGCGTCTCTCCCTGCTCGCCGGTTGAAACGAGAACTGCGACGCCCATCATCTGCGGGTGGCAAGAGAGCGGGCTTGCCAAAACAGAACACCGCCGGTATTTCAGGAACATCAAATCCGGTCTTCTTCCACATGGATACCGACTTTGAAATTATGAGGGGCTCATCTGTTCCAAGGTTGCCCGCCCAGCAGAGATGCAATTCTTCAGGTAATACGGCGATACTTTCTTTCATCGTTCGCACATTTCGGTAGGGTGTCTCAATGAAAATTCGAGTTGCGTTGTCCTTGAGTGCCGAGATTCCTTCCGCGCTCAACTTTTTGCGCAATTCGAGCACATCGATCGGCAGATATCCAAGAAAATTGAACGATTGGCCGTTTAACCCCGACGAAGCGAGCCCTAAA
>CAYXOW010000011.1:3174-4938 GCA_964466815.1 uncultured Treponema sp.
AATGATGGAACTGTCGCTACCTAAGGGAACGATGCGAATTCCGGCTCGATGAGCTGCTGCGACGAGCGCCGCTCCCGGGTCGGCGACGCAGGGCATCCCAGCTTCTGATAAGAGCCCGCAACTGGTCCCTTGCGCGAGCATTGCTAGAGGCGCGTCGAGGTCATGTTCCGAAGAATGTTCATTTAGTTGGAAAAATACGATACGGGAATATTGTTCACGAGAGAGTAACCTTGATAACAAACGTCCAGCACTTTTTTCAGATTCCACGATAAAATGAGTAATACCTTGGAGGATGTCGAGCGTGAAGGCTGGAATGGTTCTGAGAAGTCGTTCCGGCTCCCATGCCGCTGGAGAGTATGGGCTGAGCGGTGTTGGGATAAGGTAGAGCGTACTCCGCTCAATTTTCTGCTCTGGCATAAGAATAAACCTCATATCCTCGTTCGCTGGAGATCTTGAAGCGCGCGATCGATGAGCGGAATCAGTACCTCAGTATTCCAGTACCCGCTCTTTCGAAGGCTTTCCCCATATTGTCGTGATACTGCCTGAAGCGTCTTGGCCGAAATTGGAAAAGGAGAAGATGCGATTCTTTGTTCGGCTTCATAGTCTCGGAAAACACGCTCACCTGCGATGACGAGTTTAAAGTACGCGACAGAACGTCTCTCTATGCTTGCGGTTGAAACAAGCCAGCCCCCATTTCCTTCCGGGAAAATGCCTTGGCCGATTCTTTTTATAAAAAGATGATCAAGAGATTGAAGCGGTACTCTAACACGAGTGAGAAGCGTATTTTTCTCAATATTCGGCTCACCGTCCTCATTCGATAAATACCAGATGTTTTTAATGTTTGTCCCCGACGGGGAACGAAATTCGACTTCGGCATCGAGACTGGCGAGAAGCGCCCACAACGAAAGAAATCTCTTCGCGTACATGATGTGGCCACCGATAGTAGCCACGTTTCTGACTGCAGAGGTTCCGATTGAATGGAGCAATTCTCGCGCCTGTGCTCTATCAAAAGGGTAAATGTTCTCGAGCGACGCGAGGGTGCATGCCGCTCCAATCGAGATCATTCTCTCTGTTTTATGGATGGTGGAGAGATCGGGGATATAGTGTATGCACGCGATAGAGGGTTCAAAAGACAAAAATCGAGTGCGTTGCTCAATCCCGAAAGTGGTTGCACCCGCGACGATCTGTATATGCGGTTCTTTTTCAATTAATGAGAGGAATTCTTGGACTGACCTAGGGTAATTGATTTCGCTGAGGTTCATAGCATTTTTCTCGCACTATCGATACGACGGATTGCGTTCAGTAGCGTGCCGACGAAATGTTCCGGAGCAATGCAATCGCAATGCGCGTTCGCGAGCGCTTCGCGAATATCATCTTCGAGAGGCGCGATAGATTTTCTCACAAGATACATGGCGAGAAGCAAGAATGCGCTTTCTCCCGCACAGCACATGTCTATGCCTTCTTTTTGGAATTCGGATGCAACGATCGAAAACTCCTTTGTTTTTTGAAATGCTTCTATAGTCTCTATGTGGCGTTCACGGAGCGCAAAGGCGGGCATGCTGCAGCTGTACACAGGTTCGCCATCGAGAAGGATGAGGCAGTGCCCACATTTGCCGCTCAGGCAATGTGCGGAAAGGCTGCGAATCTCAAATTGTCCGACCAGAACATCGATTGCGCGCTCTACGCTTAAAATGGTCGCTTTTTGCGCACTTCCATTGAGCCTGAATTCGATATTCATATATTTTTTCCAGTTTTTATGGCGAG
>CAYXOW010000011.1:5016-11543 GCA_964466815.1 uncultured Treponema sp.
ATCGCGGACAGAAAGCAGGAGAGCGTCAACGAATACGCAAGATCTCCTATAGGTTTTGCTACAACAGCCTTATCATCTTCCACGAGTGTGACATTGATTTCGATTCTAGCGAGCACTGAATCATAGAACGTAGTGATGGAGCGATCCTGTGATGCTCCAATGAGACACGCACGCAATGCGTCTACGCAGGAGGCGCGCAGAGATGCTCGCGCAGACGATGGTAAAAGAACTTTTCCTGCGTGCACAGCTATATCCATTTTGATATTTTGAATTGTCGATGTCAGCGTATCGTACTCGACCTCGAGAATTCCGACGCCCACAGAGGAGCGCAATGCCGATTTATTTGTGGAATTTGCATTGTCATACTGTTTGGTGAGCGAAAAAGTACGTACGCTGAGCGGGAGCCCCTCTCGAAAACGCATTCGTTGAATTCGATCTTCAGCTCGACGCACAAGATCGCTCACAATAGCTATCCCGGAAGATGAAATGAGCGGAATGGCTCCTGGGTGCGGATCCTGAATCGCTTCAATGACGATGTGCGAAAGCGGTGTCTTTACGCTATTTGCGATCTGCTGGCGTAACGACAGTTTGAGCCGTTCAGAGGCATAGGCCGCATCCGTCTCAAGCACGGTCTTTAAATTTCTATCGAGGGTGATTTGGATCTGTGCCTTCTGTCCTATAGGCGGCATATAGATCTGTGAAGCTTGGTACGCGAGAGAGAACGAGATCGCGCGGAGTTTTTCCTCCTGTCTGCCTGGATTTCTTTTAAAAATCTGTTCATAGGCTGCGTATTTGCGGAAATAATCGGCTCGCATGAGAAGCGTGCGTGCGATTCGAAGCGCTGGAAGCTCTTTCCCCTGCGTTTTTATAGTCTTTTCGGGGCGATGGCTGTCGGTGAATATTTTCTGAGAGAGTTCTATGACACTTACATTCATTTCTCGAGCGGCTTGAGCGAGATGAGCCTCGAATAACCCATAGAGCGCTGAGGATGAAATGCTTTCGGTTGATCCCATAGGGATCGCTTCGGTTCTTACCGCAAAACCTGTAACAGAAAAGGGAGCATCCGGTATAGTCTCCAAAGCGAGTCGAGCTGTCTTTTCGAGCAACAGTTTTGCGAAAATCGAATATGCGCCAATGGGGATAGCGAACCTGCAAGCTGCGCTGAGGAGGGTTTTGGTTTTCTTCGACCATTTTGTCGTTAGGTGCATAGAAATGCCGTGCACATAGGGTAGATAATTTTTCTCTCTCGCAGGCGAAACCAGCAGCTTAACTGGTTTTTTAAGCGCCCAAGCCGCCGCGGTCGCTCTCGCTGCGAGAAGCGAGGGAAACCATGTATAGAGCTCGGAGCTGTCGTAGAGATGCATCTGTATTATTTCGATATCCTTAGCCTGAGCACCCATCAACTTTGCGATGCAAGAGCGAACATGTTCTGGCCAGAGGGTGGGGCAGGCCACTTTGAGTTTATCGTAATCCCACTCCGCTAGGGCGCCGATACCGCTGTGAAATGAGAATGGGTGCGGTTCTATGCGAAGGAAAGATGTGTGTTCGAACATGTCTTCGGAATTTTCTTCATGGGGGACATGGGGAGCTATGTCGTGGCTAGATGTCGAAGTGCTGCTCGTTGAATTGAGAGAACTCGATTTTACTTCTGCATTTCGAGAATAGTCGACTCTGGCAGCAATATGTTCCGAAGAGAAAGAGTGCCAATTCGATCGAGACTCTCTTCCGCCTTCGCACTCGACCATGGTCGACGATGCGAGTTCTTCGACGATGAGTGGATTTGGCCCTATGATGAGACCAATAGCCTCGCCGAGATAGGATACTGTTTTAGAGGCGAAAAGTGGTATTGAAATATCACCGATACTGAGTTGATTGTGAAAGGGAAGCTGATCGGCCGTGAGAATGCTATATCCTTCTGGAAGCGCAGGAGTCTTGATACGCTGTATAGTGCCGATTTCCTTACTCGATCGAATAATGTAGGCATACACCATTCCAGCGACAGAAATCTGATCGAAAGGGAGAGACTCATGTCTCTTCATGATATCTTAGAACTCCCTACGGCGCTGCTATCTTCTGCAGCAAGAACCTCATAGGCGAGATCGAGGGTCATTACCGAATCCGCGATCGTGAGTCTCACTTTTACGCGCTGCTTCCTTCGATCGACTTTTACGATAAAGCCTTCGATTCCCTGGAGCGGTCCTTGAACCACACGAATTTTCTGATTTTCATCAAATTTGACCAAAGATGGCGGAATGATACTGCCAAAGTGGACAAAGTGGCGAATGATCTCGCTATCCCTCTGGTTCAGCGGGCGAGGCGACTCGTTATTGGGAAGAAATCGTATGAAAAAACGGGAGTGTCGAATGATGTGCAACACTTCGACAGGCAAGACATCTCCGTCGTACTCAAAGAATAGATATCCTGGAAATACAGGCGCATTTTCCAGTTTTGTTTTCCCTTGCTTTCGTATGTACATTTTTTTCATTATTTTATGGAATCGCACTCCAGGGGCATGATACTCGATCCTCTTAAGCCAATCATCCTCTTTCCGAGTTACGATCTGAATCGCAAAATACTGCATATTTTCGAGCATATCATATTCATTATTCTCTCGTCAGCGGGAGAGAATATACCAAAGGTAATGTCGAGTAATTTGACAGCCCCATTGCTCGCCGCTAGTATTGGAATATGTCCAACGAGAACAGTGAATTTGACAGCGCCCGTGCGTCAAGGATAAAAGAACTCGAAGAGAGCATACGTCACCATCAACAGCTTTACTACAACGAAGAACCAGAAATTACCGATGAAGAGTTCGATTCGATGTGGGACGAATTGGCGATACTCGATCCGAAGAATCAACTCTTTTCGTCAATTGGAGAAGATGCTTCGGATCGCTGGCCAAAATCCAGACACCGAATGACCATGGGGAGTCTTTCGAAGGCGACTGATCCCGAGTCCTTTAGAGCATGGGCATCGAAAGTCGGTTTTGCGATGTATCTCGTTCAGTACAAGCTCGATGGTGCGAGTATGGAGCTCCAGTATGACGACGGTGTTTTTACGCGCGGCGTCACTCGTGGAGATGGAGTAATCGGCGACAATATTACTCAGAATGTGGCGAGCATGCACGGAGTACCCAAAAAGCTGCCCGAACCTTTTTCGGGATCGGTGCGAGGCGAGGTTTTATTGTCGCGTCGAGTTCACGACGAGAAATATGCGGACAAAGCGAATTGCAGAAACGCCGCCAATGGCATCATGAAACGAAAAGACGGCGTTGGCGTGGAAGATCTCGATATCATCTGCTATGACGCTGTATGTTATGACGCATCATCGGCGCCATTTTGTACAGAGCGCGAAAAGATCGCGTGGTTAAGGCGTATGGGCTTTGAAGTTGTAACTACCGTAGAGTGCACAAGCCCGGAAGAAGTAATCGCCTACCGTGCGAAGATTATGAGCATGCGTCCCTCGCTTCCCTACGATATCGATGGGCTTGTCGTAAAAGGCGATGTCATCGATAGAGAAGATGCCTCAAAATTGAGGCCGGAGCTGCAGATCGCCTTTAAATTCAGCCCAGAAGAGGCGGTAACGACTCTCATCGATGTCGAGTGGAGCGAATCCGGTACAACTGTCACCCCAATAGGGATTGTCGATCCTGTACGACTTGCTGGCACCACAGTGCAGCGCGCAAATCTAGTGAACCCCGGTGTGATCCGCGCGATGCATCTCAACATTGGCTCAAAAGTTGTCATCACCAAACGCGGAGAAATAATTCCCAAGATTGAATCGCTCGTCGAAAACCCTGAAAATGCAACACCCATAAAAATTCCTACAACGTGCACTCTCTGTGGCGCAACACTCGTCGATGATGATACTCGCCTTTACTGCCCAAATCCAACCTGTCCTGGGAAGGCGTATCATCGACTGGAAAAGTGGCTCTCCATCCTCGATATCAAAGACTTCGGATCTTCGATTTTGACAAAACTCTTCGATGCGCACCGAGTCGTCCGCATACCCGATCTCTATACATTGACTACGGAAGATCTGCTCGCATTCGACAGGATGGGCGAAAAGATCGCACAAAAAATCCTACGTAACCTCAAATCCCGCAGCGAAGTGAATTTGTCGGAGTTCATTGCGGGATTTGATATTGAAGGAATTGGACTTCTTATGGCGGATAAGGTCGTAGGGGCCGGCTATCGTACGCTCGATGCACTTCTCGCTGCACGTCCAGAGGATTTCGAGCGCATTGAAGGATTTGCAGAGATCACGGCGCATGCCCTTTACGAAGGCCTTAAGATGCTCGAAGCCGACATGCGCGAGCTCGTCGACAAGGAATATGTTCGCATCAGGACGGTACCCTCGCCGAAAACTGGCGCTTCTACTATAGCGGGAAAAAGTTTTTGCTTTACAGGAGAACTCGCTACGATGAAGCGTTCTGAAGCTGAAAAAATGGTGCGCGAGCGAGGAGGTTTTACGAAGTCTTCTGTGACCCGAGACCTCGATTTTCTCGTGACGAACGACGAAACTTCAGGTTCTGAAAAAAATCGCAAGGCAAAGGAATATTCCATTCCCATCATCAATGAGTCGCAGTTCTTAGCTTTTTTCCAGGAAGATAACGCACGATGAGCATAGAGATCGAAGAATATCTGCGGCGCAAGGCGATGCTTGAACCTGCGCTGCACCATGAGGGTGATGCGATTGTCCTTTCTGTTGCCGTGATTCCTCGCGCTCCTAAAAACGAAGTGTGCGGACTGCGAGGTGGGCGCCTCCTCGTCAAAGTGACGGCCGCTCCCGAAAAAGGAAATGCCAATCGAGCTGTCTTGAGCCTCATCGCAGAGCATCTTGGGGTAGCGCCATCGACGCTCTCTTTATTGAGGGGCACATCCACACGCCATAAAGATGTCTTATTGCATAGCCTCCCTTAAAACCGGTATAACTCTCAGGTGATGGAATACTACATTGATGCGTGGAAGCGCGCGCTTGCAGTGAAGTTGAACGGACTTGTCGAATCGAAGGGTTTAACTGGATTGACCTTTCGCGAACAAGAAATAATTGCGGAAAAGCCGCCCAAGCCTGAACTCGGCGATATTGGTTTTCCAATGTTTGTCTTCTCGAAAAAGCTTCGCATGGCTCCGCAGCAGATTGCGCAAGAACTCTCGATGCAGAGTGTCGATGCTGTGTCGATGCCAGCTATTAAGGACTGGCCAGGGAAGATGGTGGCGGCCGGTCCTTATCTCAACATCTTTCTGGACCGTACGCATGCCGTGCAAAACTTGCTCGAGAGCGCGCAGCGAGCCGAGTGGGGCATAAGTGACGCACTCAATGGGCAAAAGATTATGATCGAGTTCTCCTGCCCCAACACGAATAAACCGCTCCACCTCGGTCATCTCCGCAACAATGTGCTCGGCGAGTCCCTCTCGCGGATCATGAAAGCTACAGGCGCAGAAGTAAAAAAGGTCAATCTCATCAATGACAGGGGCGTTCATATCTGCAAGTCGATGCTCGCTTATCTAGCCTACGGTGAGGGACGCACACCCGCCGATGAAGGGCTCAAGAGCGATCACTTTGTAGGGAAATATTATGTGCTCTTCAATAAACTAAAGGAAGAAGATCCTAAGGCGGAAGAGAAGGCCCAGGCTCTCCTACAAAAGTGGGAGGCAGGCGATCCAGAGGTCATTGAGCTCTGGAAGAAGATGAACGACTGGGCGGTGAACGGCATACTCGCCACCTATGCTCGGCAGCGGGTGAGTTTCGATGAATTTCACTTTGAGCATGAGACCTACAAGCTTGGTAAAAAGGAAGTACTGGATGGGCTCGAACGAGGCGTATTCTATCGCGGGGAAGATGGTGCGATATGGATCGATCTCGAAGAGCTCGGTCTTGGCAAGAAAGTGCTGCTTCGTAGAGACGGCACCAGCATCTACATTACTCAGGATATCGGTACAGCCATCATGCGGCACGAGAGCTGGCCTTTCGACGAACTCGTGTATGTGGTCGCCTCTGAACAGCAATACCACTTTAAAGTTCTTTTTGAAGTATTGAAACGCCTTGGATATGCGTGGGCCGAACGCCTCTATCATCTCTCCTATGGTCTCGTGAACCTCCCTTCAGGAAGAATGAAAACGCGCGAGGGAACGGTGGTGGATGCAGACGACCTTATCGACGAACTTGCCGAACTGGCATCGAAAGAGATCGCCGAAAAAGGGCGAGCCGATGCGGTTGGCGACCTCGCAAGCGTTTCGGAAGAAATCGCGCTCGGAGCACTGCACTATTTCCTTCTTCAGGTCTCACCGATCAAAGATATGCTCTACAACCCCGAACAGTCGCTCTCTTTTACAGGAGACACAGGCCCTTACATCCAGTACATGGGTGCGCGCGCGAGTTCTATCCTCCGTAAACACGAGGCTGGCGAAGGCAACGCGTCGCTCGGCTCGGTCAGCCCGACTCTTTTCAAGAGCGATGCGGACTGGATGCTAGCAAGAGTGCTGCTTGAACTATCAGCGACGATTGAGATGGCCGCGAAAAACAAA
>CAYXOW010000011.1:11571-11847 GCA_964466815.1 uncultured Treponema sp.
AACAAAGATCCCTCGGTGCTCGCTACGTATGCACACGCTCTCTCTAGTGAATTTTCTACTTGGTATAGAGATAATCCTGTCCTCAACAACGAAAACCCCAATGTTTCGGCAACTCGACTTGAGATGGTTCGGGTCGTCAAAAAATCGCTGCAGCGGGTGAGCGACATGCTGTGTGTTCCTTTCCTCGAAGCGATGTGAGGAACATCGAAATACGCGCCTGTTGACACGATCGCGGGATAAAGTGTATAAATCTCCGCCTGACATGAACATTATATG
>CAYXOW010000011.1:11977-14339 GCA_964466815.1 uncultured Treponema sp.
GTGTTTGAGAAAGTCGTCCTCCTCGGTGGAGAAAAGCCCCAGGTTGGAACCCCGTACGTCGCGGGTGCATCGATCAAAGCTACGGTGAAAGAAGAGATGAAGGACGACAAGGTCGTCGTGTTTAAATATATGCCGAAAAAAGGCTATCGCAGAACACACGGTCACCGCCAGCCTTACACCGTGGTTACGGTGGACGAAATTGTGGGCGCCTAAGGCGCTCTGCACAATCGGAGGAATGAGCAATGCCACACAAAGGTGTAAATGGTCGGAGTTAAAGCCTACGGCAGCCAACTGATCAACGCGGGAACGATCATCGTTCGCCAACGCGGCTCGCGCATCAACGCGGGCAAGAATGTCGGTATGGGCAAGGATGACACACTCTTCGCGCTCGTCGACGGAACCGTGCAGTTCCGCGAGTTCAAAGGCAAGAAATTTGTCGATGTGGAGCCTGTCACTCAGGCATAACGCCGATTTCAATGAGAGTTCACAACCGCTCCCGTAGCACGAGGGGCGGTTTTTTATTATGCTGAGAACTACAAAAGGGAGAACTTTGTGATCAAATTCGCTGATGAGGCGACTATCACCGTGGCGAGCGGTAAGGGTGGCGATGGTTGCGTCGCTTTCAGACGTGAAAAATTCATTCCCATGGGCGGGCCCGCAGGCGGAGACGGTGGACGCGGTGGCGATGTCATATTCCAAGTGAAGCGCAACTTGCGAACGCTCGCATACCTCCGTTACAAGCAAGTATTTCGAGCTCAAAACGGCCAGCCCGGCATGGGTAAAAATATGCACGGCCGCGATGGGGACGATATTATTGTTGAAGTTCCGCCGGGGACGATCATCCGAGATGCGGACACCGATGAGATTCTCATGGATTTCAACAAACGCCCTAAAAAAACGAATGATAGTTCCAACACCGAAGGCGAGCGTTGGATATTTCTCAGAGGGGGCAAAGGTGGCTGGGGTAATACCCATTTTAAAAATTCAGTCAATCAAGCACCTCGTCATGCCCAACCGGGCCAGCCTGGTCAGGAAAGAAAGCTTAAAATAGAGTTGAGCCTCATCGCCGATATCGGACTCGTCGGCTTTCCGAATGCGGGAAAATCGAGCCTGCTCGAATATTTCACCAATGCGCGTCCTAAAATCGCTCCTTATCCTTTCACAACGAAGATTCCGAATCTCGGTGTGCTTACAGTAAACGAACGGGACCTCATAATCGCCGATATCCCCGGCATTATCGAGGGAGCTCATGAGGGTGCAGGCCTTGGACTTCGCTTTTTAAAGCATATTTCGCGAACCGCGTGCCTGGCCTTCTTGGTGGACCTGTCGGAAGAAAACTGGAACACTGCTTTTCCCACTCTTCTCAATGAGCTTGAAGCCTTTTCGCCGGCGCTTGCGCGCAAACCACGTCTTTTGCTTGGAACAAAGATGGATCTTCAAGAATCCGAAGCGCGTTTCAGCGAATTCAAAGCAGCTTTTCCACAAGAAAGGATTTTCGGCATATCGGTATTTTCTGGTATTGGCCTCGATGCTGTGAAGCAGTCGTTTTTTGAGCAGGTGGCAGCATATGAGGCGCAGGAAGCTCGAGATGCGCTCGCCGCTGAAGAAGAGTCGCTCTTCGATGAAATTGACTTCGGCAATGAGGAGCCGCTTGAATGAAAGTCGCGATTATAGGCGGCTCATTCAATCCACCGCATATTGGGCACCTGATCCTCGCCGATGAAGTGCTCGCAACTGGGCTCTACGATACTGTCGCATTTATTCCTGCCTACATTCCACCTCATAAAACACCGGAGCATGATCCAGGACCGGCGCTTCGTTTGGAGATGCTGCGAGAAAGTGTTCTCGGTTGGCGAAATCTGATGATTGAAACATGTGAGATCGAGCGACAAGGTGTTTCATTCACCGTCGATACGCTTGAGCTCTTTGCCTCAAGAGGGGATATCGAACAGAAGCCGGGACTGGTCATCGGCGATGATCTCGCATCGGAATTCCTCGAGACATGGAAAAATCCGACCAGAATCCTGGAATTAGCCGATATAATTATCGCACACCGGCTTCACAAAGGAGCATTGCCTTTGCCGTATCCGCATCGTTATCTCGACAACATCATTGTTCCGGTATCTTCAACGATTGTGAGAAAGAGAGTCGCGGCTGGAGGCGCATGGCATTCGCTTGTGACACCAGCCGTACGGAGAATTATAGAATCAAATGGACTGTATAGAAACATCTGAGCTCGTACAAGCGATTGAAGCGCATATCAGATCGACACTTACACCGAAACGTTGCGCGCATTGTGAATCGACGGCGCACACTGCAAGAGCGCTTGCGCGTCGCTTAGGACAAGAAGAATGCGTATGCT
>CAYXOW010000011.1:14359-14590 GCA_964466815.1 uncultured Treponema sp.
AGAGAAATGAGCATCGAGGCTCAAGAGGCGCTTGTTGCTCAGCAAGGAGTTGCGCTTGAATTTCTCAAAGATCGCGATTCCCTGAATGCGCTATTCAGCGATCCAGATTTTCGAGGAAAGATGATCCATGGACCAGCAGCGGCCTGTGCACTCTATCGTGATTTTGGGGTGCGCGATAAAATACTCCTAGAATCGGTCGCGCTGCACAGTATCGCAGACACCCAGATGTCC
>CAYXOW010000011.1:14613-17236 GCA_964466815.1 uncultured Treponema sp.
AAAGATAGTGTATATCGCAGATAAGCTCGAACCTCGTCGGTCACGCCCAGCCGATGCGGACGTACGCCTGGCTTCGCTCGATCTTGATCGTCTTTTTGCTTACACAGTCGACTGCGTCATTGCATGGTTCGCTAATTCAGGCAAAACCTTGGCCCCTTTTACAAAAAATCTGTACCACAGGATATTGGCAAAATGCTCAATGTAAAATCTGGAATAATAAAGAAAAGCGCTATTCCTCTCGCAATTATTCTTATAATTTCGCTTGTCGGAGGAATTTTGGTTTTTCGTCTTGCTCAGCGTGGTATCGTTTCAGCTGTACTACGAAAGGACCAAGCGATGGGTATCCTTTTTATTTTTGAAAAGGATAAAAAACCGGTATCCAGTCAACTCTTAATCTGGTACCCATCGAGGCGTAAGGCAGCAATAATGGATATTCCTCAATCTATGGGCATCATTCTTAAAAGCGCCGATAAAATGAGCAGCATCGACTCTGTGTACGACAGATCGAACCCTGGCCGATTCGTGAAAGAGATCAGCGATTATCTGAAATTTCCTATCAATGGTTGGCTTGTGTACGATGAGACTGCACTGGCGAAAACAATAGACATTCTTGGAGGCATTCAGATTTTTATTCCTGATCCGGTCATTAGCGATAGCGATGCAAAAGGTGTATCGCTGCCTGGAGGCTCAGTTGTACTCGATGGCGATAAAACCAATCAGTATCTTCAGTATGCACTCTCTGCCGGTGATTACACCGAAGAGATAAATCGAAAGCAGAAATTGCTGATGACGATCTTAAGCCGACTTTCCCAGCAAGCAAATATACTGATCAAGGATAATGGATTCAGACTCATAGCATCCCAGCCCCGCAGCGATTTCAGTACCCTCACCCGCGAAGAGCTTTTTAAGCATTTTGCTGAAATCGATGTCGATATGATCATTACGCAGTTCATTTCGGGGTCTTTTAGGACTTTTGAGGGCAGAAAGCTTTTATTTCCTTACTATGATGGTGAACTTGCTCGCGACGTTGTCGAGCAGACTGCAAAAGCGCTTGGGACTGAAGACTCTGGGACTATGCAGAAAGCCGCGGTCACCATTGAGATACTCAACGGTTCTGGAGAAAAAGGAATCGCGAACACAGCTTCGACCCTCTTTGAGAGCTATGGTTATAAAGTGGTATCTGTGGGGAATGCCCCTTCTTTCGAATATGCAAAGACCATAATGTATGACAATGATGGAGATAAGAATGCATTCAAGCAAGTCGCAGACACAATAGCGTGCAAGAATTTTGGCGATGCCGCTACGCTGCCTGGCCTACGCAATGCTAACATCACCGTCATACTTGGCAAGGACTTTAATGGGAGGTATTGCGTTGGACAGTAAAGCATTCGCGTATCAGGCTGCGGAAATTCTCGCGAGCCACAATGCGCGCGATGTTCTCGTGATGGATATCGCCGAGACTGCGGGATGGGCCGATTTTTTTGTAATCGCGACGAGCACGAGCTCAGTTCACATGAGAGGTCTGGCGAGACATCTTGAGGAATTTTTCAAATTGAATGATCAATCACTGTTGAATACACCGACGATGTCGGATGACCAGCGGTGGTTGCTTATGGACGCTGGTAGCGTGGTCATACACATTATGAGCGAGGAAGCTCGCGGATTTTATGATCTTGAATCGCTTTGGTTCAACGCGCCGCGATATACGGTTTCCGCCACCGCAAAATGAAACAGCTGCTCGAGGATCTTTCGAAAACGAGCGAGTTTTTCAAGGTTCTCTGCTGAACCTGGGGGAAAAAAGAAAAGGCGCAGCGTAGAGCTGCGCCTTTTCTGTCAATGATCGAATTTTCACTCGTCTGTATCATCGTCGTAGTCGAAGTCGTCGTCTTCAAAATCTTCTTCTTCGAGATCTTCATCATCGAAGTCTTCGTCTTCTTCGAAATCTTCTTCTATATCCTCATCATCGTCGAAGTCTTCATCGTCTTCAAAATCCTCATCATCTTCAAGGTCTTCGTCGTCTTCGAATTCATCCTCTCCATCGTAATCAAATTCATCGTCATATGCGCCATCGAATCTAACAGTAGGGCGAAGAGAATATATAATATCGGCTGTATCACCGCTGGTAGTGGTGATAAGTTCGAATTCTTCCTTCGGATCGGCGGTCATAGCGGTCTTATAGTTCATGATGCGCTCCTCCCTCATATTGTCTCTCTGTAATGAAGCAAGTGTAATATTACGAGAATCGACGAGCGCGTCAATACAGAGGCAAGGCAAAATCTACCGGGCAAACGAAAATCTGTCAAGAAAAAAAGACAGAAATATTCACCGGTGCTACTTTTGGCGCACTTTTAGTTTCAATATAATAAAATGCAATGCGCGCAGTAGAACTACAAGCTTATGCGAAAATCAATATCGGATTGACGGTGTTTGGAAAACAGCCTTCAGGCTATCATGATATCGAAAGCATCTTTCAAAACGTGGATATTTCTGATTCATTGAGAATCTGTCAGACGGAACGATCAGGAATTTCCATTCGTGGCGATTTCGGTTGTCCGGTTGAGCGCTCCAGCGTGTATCAGGCGATGGTTGCATTTGAGCGAGAATGCGGCGTGAGCTTTGCTGA
>CAYXOW010000011.1:17267-20885 GCA_964466815.1 uncultured Treponema sp.
TACAAAAGCGAATTCCTTCGGGTGCAGGGCTCGGAGGAGCGGGTGCCGACGCTGCTGCAACACTCGTCGGACTCGATATGCTCTTCGAAACAAAATTATCGCGCGCCGATCTCGCGCATATCGCTGAAAGAATTGCGAGCGATGTGCCGTTCTTCGTGTATGGAGGAGCTGCTGTCATTAGGGGTAGGGGTGAATGTGTCGAGCCCATTCATCCACGAGAAGATTTCGGTGTGCTTATAATTAAACCATCGTGGGATTCAAAAACACCTGAAGCATATGCCGAACTCGACACGCTTCGTCAACAAGGATTATTGCGTGAATTGCCGATTGAACGTTGTTTCGGAGAACTCCGATGTGTCTCAAAGACAACCGCGACGCTCGTGGCAGAATATGAGAATCCACCCGATACGTGGACATTCCAGAATGATTTCGAGCAGGTACTATGGAACAAGCATCACGAGTATGCATCGCTCTACGAGATGATGCATCGCTGTGGAGCAAATTTCATCTCGATGAGCGGTTCGGGCTCTTGCTATTATGGGATATTTCCATCGAGGGACAGCGCTGTCATTGCCGCGAAAAACATTGAGAAACTTCTCAAGACTGGAGCAAATAGCGCTTTAATCCCTACTATGGGAATATTTGCATCGCAACCGCTTGCGCGAAGCATAAAGGTAAGTTATATTCAAGACTGCAGCGAAGATACACGGTCAGACAAGGAGCGTCCTTGCTATGGAAGTGACTGACATCCGTATCCGGAAAGTAAGCTCTGAAGGTAAACTCAAAGCGTACGTCACTGTGACTTTCGATGAGTGTTTTGTTGTTCACAACGTAAAAATCATCGAGGGCAAGAGCGGCATGTTTATTGCAATGCCCAGCAGGCGAACCAAAACTGGAGAGTACAAGGATATCGCACATCCAATTTGCCCAGATTTCCGATCCAAACTGCAAGAGAAGATTCTTGCAGCATATGAATCCGACACGCCAAGCGATTCAACCGTACCTGAGTTTGACTGATCTTCACATTTTTTTAATTTCCGAATATAGTGCAGAACATTCATCCGTAATTGGGACGTAGGCAAGCGGTAAGCCTCCGGATTTTGGTTCCGGCATGCGCAGGTTCGAATCCTGCCGTCCCAGGTAGATGTAAATTTCTGAAGGAGTTGTTGATATGGAACATATCGAGCTGAAAGCTTCTCCACGCGGCAAGATGACGAAAGGAGAGCTCAATCAGGCACGCAAGAGCGGCAAGGTTCCCGCGCAGCTATATGGCAAAGAAACTGAGCCTGTGTCGATTTTTCTGGAAAGCGAGGCGTTCTCGTCTACTGCAAAACGCCTTACCGAAAGCATGATCATCGATTTGAACCTTGAAGGCAAGAAATATTCGGCGCTCATGAAAGAAATTCAACGAGCAAATCTGTCGGGAGAAATCATCCATGTTGATTTCAATCTCGTCGGCCGCGGCCAGAAAATGCACGTTAGAGTACCGCTCCATCTGTCCGGAACAGCGAAAGGTGTGCGAGAAGGCGGAATTCTGGAGCATGCGATTCATGAAATCGAAGTGGAATGCATGGCTGAAAATCTTCCAGAAAAAATCGAAGTGGATATCACCGACCTTGAAGCGAACCATGCGCTTCACTTGCGGGACATCGCAATTCCAGAGGGAGTGAGACTTCTCACGAATCCGGAAACTGTTATCGCGATCATCAAGTTTGCGCGTGCTGAAGTCGAGACTGCCGCCGCGACGGAGACAGCTGCGGAAGGTGCCGAAGCAGTCGAACAGCCGACGCCAGAACCAGCAAATGAGGCTGTGCAGAAATAATTTTCTCTGCTCTATGCCGTTTACTGCAGCGATGTTTCAGCCTCTCCGTGTGAGAGGCTGTTTTTTTAAGTGTGCTCAACTACTCCACCATTTTATGAGGGGCCGATGATGAGATCTGAAAACAAGATATTTTCTTCTGTCCGCACGGCACTAGAAAGCGTCTTACCCCCAATCGGGATCGCGTTTTCGGGAGGCCTCGATTCCACCGTGCTCCTCGACGCTGCGACTAAAATTTTGGCACCGGAAAAATTCCGCGCCATCCACGTGTGCCACCATCTGAGACCGGAAAAGGAGCTTGAGACAGAACTCGATCTTGTTCGAAATTTCTGTCGAGGAAGAGGTGTTCCGCTCAGTGTCGTGAATATTGCGCAAGGGTCTATTGAAGCTTTTGCTCAAAAGAAAAAGTGCGGATTGGAAGCTGCTGCGAGAATATTCAGGTATCGTGCGTTCAAGCGTGTTGCGGTTCAATTTGGTGTTTCAGTAATTTTTTTGGCGCACCATCAAGATGATCAGTTGGAAACGATACTGATGCGATTTTTGCACGGGGGGAGTGTGGGATCGCTCATCGGCATAGAACCGACTCGCGTAATCTCAGTCGACCCGCGCATTACGGTACAGAGGCCGTTTCTCGGTATTCCTCGAGAGGACATTTTAAACTATGCGAAGAGCGCCGACCTACGTTGGTCTGAGGATTCGACGAATGCGGAATCTGCATATTTTCGCAATAAAGTGCGAAAAACAATCGTACCGGTGCTTGACCATCATTTTCAGTTTTGGCGATCTGCGTGTTTGAGCTATCAGACGCAGATTCGAGATCTCATTGATATGGTACGTGTTCAGGCGCGAGAAAAACTCATCAATTTCGAGAGAACAGTAAATGGAAAGCCGGCGCTCAATACCGAAATGCTTCGCGCAGAACCTTCTATGCTTCGGATCGAAATCCTGAGGCTGTATACGGCGCTTTTCCCTGCAGCACAGCCTATGAGAAACAGGGGGTTGCGACACCTTGAAGCAAGAATCATCGAAGGCGCGCCCAATATCGAAGCCTCGGGGAATATATTCGAGCTCAAACACAACGTACTTGTATTTAAGGGATCCGCGAAATATTCATCTTCTTACGAACGACGAGTTCTCTCCTCGCTCGATTCGGCCTTACAAGAACATTGGTATTACATAAAGATTGAATCTATGGGAGAATTCAACTGTGGGCCTTTTAAATTGCGCGTGGCGCGCGAACCAGCGTTAAAATCGCTGCAGGGAGAATTGGCCGAGGCTAAAAAGCGCGAGTACGCGATACCTGTCAAGGTGCCATTTGTTATAAGGAACACGAGACAGGGAGATATGTTGAAATCCATCCATGGAATCACAGCGATCGAGTCAATTCTAAAAAAGATGAAATTACCGACGTCTTCACGGGCATTTGTCCCAATCGTAGAAGATGAGATCGGAATCGCCGCAGTGCTCCCGACGGCCATCATGCCCGGGGAGGGCACACAAGATATCTTTCGAGAGCCCACGCTGGGCGAAAGAGTCCAAATCGTGTATATTTTTCTTTCAATGAAAGGAGATCAATGCAATAATGTCTGAGCAGAACAATAACCGAGATGATAATCGACCGGAGCTGCCTTCGCCTCCCAGAGGGAATAAGGCTGCGCTCGCGGTGCTCTTTTCGCTCATTATACTATTCGGCACATATATGTTTTTTGGGCAGAAAGAAAATACTCGCGAGATTCCATATTCTTCTTTTATTTCGTATCTCGATCTTGGCGAAGTAAAATCTGTCCGTATACTCGATC
>CAYXOW010000011.1:20904-26755 GCA_964466815.1 uncultured Treponema sp.
GCAAAAGCGGACAAGAAATGTCATTCACGACACAGATTCCGTACTTCGATGCCGAACTCATGAATAGACTCCAGGACAAGGGAGTGAGCGTTTCAGGGGCGATGAGCGGCACGAGCCTCCTGCAAGTGCTCTTCGAACTGACCCCGTGGATCTTTGGCTTTATTTTCATTTGGATCATGATGCGACAGATGCAGGGCAACAATAAGGCCTTCAGCTTCGGAAAAAGCAGAGCCAAGTTGTACAACGATAGTGGTAAAAAAGTTACTTTCAACGATGTCGCAGGGCAAAAAGAGGCGAAGTACGAGCTCTTAGAGGTTGTCGATTATCTGAAAAATCCCAAGAAATTCGTCAAAATGGGCGCGAAGATCCCCAAGGGTGTTCTTCTCGTAGGTATGCCCGGAACCGGAAAAACGCTCATTGCAAAAGCTACTGCCGGTGAAGCGAATGTGCCTTTCTTTCACATGTCGGGTTCTGATTTTGTAGAGATGTTCGTCGGTGTCGGCGCGAGCAGAGTTCGCGATCTTTTTGAACAGGGGCGCAAACACTCTCCGTGCATTATTTTTATCGATGAACTGGACGCTGTGGGGCGCACACGAGGTTCCGGTCTCGGTGGCGGACACGACGAAAGGGAGCAAACACTCAACCAAATGCTTGTCGAAATGGACGGTTTCGATACGAAAGACGGGGTCATTGTGCTTGCAGCCACAAATCGCCCGGATGTGCTCGATCCAGCGCTCTTACGTCCTGGTCGATTCGACCGGCAAGTTGTGGTAGCGATGCCCGATGTGCAGGAGCGAGAAGCGATAATAAAGATTCACATGGGCAAAATTCCTGTTTCTGGTTCGGTGGATGTCGAAAAACTGGCACGAGCCACTCCTGGCACTTCAGGAGCTGATCTGGCGAACATGGTCAATGAGGCAGCACTGTTTGCAATTCGCAAGAATAAAGAAATTGTGGAGATGGATGATTTTGAAGATGCTCGCGACAAGATCCTCATGGGTGTCGCCCGAAAAAGTATGGTTATCGCAGAAGAGGAAAAGCGAGCGACTGCCATTCATGAGTCTGGTCACGCGCTACTTCATTATTTTCTTCCGAATTCCGATTCACTTCACAAAGTAACTATTGTACCTCGCGGCAGAGCATTGGGGCTCGCGTTATCGCTCCCTGAAAAGGACAGTTATTCTCGAACCTATGGCTGGCTTTACGATAGAATTGTGATTTCCTATGGTGGATACGCAGCAGAAAAGATTGTCTATGGACAGACTACGACAGGTACTGCGCAGGATATCAAGCAGGCGACAGAAATTGCACGAAAAATGGTGCGCGAATGGGGTATGGCTGAGGGAATCGGTCCAATCTCTCTCGGAGAAGAAGAAGAGCCTATATTCCTCGGGCGAGAAATCGCTCAACATAAAGACTACTCCGAGCAGACTGCTCAAAAAATAGATAGCGCCATTCAGAATATTCTTGGAACCGCCCTCGAAAAAGCCACCACTATTCTCACACATGAAAAGGATCGGCTATTAAAGCTTGCGGATAGGCTTATGCAGATTGAGACCCTTGAAGATAGGGAAGTACGCGAACTTCTTAATCTTCCGGAAGGTAAATACCGGGAACCCGAAGGTCAGTTGGATCTTCTTGGCGGAAAAGTCGCTTTCGAGTGAACGTCGATCGAGCGTGTAGGCGAGCAAGATGAAGCTATTTCGTACGATGGCAGTTTTTTGGGGCGCGATGATGCTGTGTGCGTTGTGGGGCTGCGCATCTATCGCTCCCAAGGTCGATTCAGCCCAATCGGCGCCTCAGGCCATGTACGCGACACTAGAAGAACTCGTAAAGAACGACCCCGAGCGCGCGGTTGCGCAGTTGGTCGATCTTTTTGAGCAGCAGCGAGAAAAAGGGCAGGCCTTTCAAAAAAACATTGTAGGGGAAGAAGCTTTCTCCTTGTTTCAACGTGCATTGTCGAACATACAGATATCATTCAGCGATGCGCTGAGCCACAAGGACCTAGACGCCGCAATGCGGCTCTCTTATTCGGTGAGCTCGATTGTCCAGTATTGCGACCTTTACAATGAGTTGAAAGTGCTTGTTCCTGAAGACTATACGATAATCGGCTCCAAAGAGATGAAACTTCAGCTCACCTTTCTTGTAGCAGAAAAAAAATTGAAGGATCAAGGATATGTTGCAGGGAAAGCCATACTGTCGATGGCGTTTCTCGCCGATCCAGTGCTTGCATCGGTTTCCTTGAGCCCTGAATTCGAGTCGTATGCAAAAAAGTTCTTTGTGCCAAAAGACCCTGACGCATACTATGCCGTGTGGCAATCGAGGGCAGGGCAATATGGGGATAAAGATGCGCAAAAATGGTTTTCGTCTCGTATAAAGGCGACGGATTCCAGTTCCGCATCGAATTTCACTTCGAGTGAGCAGTGGCTCGCGAAAGCCGTATCGAGCGTCGCTACGGTGTATGTCGATCGTGGCTTTAAGATACAGTCTGGCTTTAGCGTTCCAAATCGAGTGCTTGGCACTGCGTTTCAGATCGACAAAGGTCTCTATCTCACCAATTATCACGTGATCCAAAGTGAAGTAGATCCCACATATAAAGGATATTCCAGAATGAGCATCCGCCCGTCCGAAAATCCTCAGATCAAAGTGCCTGCAAAGGTGCTTGGTTGGGACAAGGAGATGGACCTTGCGCTCATTCAATCCGAAGAAATCGCTAAGGATACGATCTTTCTGCCGTCGAATATACAGTTTCAGGCCGGCGATCGCATTTTTGCGGTCGGTTCGCCGGTAGGGCTCGAAAACAGTGTCACCGCTGGCGTCGTAAGTTCCTTGAACCGCAAGATCATCACCTATGGCGAGGCGGCTCAGATCGATGTGCCGGTGAATCAAGGCAACTCTGGAAGCCCTCTCTTTTCGTCCAACGGTACCTTGGTCGGTATGGTGTTTGCGGGATTGCCTTCATTTCAAAATATCAATTTTGCACTGCCGGTTCAGTGGCTGGTTGCATCTTTGCCGGGTCTTTTCGACGGTAAGGAAGCGCTGCACGAGAGGCTTGGATTGATGCTCGGCAAAGGAAGCGGACAAAACCCCTTTGTACTCGCCGATTTCGATCCTAGCTTTGCTGCGTTCCGGGCAGGCGATGTACTCACTGCGGTGAACGGCAAAGCATCCAAAGATATCGCTTCCATACAGCTTCAACTCGCCGCTGTCCCCAAAGGAGCTCTCTGTCTCATCGAAGCTCAGCGCAATTATGATACCATACGGAGAGTTAGGCCCCTTCAATTCAATGATGGCGCTTCATTAGTGCACGCTTGGGATTCCATTCAAAGGAATACTATTCTCGAGGGCTTAATGGGAGCGCGACTTCTTCAGCTTGAAGATTCGAGCAAAGTGGGGGGACTCTACACCGTACAGTGGGCATGCCCCGCGGAAGCCGCTGATGAGATTGGACTTGGCGAAAACGATACTATTAAAGTGAGCAGATTTCAAATCGATCGAAAGAATAAAATGTTCATTCTTGAGTTTTCAGCAAAATCGCGCTCGAACGGCTATTTTGAACGAACAATACATCTGGAATTTTCAACGGACAGTGCTACAATCATTTAATCAATGCGAGACGCGCATGAGAGTGTGCGCAAGGCAGAACCATGCAGACGATAGCGATTCTTGAACCAGATAGCATCATCGCCCTCGATATTGCCACATCGATCGAGCATGCGCAGCTTGCCACCACGGAGATATTTCGCTCAACAGAAGAGGCCTTCCAGCGAGTCCGACCCTCGACGCACAGTCTCATTCTCATCGATATTGGCGATGACCGACAACACGAAATAGACGCTGCGATAGAGATGCGACGCTCGTATGGTATGCGCTGTCTCATCTTCAGCGACCACGCGATATCTAAATCTCTTCCAAAACTTCGCGAAGCAGAGCCCCTTGGGTTTCTCGTAAAACCATTTTCGTCCCAAGAGCTTCTCGCTGTGGTAGAATCGGCACTCTACCGTTCCGACATGGAAGAGAAGCTGCAGATCAGTGAACGACGATACCGAAATCTATTTCAGTATAGCCTTTCAGCGCGCTGTATTGTGAGCAGCGACGGGAGCATACTCGAAAGAAACAGTGTGTTCGAACGAAGTTTCCCTTCGACAAAACTGCACAATATTAAGGATCTATTTTCTCGACAATCCGAGTGGAAAAGTATTCTCGAAAACGCCCAAAAGGGAGAGATCCTTCAGAATGAATTGAAGACGCATGACTTTGGAGAGGGGGTGCGTGAGGTTATTTGCAGTGCCTCAATGGTGGCCCAGTCTCAGGAGAGCAGCCAAATCGCAATCGAGATTGTCGATGTCACAGAATTGAGGCGGACGCGCGAAGAACTCTTCCAATCTCAGAAGCAGGAGGAGATTGGAAGGATTACGAGCGGCGTGGCCCACGACCTCAACAATTTTCTTACTTCTATTACAGGGTATCTCGAAATGTTAAAACTCGACATCCCAGAAGGCTCAACTTTGAATGAAGATATTCAAGGAATCGAGAAAACCATTTTAAAAACTTCTACGCTCACCAAACAGCTCCTAGGATTTTCCAGAAAAAAGTCATTTGAACCTCGCACGATAGATCTGCGGGAAATTCTTTCAGACAGCATGAAAATGTTGAAACGTCTCATGCCGGAAAACATAGCATTTACCCTCACGCTCCCGAACGAACCTGTCGAAGTAGTCGCGGATGCGGGTCATATAGAACAGACTCTCCTCAACCTTGTGGTCAATGCTCGCGATGCAGTCGAGCGCGTGGACGATCCACGAATTGAAATTTCTCTTACCGTGGTGAACAAAATAACTTGTCTTGAAAAACAATCTACTGCTTCTATTGCGCCTCTCTATGCTCAAGTTGAGGTTAGAGATAATGGAACCGGTATAGAACAGAGTGCTCTCGATCACATTTTTGAACCTTTTTTCACAACTAAAGAAGCGGGGAAGGGCACCGGCTTAGGTCTCTCGATAGCAAAATCGCTTGTTGAAATGAATGGCGGCAAGCTCTGTGTATCGAGCGAATTGGGGCATGGTTCTGCGTTTACCATAGTTTTTCCCGAACTTTCGAGAGGTGCTGCGAAAGAATCCGAATCGCATTTATTAATAAAAAAAGAAAATGTAGAAGATCTTCCTGCACATTTGCTTAAGGATAAAAAGATTCTTATCGTCGACGACGACGCATCCGTCTTGGAGTCATGCGGAAGAGCATTACGCAGAGCGGGGGCCAGCGTAGTGCTGTGCGGGGACGGCAAAGAAGCGCTTTCAGCGTGCACAACCACGAGCTTCGATCTTCTGCTGAGCGATATTGTGTTGCCGAAAATGACAGGCATCGAACTTTGGGAACTTGTCCAGCGAGCATCGCACGCGAATAGCTGTCTTTTTATGACAGGCTATGACTCGAATAGCGCCACTGAGAAATTTCCTGAAAGTGAAGTGATTTTTAAACCTTTTATTCCTTCGGACCTCGTATACGCATGCGCGCGGGCCATCAAGTCTTGAGGTAGCGCAATCGAAAAACATCGAAAAGAGAGCATCGTAAAATTCTCGAATCCACGAACTCATGCTGATGAATGGCTGAAACCTAGGAGCTTGTAGAGTTCCATCTCGTAATGTGCCATTGTTGTCGAAGCAAAAGTCCTCTCTTTATGGGGAATGTCTATCGCGATGGTGCCAATGACCCTCGAAGGGCGCTGGCTCAGCACGACAATGAGATGGGCAAGGTAGAGCGCATCGTGTATGTCATGAGTCACCATAATAGTCGTTGGTCGTTCATCGGTCCATAGCCCAATGAAGGTTTCCATAAGATCGATTCGCTGCTT
>CAYXOW010000011.1:26765-28763 GCA_964466815.1 uncultured Treponema sp.
GGGAAAGCCTCTTAGATCGGAAGAGCACACGTCTGAACGCTTCGTCAAGAAGAAGAATATCGGCCGGACTCGCGAAAGCTCTTGCAAGGGAAAGCCTCTTCTGCATCCCCCCCGAGAGTTCGCGCGGCAGATATGAAGCGAATTCCTTTAAACCTGCCTCTCCAAGAAAACGATCAATCCTCGCCAAAGCCGCAGACCTTGTGGTCTCCTTGTCAAGGAGCGACGAGAGGGCATACCGCATATTCTGTTCTGCAGTAAGCCAATCTAAGAGCCGCGGCTCTTGAAAGCAATACGAAAAGCGTTTGTTCGAAAAGCCTTCGAGTTCACCGGTGTCTGGCGCTATGATGCCCGACATGAGATTGAGCATAGTCGTTTTACCGCAACCGCTCGGTCCGAGTATTGCGACAATTGAAGACTCGCGAAACGAGAAATCGATTTGTTCAAGGACATGAAGTGGACCAAAGCTTTTTGCGAGGTTGTGTACCGCAAAGGTCATTGAACACTCCGGACGGCGAGAGAGGCTTCCGCATGCCGCGGTTGAGGATGTACCCACTTATTGATACAGATTCCAAAGAGATATTCGGTCACGCCGCAGAGTACGATCGTCGTGAGCGCCCAGGCGAACACGCTCGGCGTTTCAAGTGAAAGTCGAGCCTCCTGCATGCCCGTTCCAAGCGAAAATCGAGGTTGACTCAATACCTCACCCGCCACGATGACTTTCCACGAAAGCCCGAGCGCATTCTTCGCTCCAGTAAGAATATATGGCATTGCCGAGGGGAATCTCAGTTTTAAGAGAATGGTTTTCCACGGGACAGAGAAGAGGTGCGACATTTGAAGTAGCTTTTCATCTACGGCTAGTACCCCGGATTCGGCAGCAGTGTGCATGAGAGGGAAAGCCATGAGCACTGCGCTGAAAACGGGCACCTGTGAGGCGGTAAACCAGAACATTGCGAGCAGAATGAGCGCGAGTACCGGGGTTGCGCGAATTCCTGTCATAATCGGAGAGAGTACGTCTCTGATTTCTGGGAAAATGCCGCTGAGGATTCCTGTAGAAACGCCGAGCGCAATGCTCACCCCGAAAGCCTCGAGCACTCGCAGAAAAGATCCTCCCACCGAAAGCCAGAATGAAGCATCTCGCGACAGCTTAACAAGCGCTTGTAAAACCGCTATGGGCCCTGGAAGGATCAGGGTGCTCGCAACAAGGATCGACACAAATTCCCAAACAAGGAGGAGGGTGACAATGCCAGTGCATCGCCAAAAAAGCGAGTGTTTTTTCGAGTTACTGATTCCTTGTCGCATAGAATTCCTGATTCGGTAAAACACCCCCAATGCTCACCGGATCGAAGCGCAAGAATACCTCGAGAAGAGCTTCAATGCTCGCGTGGGCTTTCTGCGCATCGACAAACACAAAATTCGATATGGGGATGGAAAGAGCAGCCACCTGTGCCGAAACACCCAAATCCAATTTCTCTGCAATTTTGCCGGTCGCTTCAGGATCATTCAGAGCCTTTTGGATAGATGCTCGGTAGGAATCCA
The DNA here is from genome assembly GCA_964466815.1 of uncultured Treponema sp. Lineage (GTDB taxonomy): Bacteria > Spirochaetota > Spirochaetia > Treponematales > Rectinemataceae > Rectinema. The sequence goes on from CAYXOW010000011.1 coordinate 28,302, forward strand.
GAAGAATGGCTATTTTACCAGGTGAAGATTGAATAAGATCGTTGCGGGCCACAAAGAGCGACATTGGAAAATTTTCTTGACCTGTCGATTCTTTCCATTTTTGGGTGATGTCAAAAGGCGATCGAAGCGCTGGGTTTTTAAGGAGCGCTTGAGCTGAGAAAGGTTCTGGAAGAACCGCGCTGGCGATTTTTCCGGACGCCAATCCAGCTGCGATCTCAGGATAGGTGAGGTTGTACATTGCAGTGTAATCTTTTCCCGAGATAAGGCCTTGCTCTGCACAGAGAAATTGAAACACATAGTCCGGTGTGGCCTTTTGACCGGCAATATAAATAGTCTTTCCTCTCAATGACGCAATCGATTGGATGGTGCTGTCATTCGTGAGGAATTTAATCATACCATCTCCCACCACTGCGAGGGCACGGATCGGAGCGCCGGCGTTGTAAAGTTTTGCAGCGACGTTGA
>CAYXOW010000011.1:28799-29075 GCA_964466815.1 uncultured Treponema sp.
CAGAAGTTTTGCGACAACCATGTCGGCGCTTGCGACGGGCAGAAAAGAAAAATCATCCGGACTCGTGCGTGAAAGCTCATACATCATCCAGGCGCCGCTCAAGCCTGAAGGACCTTTCAGCATTGAAACCGTCGTTTTACCTTGAGGAGAAGAGTTCGCCGACAGCACTGTAATCAGGATAAAAATCACAAAATAGGAAAAAGCGTATCGTCTCATATCTTTGTTTCCTCCTCATCCGTTTCAGCGGTTTCCAAAATTTCTCGAATTTGCGTCTCC
>CAYXOW010000011.1:29103-30210 GCA_964466815.1 uncultured Treponema sp.
AGATATGGAATTACCATCCCCACAGGGCCGTCTTTTACTCTTCTCAAATTTTTGGCAAAGGTAGAGTAGACATCGCCGCCTCCGTTTTTTCTCGCTTTCGAATAATACAGAGCAAGTCTCGATGCAGCTTGCACTACATCTGGAGGTATAGACTTATTCTTTTGCGCTTTTACAAAGACATAGGAACCCGCGTAATCCCTCGCATGCAACCACAGATCGAATCCCTTTGCGTAGTGTCGAAGAATTTCATCATTCTCTTTGCCGGAACGTCCGATGAATATTGTCCATCCGCGATACTCGAGATGTTGAAAAGGATATTTCGGTTTTTCCTTGACGCGCGCAGCGCCTCCAACTCGAAGCTCCTTTGCTATTGCGAGTGGGTCTGTGGCATTCTCGATATGGGCGATCCATTCAGAGAGGTGCGCGAGCGAGGATCGTGTACGGGAAATCTCCGTTCGAATTTCTTCGATACCATTTTTCGCTTTACGGTACTTTTCATAGTACATCATGGAATTCTGAGCAGGAGTTGCCCCCGCGTCGATCTCGACAAGAATCTCTTTATTTTCATAAAAATCGAATGCTCGCGCAAAATATTTCTTTGCGAATGTTTCCGTTGTGTAGCCTGAGAGCAAGATATCGCCAATTTGCCGAAATCGGTCCGATTGATCGAACTCCTTTTCTTTCAATTCGAGCTGAGAGAGCCTGGTTTCGAGCGCAGATTTCTTCTTTTCATAGAGTTCGCGAGCGCTTTGAATGAGGGTTTCGCGCGAAAGATGTCCGCTGGTCTGTCCATAAACACGCTCAATTTTCTGCCAGAATGGGCCTTCTCCTTCAAGATCGCGAATAGCGTACTTTTTTTCGGGAAGCGAAGGATTGCGTGGGAGCGGCAGGGAAAAAACCGCACCTGATGTTTCGCCACGAGCAGGGAGACGCCGCAGCGCGTCGATGATTGTACCTTCTTCCGAAACAAGGAGCACATTTCCGGCGCCGCTCCAGAGTCGTGCGAACAGGTGAAGCGTGCGAGGCGAACCATCTTCGCTCGAACGAACGACATCGATTTTGACGATACGATCTTTTGAAATTTGAGTTGCGGAGAGAATTGTTCCT
>CAYXOW010000012.1:0-2363 GCA_964466815.1 uncultured Treponema sp.
ACTCCTTCACGAGGGGGTCGATGAAACCATTGACGATCATGACGGCCGCTTCCTGCTCGGTTAAGCCTCGGCTCATAAGGTAAAAGAGCTGCTCTTCGCTTATTTTTGAGACTTTGGCCTCGTGCTCCACCGCGGCGTGCTCGGAGCGGATGTCCATTGTGGGGTATGTGTTCGAGCGCGAGCGCGGGTCGAGGATGAGCGCGTCGCACTCGACCTTCGATTTGATGCCCGCGAGTCCCGCCTCCGCTTTGACGAGGCCCCGGTAGCTCGCGGTCCCGCCGTCTTTCGAAATCGACTTCGAGGTGACGACGCTCGAGGTGTTCGGCGCGAAGTGGAAGATTTTCGCGCCGGTATCCTGCTCCTGGCCCTTTCCGGCGAACGCGATGGAGAGCACTTCGCCGCGCGCGCCTTCGCCCATCAAGAAGATCGCGGGATACTTCATCGTCACCTTGGAGCCGATATTGCCGTCGACCCACTCCATGATGGCGTGATCCCAGGCGAAGGCCCGCTTCGTGACGAGGTTGTACATGTTGCTCGACCAGTTCTGCACGGTCGAGTAGCGGATGCGCGCGCCCGGCAGGGCGATGATCTCGACCACTGCCGAGTGGAGGCTGTCGCTCGTGAACACGGGTGCGGTGCAGCCCTCGATGTAGTGCACGAATGAACCTTCGTCCGCGATGATGAGGGTGCGCTCGAACTGGCCGAAAGCCTGTGAGTTCACCCTGAAGTACGCCTGCAGAGGAATGTCGACGTGGACATTGGGCGGCACGTAAACGAAGGAGCCGCCAGACCATACCGCGGAGTTGAGGGCCGCGAATTTGTTGTCGTCGGGCGGCACCACTGTGCCGAAAAAACGTTTGACGAGGTCCGGGTGCTCCCGCACCGCGGTCTCGACGTCGGTGAAGAGAATGCCCATTTTCTTGAGATCTTCGCGGATGTTGTGGTAGACCATCTCGGAGTCGTACTGTGCGCCGACGCCCGCGAGGAATTTTCGCTCCGCTTCGGGCACGCCGAGGCGTTCGTAGGTGCGCTTGATGTCGTCGGGCAGAGCTTCCCAAGAGGTCTGGGCGCGTTCGGTCGGCTTCGAGTAGTAAGTCATGGCGTCGAACTCAAGTTTCGAGAGGTCGGCACCCCATGTCGGCATGGGCAGCGTCTGGAAGAGTCTGAGGGCCCTGAGCCTGAAGCGGAGCATCCATTCGGGCTCGCCTTTCGCCGTGCTGATCGAGCGGACAGTCGCCTCATTGAGTCCTTTGCCGGTCTGAACGATGGATCGTTCAGGCATCGAGAAGCCGAATCGCTCGGCGTAGCCGGAGCCTATGTCGCGCACATCCTGCGTTTCAGTCGTTTCACGCGAATTGCGCGTGTCGAGAGGGATATCACTCCGCATAGGCCACTCCCCGCGCGGGTTTTCGGTCAGGCTCGCGCGCCACAGCGATGCGGCGAACACCATCGTAGCCCTCGCGTTCAAGAAGCTCGACAAGCTCGAAGCCTCCTGTCGCCACGATGCGCCCGCGCTCAAGAATGTGCACCGCGTCGGGCCGGACGAGGTCCAGGAGGCGCCGGTAGTGCGTGATCACGAGGGCTGAGAAACCGGGACCGCGCATATGGTTGATGCCCTCGGCAACTACTTTGAGCGCGTCGATGTCGAGGCCGGAGTCCGTTTCATCGAAAATCGCGAAACGCGGGCGCAGGGTCAGAAGCTGGAGAATCTCCATGCGCTTCTTCTCTCCGCCGGAAAAACCTTCGTTGAGTGAGCGGCTTGCGAAAGACGGATCGATGCCGAGCATCGTGAAATTCGCCTTGAGCTCAGCGATGAAGGTCGTGGCATCCTTGGGTGGTTCGCGTCGGAGGTCTGCGACGCGTTTGAGAAATTTCGAGACGGTGACGCCAGGGATCTCCGCCGGATACTGGAAGGCTAAAAAGAGCCCCCTTCGCGCGCGCTCCCAGACCTCGAGATCGAAGAGCTGTTCTCCATCGAGACTGGCGCTTCCCGCTTCCACGCGGTAGCTTGGGTGACCCATAAGCACGTTTGCGAGCGTGCTCTTTCCGTGGCCGTTGGGACCCATGAGCGCGTGCACCTCGCCGTCGGGGACCTCAAGGTTGAGCCCTTCGATTATGCGCTTTCCCTCGATACTTGCCGTAAGTCCGTTTATTTTCAATCCTTTCATCGTTCTCTCTCCTTCACCAGATCGAATAGCCGTAGTCGAGCCGCACCTCGGCGCTCGCTCTCTCCATACTCCAAGGCGGATTCCACACGATTTTTACCCGCACATCATGGATACCGGTGACAAAGCGCAGAACGCGCACGATTTCTCCCTTTAGCTGACCCTCGAGCGGGCACCCTATGTAGGTGAGCGTGAAGT
>CAYXOW010000012.1:2387-5555 GCA_964466815.1 uncultured Treponema sp.
CCTGTACACCAAGCCTAAATCGACGATCGAATACCCGAGCTCCGGGTCTTCGACTTCTTGGAGAATCTCGAGTAGATCATCTTGTGTATAGGTTCTTTTCATAATCATTATTAATATAGTCAACTTTTTGATTATATTCTAGTAATATAGTAGGAATTTATTCGACAAAAGAAGTAGAAAGAGGAAGATAATGGATACTTTACAGCGAACGGAAGTGCGGAAGAATGCGCTGGTGATTGTGGCGCAGCCGAAGCGACCGAGTTTCAACAGCGCCATCGCCGAGGAAATCGCGCGGGCGCTCAAAGCCCAAGGATACGAACGCACCGAATTGCTCGATCTCTACGCCGACGGCTTCAACCCGGTAATGCCTCCAGAGGAGTTACCGAGAAAGTTCAGTTTCGACGAGCGTACTCTCCGGTATCAGGAAAAACTGATGCAGGCCACGAGAGTTGTCTTTGTCTACCCGGACTGGTGGGGTGGACCTCCTGCCATTCTCAAGGGTTTTCTTGACAGGGTGTTTCGGCCGGGCATCGCTTACGGTTTTAGAGAGGTGGATTTCCGAGATGCGGACGCGCCTGGGCTGCTCGGCGATAAGCACTTCGATATCTTTATCACGACAGACGCCATCCCTGAGCGCGAAGCGGCTACAAACGCGTTCCCGCAGTCTTCAGTCGAGCGCTGGCCCCCCAGCCTTGTATGGAAGAGAAACATCCTCGAGTTCTGCGGAGTGACGCAGGCGGAGGTCCATGTGTTCTGGAATCTCAGGCACAGCACTTACGCGGAACGAAAAGCTTGGCTCGAAGGAATCGCGGCGCGCCTCTCCGAGAGAGCGCAACCTTAAAATAAAGGCCGGCGCGTGAGCCGCATTCGCGCCTCTGCCTCAGTCTCCGCAAAATCCGATGAAACTCACTCGGCCCAGATGCGCGCGAGATTGATGACCGTCTCGACTGCCAAGGCCATCTCGGAGAGCGAAGCCCACTCGAAGCGACTGTGGTAGTTGTACCCGCCTGTAAAGAGGTTCGGCGTCGGTATACCCATTTCGGTGAGCCGAGAGCCGTCGGTACCGCCGCGTATGGGCTTCATTGTGGGCTCGAAGCCTGCCGTCGCGATGGCGCGGTTCAGCCGCTCGAGCACTTCGGGGTGTGCATCGAGTTTTTGCTTCATGTTGACATACTGCTGCTTGATGTCGAGCACGACGCGACCGGCGGGGTACTGTGCCTCGACCGCAGCGGCGAAGGCCTTGAGTGCGGCGATTCGCTCCTGCATTCGCTCGGACGAGAAGTCGCGGAGATATATCTCGGTCACCGCGTGGTCGAGGTTACCCTGCACCTCGATGGGGCAGTAGTAGCCGTACCAGCCATCGGTCGCTTCGGGGCTCTCCGAGCGCGGAAGCATGCCGATAAAACTCGCCGCCATCGCGACGGCATTGGCGAGTTTGCCTCGTGCTGCGCCGATGTGGATTACTTTTCCGATAAATTCTGCCTTCACCGCGTAGGCGGTAAAGCATTCGGCTTCCACCTCGGGCGCCTTCCCGCCGTCGAGCGTGTAGCAGGCCACCGCGTGCGCCTCGGAGAGCGGAAAGCGGTCCATGCCCTTGCCGGTCTCCTCGTCGGGTGTGAAGTAGATATCGATCGGACCGTGCTCTATCTCAGGGTGCCGCATGAGCCAAGCCACGGCAGTCATAATCTCTGCGACGCCGGCTTTGTCGTCGGCGCCGAGGAGAGTCGAGCCGTCGGTGACCACGATAGTGTCGTCGACATGATCGGAGAGGTCGGGAAACTCAAGTGGACTAAGCTGATATTCATCCGACAGCTGCACTGCCTGTCCATCATATCCTCGAATGACACGGGGCTGCACCCCACTTCCAGAAACATCGCTCGCGGTGTCCATGTGGGCCATAAGGCCGATGCACGGAGCATTTTCTTTACCGCGTGTGGCGGGAACGCGCGCAATGAGGTAGCAGAGCTCATTGAGCTTGACTTCCGGTACGCCGATCGCTTTGAGTTCGGCTTCGAGCGCGCGGGCGAGATCCCACTGGGTCTTCGTGGTCGGAGTTTCGTCGAGGTGACGATTGCTCTGAGTGTCGATTTTCGCATAGCGCACGAAGCGATCGAGCAACTCTTCCGTGTAGGGTTTGGAAAGAAAATCGATTGTACGTCTCATGATTGAGAACTATGACATCGAGTCGATACCTCGCGCAAGAGCATTCGGCTCATTCTTGCCACGATCGCAGGCGCAGAGTATCTTACAATCAATATGAAAATACCGACTTACCCAGAATTCGCGCCCCTTGAGCTCGACGCGCGAGAAGAGCTCTATCCCGCACTGAATCTGCTGCCTGATGGCATTTCGGAATTCACATTCTCGGGGCTTTATCTCTTTCGGAACACCTACAACTATCGGATTTCACGATTGCCCGAAGGCAATCTTGTCATATCCGGGCACCGCAGAGACAAGAGCTTTTTCTATGTCCCCTGCTGTTTCCCGACCATCGATCGCTTCGATGAACTCATGCGGCGCTTCGATTACATGCGCCACTTCTCCGAGACGCAGGCGGCAAAGCACCGCATCGAGCTCGAGGCGCGCGGATATAATGTGTATGAGGATAGGGACAACTTCGATTATCTCTACAATCGCGAGGATCTCGCGACGCTGAATGGCCGCGCGTATCATAAAAAGCGCAACCTAGTGAATGGTTTCGTGAGCTCCTATGTCTGCGAGCAACGCCCCCTCAATCGGAGTCGCGTCGCGGATGCGGTGGCGGTGTTGGAAGAATGGCGTACGACGAAGGATATCGAGGGCGACTATGTCGCGGCGCTCGATGCCCTCGAGCACTTTGAGATACTAGGCCTGCGCGGCGCGGTCTACTATATCGAGCAAAAACCTGTGGGCTGGTGCCTCGGTGAGCCGATCGCAAAGGGAAGGGCTTTTGCAGTGCACTTCGAGAAGGCCTGCGATCGCTTCAAAGGTATTTATCAATTCATAAATCAAGCCTTTGCTGCATCGCTGCCAAAACACTATCGGTTTATCAACCGGGAGCAGGATCTAGGCGACCTTGGTCTTCGACAAGCAAAGATGACGTACCGACCCTCGGGATTTGTCAAAAAGTATATCGTAGTTCATCCGGATCGAGCCGATTTTGAGCCGGTACGCGACGAGCCGCCCGCT
>CAYXOW010000012.1:5565-18780 GCA_964466815.1 uncultured Treponema sp.
GAGTGTGGTCCCGGAACTCTCCACGAGTGCTCAGATGACTGATCTTATGAGAAATCCCGCATCGAGGAGCGACTCCGTGTCCGTACCCCGATTCGAAGCCGTAAGTATCTCCGGCGGCCCTGTGGATGAAGCGGCTCGACGGGCACTTCTCGCCGAGCTTCCTCCCATATCCCAGGCTGTTACGCGTGCAACAATATCGATCACATTCCTAGCCGGCGCGGGCACGAGATGGAAGGCTTCGCTCGTCGAAGCGAAGCGGCGTTTCGAGGAGAATGGCGCGGGTTTGCCCGAAGTCGCCGGATTCCCTGTGGATGCGCCCCGAGGACTCTTTCCAGTTCCCGATTTTTTGAGCGGTCTCTTTCCCTACACGACGCTCTTCCGATGATCGGAAGAGCGTCGTGTAGGGAAAAAGTGTACGCCTATGCCTTCGACGCGGTGCGTCGGATCGAGCGGCATATCGTGGTAGTGCGTGGCTGGGAAAAAGAAATCGACGAGTTCGCGCTCGCTCCTGCGGGGATCGCGACCGCAACTCGAGAATTTTTTACGCAGCGCGGTGGTCCAGATGGCCAAGTCTATGGTCACGGCGACGCTGCGCTGCAGTGCGAGGAGCTCTGGGAAAATGCGCGCTATGTAGTGACCAATTTCGCGGGCGATGCGAACTCAGCCATCACCGTGGAGCTCGCGCTCCGGGCGTTTGCCCAATTCGACGCGCGGGGAATCGAAATCGGCGCGATCATTCCCGTTGCGTATGTCGATGCGCCAAGCTACCCGGTGTACCTCAACCGTGAGGGGTTTCCCATCGGTTTTTGGCACAGTAAACTCGCGGGACAAGTGCCGACTGGTAGGCCTGCGCCGCTCACCAACGTAGGCATACGCGTGTACCGAGGGGATATCTTTGCACGCGCACTCCACGAAATGGAAACCAAGTATCGCTCTCGCGTTGCGCAGGATTCCCCTTCAAAGGACTCTGAAGGTCTCGTATCGTCCAGCGCAGGTACGGCGCTTTTATGGAACATCCCCGGTAACGATCCAACCAAGCACGAGTGCGCACTCGATAACGTGGACAATTATCTTGCGGCCCAAGGGCTTGTGCGCGTTATGCCGATATCGTTGCCGCGCGAGCTGGCGCCTATGAAGGCGCTCAGCGAGTACAATGATTTTGTGCGTGCTACGCGCGAAGTTCAGGCTGAACTCAGTGCAGCACGCCTATGAGCATGTTGAGCGCACCCGATCCGAGTATGATCCACACTGCATTGAACTTTGTAAAAGCGGTCACGGCGAACGCCACCAGCGTGAAGATCCATGGCCAAGCGACAGTCGTTTGAGGGAGCAGCGTCCACAGTGTCATCAGAATCATCGCCATGCTTCCGGTGCGCAGACTTTCGTCCGCAATACTCTTTTTTATGGGGATGAATTTTGCAAACGCGAGCGCCAGCGACATCGTCAGAACAGGGAAGGCGATGACCGAAAACGTCGCCGCGAGCGCCCCGAAGAGCCCGGCCTTCTGCCATCCGACAAGCGTTGCGGCGTTGAGCGCGATGGGCCCTGGCGTCGACTGTGCAATGGCGATGAGCGAATTGAATCCATCGGCGGTCATCCATCGCGGCACGATTTCACTCTTAATAAGTCCAACGACCGACCAGCCGCCGCCAAACGCGACAATGCCAATTTTAAAAAATGCAAGCGAAACACTCAGGATTTCCATACGAGCCTTCCCGCGTAGAGTAAAATAATTCCGCCAAGCAGGATAAAGAACGCCTGAGAGGGGAACGCAGCCAGGGCTACCGCAAAGACGATGACTTCGATCGCGGTACGGATTGTCCACTTACGATTCTTGGCGGTTCTCCAGAGCATGGAGGCGACAAGACCCGGCACGACTGCACCTGCGCCTGCCAAAAAGCGCCTAAAGAGCATCGTTTTACCGTAAATGCTAATAAAACCGCCGACCAGAATGAGAGCCAAGAATGGCGGAAGCACGACGCCCAGCACCGCGGCGATTGCTCCCGCGATTCCCGCAATGCGGTACGAAACCAGGAAAGAGGTACTCAACGCGATTGGGCCAGGAAACACTTGTGCGCGAGAGAATACCTGATAAAAATCTTTCTCGTTGATCCATCCGAGCTTTTCGAAGGTGGAAGCGGTGACGGGCACGATCACGTAGCCACCCCCCAGCGTGATGAAATTGATTTTAGCGAGCTCAATAAAAATCCGCCACGGTGTCGGCATCACTTTAAGCCGCGCTTCCGGGTTTTCAGGCACATTCATGAAATCCTCCTTGCGGATTTCTCCAAAAAAATCAAATAGAAAAATTAGTGTTGCGTATGGTTATACGAAATAGTATCCACTATTCGCAAGAGGGCGGCCTCTTGTACCTCACCTTCGAGCCATGTGATTTCTCCAAAGCTGAGGTAAAGCAGGCCTGCTCGGATTCGCGTGCGAGGGAAAAGTCTCTGCGCGGCAATCTTGTAGAGGGCGAGCTGCAGTGAATATTCATACGGGGCATAACGCTGATCGGTTTTCAGATCGAGCACGATGAGTTCTTCACCGAGATCTGCGAGCATGTCCATTCTACCTTCGATGATCCACGGAGCGAGGCGCAGGAGGAAGGGGAATTCGAACTTCAACCACCTAGGTTTTCCGCGGCCCTCTACGAGCGACTTAAAGAAAGCACTCTCAAAGAGCGGAGCAAGTTGCGCCTCTGCGCGCAGACGTATCTCCGAAGAGATGGAGAACGAGGCTTTTTGGGCAATTTTTTCTGAAACCTGGAAACTTGTGGGCGATCTGCCTGAGGCGAGGTGGACGAAAAGCTCGTGGACAAGAGAGCCATAGGCGGTCGACGTCAGCTCTGCGGGAGAGGGAAGGTCAATTTTGGCAGGCTCAAAGATTCGCTCTCGAGAGATGCTGCCCGCCAGTTCCTCCGAGATGATACGAGCGGTGGGATCTTTGGTTGCAGCGGTGTTGAAGGCGGTTACAGTGAGCTTTGCGCGAGCGTGAAAAGCCGCGTGCGAACTTGCTGGAGGCGCGCTCGTGGTCTGAGCCGCAGTGTCGACACCGCGTGGTTCATGCTCGACGTTTTTCTCCGGCAATTCGCTGGGAAGCGCCCTGACTGTGATGCGCCTAGGCGCGCGATGCGCAGAGATCTCGTTCTCGTTCGCGAGGGGCTCGAAGAAAAATTGAATCATCGCGAGGTGGGGATGCGCCTCGACCTTTTTAGGTTCTGGTGGTTCATTCCAGCGCGCGACATCGCATAAGAGAAGGGCTCGAAAGCTGTCCGTATTGTAGGCGCGCTTGGCAGGAGCAGCATCGAACATGATGAGGTGATCGATTGCCCGCGTGCAGGCGACATAGAGAAGGCGCTTGGTCTCGGCTCGCTCTTTTTCGAGCCGGAGCTCACGAGCATGCGTCTGTAAAACATTCGAACCGCCCTCGATCCTATCGTGGAATCCGATGTCGGCTGTAAAAAATCTGTGGTATTTGCCGTTCTCGTCTTCTCGCTCAAGTACGCCCCAGAGCTCATCTCCCTCGCGTGTGCTCGCTCCAGCCTCCATCCATGGAATTATTATAATAGGGAACTCGAGTCCCTTGGATTTGTGGATCGTCATGAGCCGTAAGCCTCGCGATTCCGGTTTTGGGACCGCATTCGATTCGAATGTTCGTTCTTTGCAGATATAAGCCCGGAGCTCATAGAGGAGCGCCTGAAGCTGGCCCCCTCGCGCCTCGACGTCGGAGGCAATCGTACGCACCGCATTCCAGTGCTCGAGATACGGCAGCTTCATGGGATCGCCAAGCGCCCAATCCTCGAGCCCACCGCGGCTCCACACCCACTCGCAGAGCTCCATGAGCGGAAGATGATCGATGGAGGTTCCGAGCTCTCGATAGAACGAGACCGTGCGCTGAATGCGCTCCCGATCTGTCGCCGAAAGCGTTTCTGGGACTTCGGCCATAAGCTTTTTTAAATTCATCTCGGTGACGAGAAGACTCGCGTATCCATCATCCGAAATTCCGCAGAGAGGACTTCTCAGTATCGCCGCCGTCGCATACGTGTCTTCTGGATCGAGGGCAAGGCGAAGCGCGAAATACAGATCGTTGACAGGCTCCTCCGAGAACATACTCGTCGAGGTGTCGACGGAAAAGGGTATGCCGAACATCCGAAGGTATTTCTCAAGCTCGTACTGGCGGTTCGTCGTGCGCATGAGCACCGCGATATCGTCGAAGCGCGCTGCCCTAGGCTGTCGATCCTCACCGCGAACAAGGAGAGGAGATGGTGATTCCACAGCATTCTTGATCCACAACGCCGTTCTGAACGCCATCGACTCTTTGGAGCTAAGGAGCGGACCTGCGACGCCGAACCGATCGCCCTCCACACTCTGAATCGCGATGTCGGACGTAATGCAGTGGTGCTCGATGCGCGAAGAAAAATCTCCACCGCCAACCTCCATAGCTTCGTAGGAGGCCTCGAAAGGTTTACGCGTGCCGCCGGCCTCCGAGTCCAGAGGCGCCATCACGGAGGGAAAACATGCGTTGAAGAAGTCGATGAGCGCGCGTGCGCTTCGATAGTTGCGCGCCAGCGCAAATCGTGCGGCACCGAGCTCTGGAGCAAGCGATTTGAACACGCTGACGTCCGCGCCTCGGAAGAGGTAGATCGACTGCTTCTCGTCGCCGACAAAGAAGAGTTTGCCTCGAGTCGAGCCTAGGGATGCACCGTGGACGGATGGCGAGTCGCCGCTGAGAAGCAGAAGCAGCCGCTTCTGCAGCTCGTTGTTGTCTTGAAATTCGTCGATGAGAATGTAGTCGAACCGGGCTTGCCAGTAGCGGCGATAGTCTTCGTCCGATTCGAGCGCATCGACCGCGAGCGCACCGAGGTCGCGATAGTTCATGATGTTGGCGCGACGCTTGTCGTCGCAGAGCATGTCCGAATATTCATCGAGCCGTTCCATCACTGCACGGTACTCCGGCAAGAATCGCTCGAAATCCAGGAGCTGAGAGATTTTTTTTAGCCTCTTTTCGTCGCGGAGTCGTTTCGTCAGTTCTTTGATCGACTGTTCGAGATCGGATTTCCCTACGCTGCGCAAATTGATCGCGTTCTCAGGTGCCTCAAGGTAGGCCTTAAAGGCACGAAGCGACTCGAGCGCAGGCAATTGCGTCTGAAACGCGGCCGCGGCGCGCACCGCTTGCTTTATACCATCCTTGAAGCCCGCCGCTTCGCTACCCTGGGCGAGGTCCATAATCTGCACAACAATGTCGCCGATTTCTCCCGCGATGATACGCGCGATCCGCTCAAATTCCAATTCACCAAAGCTCGCCGACTCGCGGCAAATAGAGCGCCCCAGCCAGTGAGGCTCGACATTCGCAGCTCCGAACGACGCGAAGAGCTCCCGCACCACTGCTTCATAACCGAACGCGGCGAGGAGCTCCTGGAGTCCCGGCGCTCGCTGGTTCGAGAGCACATAGCGGTATGCCGCCTTCGTGGCGATGCGGACGCAGGCGTTCTCGTCGATGCCGAAATCGGGCGTGTAACCGTACCGCTCGGCTGCTCCCGCAACGATCTCACGGCAGAATGAGTCCAGGGTCTGGATGTGTGGGTTCGAGAGGCGTTCCGCGAGGTCGTATCGTGCGATTTCCGGAGACGTGAGCGTTTGATGGACGCGCTGAAACATCTCCGCAGCCGCTTTCCGCGTGAAGGTGAGGGCGAGAATGCGCTCGGGTCCAATGCTCTTTTCGAGCATGATGTAGAGGTAGCGGCCGACGAGCGCGCGTGTCTTTCCGGCGCCTGCGCCTGCGGTCACCACTGCAGTTTCGTCGGTGAAGGCTGCTGCGCGCTGAAATTCATCGAGCCGCAGCGCTTCTAGGGCTGAATGTAAGGGCATCATCGGAGCTCCAGAAAATACCAGTATCTACAGAGGGGAGCGAACGCGCAGTCGGCGCAGGAGGCGCGGTCCGCGGCGCGGTCGAGGAAGTCTCCGCGGGCCAGGGCGGAGGCCGTGTCGGCGAGCATACGCTTGAGCGCGGACCGCGCCGGCCCCGTGTCCGAAGCGCTTTTATAGGCGGAGCTTATCGATTTTGGGAGTGCGTTTGCAGCGACGGGTCGAATGTAACCCACCGACTTCGCCTTTTCGATCGACCAGTAGAGGGCGCCCTCAACTCGTTCGCCCAGCGACTCGAGGATCAGTGTATAGGCGGGGATCTGGATTTCGCGGAGGACAAGCGAGGGTTCCTCGGAATCATCCGACTCATCGTCAGTGTATCCGTCTCGATCTTCGGGCGCCTTCGGTTTCATCTCAGATGGTGAGGGAATTCGGTTCTTCTTATAGTCGATAATTCCACAGCAGCGAGCACCGCCAAGGCTTTCATCCAAGCGAGTAAACACGCAATCGATACGACCGCGGAGCATGGCGCGTTCACTTTCATAGGCGAGGGCGACATCGCGTTCGAATGTACGGTCGGTATATTCTGCGAAGACCGTCTGCTCGAATTCCCAGAGTGCAGTCAGACGATGGCGAGCCTTTTCGGTGAGTGCTGTGAGCGTGGGCTGGAGCGCAGGGCCTGCCTCCGCCAGAAGTTTTGCGGTGCTCGATCGAAGGGCTATGTCAAGCGCGTTTGAAAATTCTTGCGAAGAGACAGGCTCTCCGCCACCGTTATGAGCACCGACGCGCGCGCCCACGACATTTCTCACCGCCCGCTCGTACGCGTCGTGCAGAAATTGGCCGATGAGGAGGGCGCTGTCGTCGCGGGTGTAACTGTCTTCGAGGTGCACTTTTTGGGAGAACCATCGGAAACCGCACTGCGCGCGATCCTTCAACGAGTGCGGGCTGAATACAGGAAAACCAGTCGCCGGATCGAGGCTCTTCGTCGCCTCGAGCGCGTGGGTGGCGACAGCTGGAGAGAGCCGGCCTGAACCGCTCGCTGCAGTGCGGGCACTTCCGGTGGTCTGGGCACCGCTGCGCGCGTGTACGCGCGGGGTCGCGCGCGAAGGTGCACCGAGCTGCGGAAGCGCCACTTCATAGCCCTCGAAACCTTCGCGCGCATAGCTGAAACAAGTGCGCGATACGCTGTGCATAGCGAGCGCACGCCGCGCGCGATCTTGGTCACCAAGGTCAATAAGCGCCGAAAGCGATGGCGGAAGCGAAGTCGCATGTTCCAAAAGAGGGGCGAATCCGCTCTGAGAGGCTCCGACGATGTAGTGCGAGAGCGATGCCATGCCCGAAGAGGCTTGAATATCGTAGACACGCAGCGTACCAGGCTCGAGGAGTGGTATATATGCTTTAGCGTTCAGTTCGGCCATAAAGAGGTCGAAAGGTGCGAAGCCGGAGGGAATTGTCGCCGCATTCTCCGCAGCAGCCCACATTTGGAGCTCATGCAGTGCCATGCGCATCGAATTGTCGGTGCGCGTGTCGGAACCGAAAGCCGTGGTGTCGACCCAACGCTCCATGAAGCTCAATATTTCTTTATGGAGCGCTGCAAAGGATGGTGCTCCGGCGATATTTGAAATGTCGTTCCACAGCTTGGAGTACATCTGCGCGGTCGATTCTGGGAGCAAACCCGACACGAAGGATGTGCTCCACAATCGGTGGATGTAGGTCGCGTCGGGCGAAGTGTTCGGTAAATGCGATTTCAACGCTCCATCGCGGAGAGCCTTCCATCCCTCTGGATCTCGTTCGCGTACGCTCGAAAATGCCGCGAACGAATCGAGCGACTCGAGCGTGAGTCCCTCGGAGGCAGCGCTCTGCAGTGCCCTAAGAAGTCGTCCGAAGGGCGTGTTCGAGAGTGGTTCTCCCCATCGGATCGAGACTTTCACGCCGAACTTTGCGGCGACTTGACGAATCCAGGCCGCTTTCTGCGCGTTGAGCCGACATACCGAGAGCACAATGTCTTCGACTTCAGTGCCTGCTTCGATCTCTTCAGCGATCGTTCCGAAGACCCACTCGAGTTCGCTGAGAAATGAAGGGAATTCGAAGTAGTGCGGGGCGGGCATATCCGTGGTGACACTGGGGAATTCGAGGCCGGTAAATCCTAGTCGGGAAAACTCTTCTTCGAGTCCGTACGCACGAACCTTCAGACCGGTCGGTACGAGGAAAGGCGGGAAATGTCCATCGAGGATTTTATTCTTTCGGATAAATTCTCGGAAATGGTCGGCAACTGCGACGAGCTCGTCCGCCTCTGCGCGAATGAACGCGAAAGGACTCGATTTCGCCGCCTTCGATACGCTCGCGAGGTGTGCATTTTCGTAGAGACACGGCACAAGCTTGACGAGTTTCGTGAGTTGATTGATAGAATTGCTGGTCTTTCCGTTTCGTTGGCCGGGATCGCTGTGCACGGCGCTGAACTCGGCGAGGGCCTCGAGTGCCCACAGCCAGCGATCGAGCGGTTGCGCCTCGCGCGCATCCCGACCCTCGCGACGCTCCGCGTTGAGCGCGCAAAACCGTAAGAAATGCTCGAACCCGAAAAACCGATCGAGTGCGACTGCTTCGAGGCGACCGGAGCGTACAAGAGCGTCCGCCCACGAGTCTGCGCTATCCTGCGAAGGAAAGACGAATACAGTAGCCGTGTCGCCTGCAAAACGGGCAATATCGAGGCCGATCGGGCTCGAGAACAGAGGATCGTAGCGATTCATGCGCGGGCTTCATCTCCGGAGATTTCGAGCAATTTGCTCGTGGTGTAGCCTGCCTCTTTGGCACGTTCGACGAGGGCCGACTCGAAGCTGCTCCATTCTACGCGATCCCATTCAGCCTCGCCGGCAGCTGACGGAAGAATCGCATCGATTCGGGCGAATTCCGGAAGCAGGTGCGCAAAAATTTCAAAGCGCTCTTTGCTGAAGTATTCGGTTCGCCGGTAGATATTCACATTGAGCGCGGTGCGCATGAGCGAATCGGAAAATGCCCACGAGAGTATCTGGAAGATGCGCCGATCGACCGTGGATTCAGAATGGTGACCCTGCGGACGGAGCGCCCACGCGATTGCAATCTCAGCACACACGCTGATATCGCTGTCTTGATCTTGCTCAGGCATACCACGACTCAGCTCTATGGCGAAATCGACGAGCTTTCTCGCAAGTCGATATTCGCTCGCGAGCCTTCCGATTTCCTCGTTTGAATCGTCGGCGACAAAGGATTTAGCGAGCGCGGAAACGAAAGAGTAGACGAGGAGTGTGAGTCTCGCGCGCGGCGAGAGTTCCCAGTCGGCACTATATAGTTTCGTGAGAACAGTCTTAAGCCACCATACCGCCTTCGCGATAGTCTCGTTGCGGTACACTGCCGGCCCCTCATCTTCACCTGCGACCGCACCAAGCCGCGCAAAAAACATCTCGGCGAAGATCGCCGCGCGCTGTATCGCGTCGGGCTTTGAGAATTCCGTGACGGCCTCAACACCGCTCAGGCTGCTGATCGCGTTGTGCAGCGCCCTGAAGAGGTCGGGCTGGTCAGCCTCGAGCAGCGCGTCGTCGAGATCGGCGATCCCCTTCGAGTCGACAATTTCGTAGAGTCGCGCGTAGCGACCCTCGGTATCGTGGACATTTGCGATCTCCAAGAAGACTTTGCTCTGATAGCCTTCAAGCGCGATATTCAGGCCTTTCGCTGCAATGTCCTCGCTTCGGTAAATATACCAGAGACCCGAGCGGATCTCGTGGAGAATCACATAGTTGTCGGGTGAAGGATCGGTGCCGAGCGCCTGGCTGAGGCTCACGGTTTCGAGGTGCTTCCCGCCGTCCTGGGTTTTGCGCATGAATGCGCACGAGGTGTGAATGCGCCCGGAGCTTCGTTCCCAGTGATTGTTGTACACCACAATCGCCCGCTGGTCGCCCTGTCCGTTGCTGTAGGCAAACACGTTTTCGTCGATGGTGCGATCGTCGCGTACAAAGTCGAAAAGGTAGAAATGCTCGACCTCGGAGAAGAGAGGCCGCATTCGCAAGAGCGGGAATATCTCACGCTCGTGGCGTGCGATAAAGTCGCGGTCGGGTGTCTCATCTCGGTAGGAGCGCTTGAACTCCATGCCGTACTTTTCGGTGAAGCCCTCGATCTGTCCGTGGGCGATCATGGGGAGCCCGGGGGTCGTTGCGAGCATCGTTGCGACGCCGAAGTATTTGTCGCCCTTGCCGAATTGTGCTACGGCGGTCTCTTCGTCGGGGTTGCTCATGAAGTTGACGAATCGCTTCAAAATGTCGCGGTCGAATTCCTGCGTATTCTTGATGGTGAGTCTGTAGAGCGAGTTTTTCTCATCTTTGAGCATGTTCATGAAGGCTGAATTGTAGACACGGTGCATGCCGAGCGTCCGCACGAAGTAGCCCTCCATGAGCCAGAATGCTTCCGCCAGGAGGAGTGTGTCCGGAGCCTTTTCTGCGCAGAGATCGACGACCTCTCGCCAAAACTCGTTGGGGATCGCCCTGTCGAAGGCTTCATCGCTCATTGCGTGCTCGGAGCGTGAGGGAATCGCGCCACCCGCGCCTGGTGCGGGGTACCACAATCTGCGAATATGCTGCTTGGCGAGCACCATCGCCGCGTCGAAGCGTATGATGCTGAAGTGCGACGCGACGTGTAAAATTCGCTCCTTCACCGCTTCCCGCGCTTCGGGGTTGAGGAAATCGATCTGCGCCGTATCGTTCCACGCCATACCGGTGCCGTCGTTTCCGTGATAGATGTAGCGAATCTCGCCCGTGTGCCGATCGAGCCGCTTGAATACAACTGCCGCGTCGGATCGGCTGTAGTAATGGTCTTCGAGCCAGATTCCCACCGAGGGGTCGCTCGAGAGGTCGGGGCCGTTGAATGTGTAGCCGGGGTAGGGGCAATAGGGGAGACTCATGAAGAGATCCGGTCGCGAGCGGACCCACTGTGAGTCGATTCCCGTATGGTTTGGCACCATGTCCGCAGCGAGTCGTATGCCGTACTGTCCGCATCGCTCCCGAAGCGCGTCGAGCGATTCCCACCCCCCGAGCTCGGGGCTGATTTCGTAGTCGAAGAGCGAGTACGCCGAGGCAGCAGCCTCAGGATTCCCGCATAGTTTCTTAATCTTTTCGCTTGCGGGGCTCCTCTGCCAGATACCGATGAGCCACAGTCCGTTGATGCCGCGTTCGGCCATCGTGATGAGTTCTTCTTCGGGTATCTGATCGAGGCGGGCAATTTCGCGCGCGTAGGTCGAGGAGAGTTGATGCAGCCAGACGAGGGCGTTCTTCGCGATCAACACGAGCGAGGGCATCCAGCTTCGGTCGGGACTGAACTTTTCGTACTCGTGCCTACTGCTGCGGTAGTTGTAGGCGACGGCTGGGCCGGGGCCCGGTGGGAACCTTGCCGCTGTCTCCTCGGTGATCATATCGAGACCCGCTATCAGCGTGAGACTGAAGTCTCCGAGAAGCGATTTCCAGTTGCGCAAAATCCACTCGAGTTGCGCTCTGAGCGAGTTCGGGGCGCGCTTGGCGGGTTCTCGGAGAAAGTTGATGAGATCGAGCGATGGGCTATTCGGTCGCGCCACACCCGGCATTTTTCTTAGGGCCTTTTCGAGAGTCGCGAATGCCGGTAGATAAGGAGTTTTGGCCGAAATCGTGTCGGGGCTCACATCGCCCGAAGGCGAAACCCCGTCGTCGAAGAGCATCCTGTACGGTCCAGCGGCTGGGTTCTCGTTCATCAATTTGACGAGTATGAATTGCTCGATCGCCGCTTCGCGGTGGGATGTCCGTGTTCCATCCTTCGTGGTGCTGAATGCATCGAGCCAATCGTCCGGAGACGTTATACCGTCGTACACCGAGGCAGGCGGAAACTCCAAGGCGAGCTCCGCAAGTACGAGCGAGAGGTTCTTGCGCTCTTCATCGGTGAGTGCGGCACCGTTCGCGATGCTTGAAAGCCCCGTTGCCACCTGGTGACAATACAGCGCGATAATGATACGGAAAGCGTCATCGATGAGCGAAATCGCGCGCAGCTCTCCCGCAGGAAACTGATATTTCTGAGCCGTGAGACGCGCGGAGACCGCGTCGGGAATCGCGATAGCCCCCGAAAGCATCCACAGGTGCCGTGGGGGAGAATGCGGGGTTCTCAGTGTTCGCTGTATCTGCAACGCCATGGTTCAGCTCCTAACGGTACTATACTCGGTATTCCGCATGCGGGCAACGAAGCGTGAAAGAAAAAATGATCGTTGTGTCGCGAATCGGCGCTATGGTATAATAACATATCGACAGGGGAGGTCATATTGTCAGGGCAAATCGCGCATGAAAAGCGAAAACAAGAGATATTAGAGAAGGCCCTCGATGTATTCATCGAAGAGGGCTACGAAGATACCACCTTTCAGAAGATTGCCGAGCGCTGCGGTATCACACGCACGATTCTCTATCTGTATTTCGACAATAAGAAACAGATCTTTGCGGAGAGTCTCAAGCGTTTCCTTGGCTCACTCGAGGCGGAAATCGCCGTAGTCGCCCAGAATACGAGCATGCGCTGTGAGGCCAAAGTCCTGAAAATCGGCGAGATGGTAGTCGATGCCTGTGAGCGCGAGTCGAAACTCTTATCCGTGGTAATGGACTATCTTCTGCGACTTAAAGCTTCGGGCGGAAGCCCGGACGAACGAGTGCGGCGCAGGACGGTTCGCATGCGCCATATTCTCGCAGACATTGTGATTGAGGGGAAGAAACTCGGTGAATTTAGCGAGAGCTCTTCGGTGAAAGGCACGGTCGAGATGTTCTTTGCGCTAGTCGAGGCAGCTGTGTTCAGGCTTGTGGTGCTGGGTCGCAAGGACGCAGCGGGGCTTCAGGAGGCGCTTTTGCCTTTTGTGAGGAGCATGCGGGGAGAAGGGAACGCGACTTCAAAATGATGCTTCCGAGATCGCCGCGATTCAGAGGGCTTTGTCGCTGAGGGCCATGCTCGCGACAAAAAGATTCATAATCTTTCGCTCCATAATCGATACTTCAGATATGTATTTGAATGTCATGCCCGGTACGCCCTTCTCCGAGATTCGGGTAATGCCCGCATTGTAGGCGGCGAGCGCCGTAAATTCATCGTCATTTTCGGTTAAATATTCTTGGAGGTGTCCAAGTCCAAGCCTGGCATTGTGGTAGGGATCGTAGGCCAATCGATCGCTGATGCGCCCAAACACCGAAGAGTTGATTTGAAAAAGCCCGCTATTGAATGTTCCGACTGCGTTGATGGACCGCGCTTTAGGATTGTAGCGGCTTTCGACATAGGCGACGGCGAAGGCGAGGCTGGGGCGCATGCTCGCGGCAACTGTCGCGAGCATCAAGCG
>CAYXOW010000012.1:18790-27571 GCA_964466815.1 uncultured Treponema sp.
ACTTTTTCCGAGTTGGTGATTGATGAAAAGAATTTTAATACCTGGTTTTTCGTTTTGTTGTTGCTGTATAATTTTGAAATTGGATCGTTGTAAGTATTTAAATTTCCAAGATTTATTGAAAATAAAATACTCGATGTATTATTATTTGAATTTAGCAATACATGTGTTTCAAGTAACGCGGCTGAAGGTGAAATTAGAAAAAATAACGAGATACAGAAAGAAGCAACAATTACAAGCCTTGCCGCCTTTTTTCTCGCGATTAATTTCGAATTATTCTCAGGCTCCACTATAAAAATCCTCCATTAAAAATAGCAAAATGTTCAGATTAAAAAATATCACACATTTATGGAAATGATAATTATTTTTTGCTATTAGTCAAGCTGTTTAATTATTAAATTAAAATAATATATATTATAAAATAAATTGCAAGTATATCGCCAACGTATAATAAATTCGCCTGGAAAACAGATTGAATGTATGATAATATAAAACCATTATGAGTGTTGAATCGGTACGTATAATTGTGACCGGCGGAACTTTTGATAAACATTATGATGAAATAAAAGGAGAACTGACGTTTACTGAAACGCACGTTCCCGAGATACTGCGAAGGGCGCGCGTTTCCGTCCCGGTCGAGGTCGAACTGAACCAACTCATCGACAGCCTCTATATGCAAGACGAGAATCGTCATTCCGTACTACAGTCGTGTATAAAAGCGCCTGAGTCGAAGATCATCATTACACACGGCACCGATACGATGACGCAGACGGCACAGCTCCTCGGAAATGCCGAAATCGATAAAACCATCGTGATCACTGGAGCGATGATTCCGTATAAAATCCTCGACTCGGACGCGCTGTTCAATTTCGGCACCGCATTCGCCGCAGTTCAACTTTTGCCGCCGGGAGTCTACATTTCGATGAATGGGCGAATTTTCAACTGGAACAATGTGAGGAAGAACAAGAGCAGAGGAGTCTTCGAAGAAATTCAGGAGTGAAGCATCGATGGCCCGATCAAAAGCTTTTGAAAAACGCGACCTTATCCTCGAAACAGCCAAGCGGCTTTTTGCCGATAGGGGGATCGCCGTTTCGATGGGAGAAATCGCCGATGAAATCGGAATTCCTGTCGGCAGCATTTACACATACTTCGATTCCAAGCAAGCACTCGTAGAGATCATCATCGAAGAGGGGTGGAACGAGTTCCGTGCGTGGGTTGAGGCTGGGCTCTCGGCAATGGGGGCACATGGGTCGCCGGGTGGCATCTCTACCTCCAACACACGCGATGCAGGCGATGTGCGCGAAAAATCCCTCCGATCGCTCTCATTTCTCGTCAATCGAGCTCTCCCTATGCTATTCAGCGATGTCGATCTCATCATGCTCCTCCTCGCAGAGGCGAGCACGTCGGCGAAGCTCGAAGAGAAACTTCAGTATATGTCAGAGATAATCGCGCGCCTCGTCGCCGATTGCGCTTCTTCCGGTGCGCCCGTCGCCGATCCAAGGCTCTACAGCACGGGCATTACCGTCATGCTCCTCGGCGCGCTCGAGACACTCAGAATTACCTCGAAGACAGACCTCGGTGTCAGCGTCGACGATATTCAGCGATTTCTCCGACAAGTCGCGGAGAACGCTCTCGGCGAACCGCTTCCCGATATGGACTGAGCGAGCGAATCCAGGGCTTCACAGCCCAGCCTGAAATACTCCCCAGCGGGCGAACAAAACGCATTCTCCACGCCACTTCCGAATAATAATCTTCAAGCGATTTGCTTCTGAAATGAAGGAGATCTTCCGCTTCCTGGGAGTCAGAGAACCATCCGCAATGGAAATTGCCCTTTGCAAAGAGTTCATCGTGTAAAAATGTCGCGTTTCCAAGGCCGAAGCAGCGCATGAGCCTATCCAGATAGGCGCGATACGTCGTTCTGCAGGATGGGCCGCCGCCGATATTGAAAGCTCTCCCTGTGCCGCCAAGTATCGCTGCGTGCGCAAAAGCGCGCCCTGCGTCTTCAGTGTGAATCACCTCAAAGTGAGTTTCGGGGGGAACCTCGAAGAGCATGGGCGAAAAGGGGAGCCAGTCGCTCGAAACGACGTATGAGAGACGGAGGATGGTCCACTCGAGATCGCTCTCGAGGATCGCCTTTTCGCACTCCAGTTTTGTTTGACTGTAGGTGTCGTTGGGAGCAAGCGCATCGGCGACGGAGATCATGGGATTTGCGAGCCGGTCGCCGTAGAGTGCGACGCTCGAGGCGAATACGATGCGTGGGGCGGGATGCTGGCATGAACAGACCTTGAGCAGCGCCTTCGTGCCACCGATGTTGATCGCTCTCGCGAGCTCTGGTTTTTGGTCCGCGAGCGGGGGGATAATGCCCGCGAGGTGAATGACCGCGTCGGGGCCGCTGCCGCCTACGCAAGCTATGGCCTCCGAGAGCGCCTCTTCGGAGCTGATATCTCCATAGAATATCCTGATGCGACCGTGCGAATCTCGAATGAGCTCGCGGAGCCGCCTTTGGTGTCGATTTTGTGCGGAGGGGTGTTCGAAGACGCAGACTTCGCAGTCTTCAGCAAGGAGGGCGCGCACAGCGCTCATTCCCACATTTCCAAAGCCGCCTGTCACAAATACACGCATTGTGTACCTCCTCTCCGATAGTATGATATTATAATGAATGAACATTCATTCAGCAACAAAGAATCGAAAAGAATCGCGTGGCTTATAGCGCGGTTGCGAGTAAGTGTAAATTCCTCGTGCGAAGGCGTGCTCATTGACCACCGCAGGCCGCTTCCGCTACACTTGCTCCGCTATGATTACAATCCACGAGCTGCGCAGAAAATACATCGATTTTTTCAAAGCACGCGGCCATGCGGAGATCAGCGGCAAGTCGCTCATCCCCGAAAATGATCCGACCGTGCTCTTTACCACGGCGGGGATGCACCCCCTCGTTCCGTACCTACTCGGCGAACCGCACCCGGCAGGAAAGCGTCTCACCGATTACCAGAAGTGCATTCGCACTGGCGACATCGACGCGGTAGGCGACCCGAGTCACCTCACGTTTTTCGAGATGCTCGGCAACTGGTCGCTCGGCGACTACTTCAAAAACGAAGCGATCCACTGGTCGTACGAGTTTTTGACGAGTCCTGAGTACTTGGGTATCGATCCCGCGAAGCTGTCCGTGACGGTTTTTGCGGGCGAAGAGGGAATCCCGCGCGACGATGAATCGGCGGCGATCTGGAAGGCGGTCGGCATTCCCGCCGAGCGTATCTACTTTCTCCCGCGCGAGGACAACTGGTGGGGCCCCGCAGGCGAAACCGGTCCCTGCGGTCCCGACACCGAGATGTTCGTCGATACAGGCAAGCCCGCATGCGGCCCCGACTGCCGCCCCGGCTGCCACTGCGGCAAGTACTTCGAGGTCTGGAACGACGTTTTCATGCAGTACAACAAAACCGCGGAAGGAAGGTACGAACCGCTTGCGCACCCCTGTGTCGACACGGGCATGGGTATCGAGCGCACCGTCGCAATGCTCCAGGGCAAGAAATCGGTCTACGAGACCGAGGCCTTCACACCCGTGCTCGCAGTGTTGGAGTCGATCACAGGCAAGAAATATGGTGCACCAAGCAACGATCCGGAACTCGACCGTAGCTTCCGCATCGTGGCCGACCATACGCGCGCCGCGACCTTCATCCTCGGCGACCCAAAGGCGGTGCTGCCGTCGAATGTGGGAGCGGGTTATGTGTTGCGTCGTCTCATCCGTCGCGCGGTGCGCCATGGTCGCAAGCTCGGTATCGAGGGACTCTTTCTCGCAAAACCGGCAAGCGCGGTCATCGACATCTACGCAGTACCATACCACGAACTCATTGAGAACCGAAGCCGCATCCTCGAAGAGCTCGAGCGCGAGGAGCAAAAGTTTCTCGAAACCCTGCAGAAGGGTGAGCACGAGTTCGAAAAGATGCTCCCCAACCTCCTCCGAAATCCCGATAAAGTCATGTCGGGTCGCCTGGCCTTTAAGCTCTACGACACCTATGGCTTCCCCATCGAGCTCACCGAGGAGCTTGGAGAAGAGCACGGGCTCAAGGTCGATCGGGCGGGCTTCGACGAGGCCTTCAAGAAACATCAGGAACTGTCGCGGGCGGGGAGCGAGCAGGTGTTCAAGGGTGGACTCGCGGACCACTCTGAGATCGCCACACGCTACCACAGCGCAACGCACCTCTTGCACAAAGCGCTCCGCATCGTGCTGGGCGACCACGTGGCGCAGAAGGGCTCGAACATCACCGCCGAACGCATGCGCTTCGACTTCTCTCACCCCGCGCCCATGACGCCCGAACAGATCGCCGAAGTCGAGCGGATCGTCAATGAACAAATCGCGCGCGACCTCCCCGTCACCATGGCGATGATGCCGCTCGACGAGGCGAAGGCCTCCGGTGCCATCGCGCTCTTTGGAGAAAAGTATGAGTCGGTCGTTAAGGTTTACACCATGGGCGATTTCTCCAAGGAAGTGTGCGGCGGCCCGCATGTGAGCCACACCGGTGAGATCGGCACATTCAAGATCATCAAGGAACAATCTTCGAGCGCCGGCGTGCGACGCATTTACGCGACTATCGCGTGAGGTTGAGGTGATTAAAATCGAAGGGCGCTCCAAGTGGAACGCCCTTTTGTATCATGAGGCCGTCAGGAATGCATGGACCGCAGTACCTGGAAGGCTGCTCCATCGTCTTCTGGCACAAGCCGCAGATACCATTGGCCTTCAAGAGCAATTCCTTGCCACCATGCCTCGCGCGCCACTTCTTCAAGTGTCTCGACCCAGAACGGACGTGAGCGGTCTTGATTTTGTTCAGTTGCGCCAGGCGACACACTCCTGCGCCACTGATAAAACAGGTATGCGCCTGGCTTAAGCTCTATCGTATCATCTCCGGAGGGTGCCGTGTTTGCGAGAAATAACTCTGAAATGCGGGGCATTTTGACGATTCTCGGGCCATCTTCGGTCATTGTGATGAGCTCGTCATGGCGAAGCGCGAGAAGTGTTTCACCATGGTCCTGCGCGCATCGTTCGAGCGCCGTGTCGTCGAGCGGAAAATCCTCAAACTGAGTCCTACGATAGGAGAGCGCACGCTGTAAACGAAGAATTTTGAGATGAACCTGCATGCGCGCATTCTCATGGGAAGAGGCAGTTGGTGTCAAGAATCGACGTCACTACGGATGCGTTGGGAGAAATGATCGCATATGCTGGTTGTGCTGGAAATCGTTGCAAAGAGATGATACAGTACAAAGACATGGCATTGCTCGATCGAATTTCATGTCCCGCAGATTTGCGGGATTTATCGATATCCGAACTGAGGCAGCTCGCGGAAGAGGTGCGCCTCAGAATAGTCGAAACCGTACAACGCAACGGCGGGCACCTCGCATCGAATCTCGGTGTCGTCGAACTCACGATCGCCCTCCACCGTGTATTTCAATCTCCTGTCGATGCAATAGTTTGGGATGTCGGCCACCAGTGCTACGCCCACAAAATTCTCACTGGTCGGGCTGCGCGATTCGGCACGCTGAGGAAGAAAGGCGGTCTATCGGGATTTCCTAAGCGTGAAGAGAGCGAGCACGATATATTCGACACGGGACATTCTTCGACGGCCATCTCGTCGGCGCTCGGTCTCTTGGCAGCGCGCGACCGGCTTTCACAGCCCGGACGCGTCATCGCTGTGGTCGGAGATGGGGCGCTCACCTCGGGACTCTCGATGGAAGGGCTCAGCAATGCCGGTCAGCTTGGTCTTCCTCTCATTCTCGTGCTGAACGATAACCGAATGTCGATTTCAAACTCCGTCGGTTCTATTTCGCGCTACCTTTCCAAACTTACTGCATCGATTCGTTACCAAACTTTCCGCGCGCGCATCGATGCCTTCGTGTTGAAGATCCCACGCATCGGCAATAAGTTGTACGCCTTCATCACTCGCGCAAAGCGGGCGGTCAAGGCCATTTTCTTCAAAGAAAATCTCTTCGTCGATTACGGCTTCGAATATGTGGGCCCCATCGATGGGCACAGCATCCCCGCTCTCCTCGATGTATTTTCTCATGTACGGCATCTCAACAGGCCCGTGGTCGTTCACGTGGTGACCACAAAGGGAAAGGGCCTCGAAAAGGCCGAAGAAGACCCCGAGAGTTTCCATGGTCTTGGTCCCGCGTGTCCCGATATCCTCGGCGGAACATCGAGTCACGGTGAAAGCTTCACCTCGGCTTTCGCCGACGCACTGTTGAGGGTTGCTACGCTCGATCCGCGTATCGTAGGAGTGACCGCGGCGATGGGTGGAGGGACGGGGATTTCGAGGCTTGCGGATCGGTGGCCTCACCGAGCCTACGATGTCGGCATTGCGGAGCAACACGCGGTGGCATTTGCCGCAGGTCTCGCGCAGGGAGGTTTGCGGCCTGTGGTGGCAATCTATTCCACCTTTATGCAGCGCGCTGTCGACCAAGTTTTTCAGGAAGTGGCGCTCGCTCGACTTCCTGTTCTCTTTGCCCTCGATCGAGCAGGTGCGGTGGGAGAAGATGGCGAGACTCACCAAGGCATCTACGATCTTGCGCTCTTTAAAGCAATGCCGAATATTGTATTGTTTGCACCTGCGGATGCGTATGAGATCTCAGCTTTTATGGATTTTGCGCTCACGCTCGACCGACCGGCCATCATGCGATATCCCAAAGCGTTTTCAGTCTGTCCTGAGGCATATCCAGCGCCGCTCGAGCTGGGAAAGGGTACCTTCCTCCGCCGATATTCCGAGGCAAAAATCCTCGTACTGGCCTTGGGCCCTCTCGCGCATCACGCGGCGTCGGTCTCGGACAATCTCGGGAAATTTGGTTTGAAAATCGATGTTTACAACCTCCGCTTTGCAGCCCCTCTCGACGAAGAGCATCTCTTAGTCCAGTGTGCTGCGTACAAAGGAATTCTCGCGTTGGAAGACGGTGTGCGCGTTGGTGGAATAGGGGAATCCATTGGTGCGATGCTCGCGCGGCGCGGCAATCGAGCGCTCTTCACTGCACTCGGATTCGGTGTGATTCCGTTCGGGCAAGCGACTAGAGAAGAACTTCTTGCAATGGCTGACCTCGATGAGAAAGGAATCGCTCGCGTGGTTTTAAGTATGGCTCAGAACCTTGGGCTCGCAGAGACCAAGACTTCGACGCGTGAGGCGCGCCGCGCTCCGCTTGAGGTGCAGCGTGGCCGCTGAGCGCCATTCTACCGTGCTGCTCCCCAGGGGGCGCAAACTAGCGCTTCCGAACGTCCCTGGTGATCTACCTCTCATTATGGGTATCGTCAATGTGAACCGCGACTCCTTCTACGAGAAGAGTAGGGCCCCAGATTCGGATCAGGCGATTGCAATGGCGCTCGCGATGGTGCGCAACGGGGCTCACATCATCGACTTTGGAGCCGAATCGACGCGACCTGGTTCGATTGAAATCGAAGCTCGCGAAGAGCTTGCGCGGCTTCTTCCCGTTCTCTCTGGATTCCGTGCGGTGAGCGACGCTGTAGTCTCCGTCGACACGCGGCACCCGGAGGTCGCGGAAGCGGCGCTCAGCGCGGGCGCGGACATCATCAACGACATCGAGGGCCTCGCGCGTCCCGGCATGGCCGGCGTCATCGCTCGCGCCCGCGCCTCGGCCGTAATCATGCACATGCGTGGAACGCCCGCCACCATGCAGGACAACCCAGAATATACCGACTGTGTGGGCGAAGTGGCCGCCTTTTTGCGCGCTTCGGCTGTCCGTGCCCTCGATGCAGGAATTTCATCGCAGTCGATCATTCTCGATCCCGGCATCGGATTCGGCAAACTGTTAGACCACAATATCGCGCTCCTCAAAGGCATCGACCGACTGGCCGCGCTTGGCTACCCTATTTTAATCGGCGCTTCGCGCAAGCGGCTTATCGGCGATATCACCGGCAGAGACGTCGCGAATCGCCTGCCAGGCAGTCTTGGCGTGGCGCTCGCCGCATGGCGTAACGGTGCATCGATTCTTCGAGTGCACGATGTAGTCGAAACGCTCGACGCGCTGCGTTGTTTTCGCGAGGTGATACGATGAACGCGCCGCTACTTCTCAACTTTCTTACTACCTATGTCCGCCCGGTGCTCGACATCGGCATTCTGGCGTTCCTCATCTATAAGACGTATCAGCTCCTTGTCATGACGGAAGCCGTCTATCTCATACGAGGTCTTCTCATCCTCGTGGCGATCTACGGCGCGGCTTTTTTTCTCAATTTATCTACTGTCACATGGATAATGAATATTCTCGCGCCAGGACTCGTGGTGAGCCTTGCGATCATTTTGCAGCCGGAACTTCGCCGCATTTTCATTCAGCTTGGCCGCCAATCCATTATTCGACAAAAATCCGCCGCGCGGACCAGTTGGATCGACGCTGCGGTATCGGCCGCGCTCTATCTTTCGGAGAAACGTCGAGGCGCACTCATTGTGATCGCTCGGAAAGTCGGGCTCTCTTCGTACATTGAAAGAGGCATTCCGCTCGATGCAATCATCTCTACGAGCCTCCTCATCTCAGTGTTCGAACACGACAACCCTCTGCACGACGGAGCAGCCGTCATCACCCAGGGGCGTCTGGCCGCGGCGGGTTGCTTTCTTCCGCTCTCCGATCAGCAGGATATACGCAAAACGTTCGGTTCTCGACACCGTGCCGCGCTCGGCATCTCCGAAGAGTCCGATGCGGTTGTGCTCATCGTTTCGGAAGAGACGGGCGCACTTTCTCTCGCGTACGATTCCAAGCTTTTTTACGATCTTTCAGCCGACGAGATTCTTGAGCGACTTC
>CAYXOW010000012.1:27583-29477 GCA_964466815.1 uncultured Treponema sp.
ATTTTTTCTGAGCACTCCGGCGCCGGTCAGACGAGCGAGGTCGACAATGAAGCTTGATCAGAGAATAACGAAACTGCTCGAGAATTGGCCCGCAAAGGTCATCTCGCTTGTCGTGGCTATTTTTATCATGTTTCTCTACAATTTGACGCGGTTGGATCAGCGAGTCATTACTGTTTCGCTCAACATTTCGCAGGGGAGAAGCTTCGTTCCAGCGACGGAATATCCAAAAACCGTGCGCGTTTCGATACGCGGCGATCGAGACCAGATCTACCGGATTCGCGAGAACGATATTGTGGCGAATCTCGACTTGACGCGCTACAACGCCGAAGGCGTCTATCGGGTCCCGGTCAAATTGGAGCGTCGGGGCGACGCGGCAAACTTTGATCCCCTCGAATTGCGCGCCGATCCCGCTGAAATTCCGATCACGTTCGAGCGTCTCGCCTCCAAGCGTGTCGCTGTCAGTCCAACCTTCAAGGGTTTTCTGGAACAGGGCTATGAGCTTATCTCCTACGATATCGTTCCTCCGGAAATCGTCATCGAGGGACCTTCGAGCCTCATCAACAGCACAAAAGATATTTCGACCGATGTCATCGAACTCAACGGCAAAACCGAGGATTTTTCGCTCACCGTCCCACTTGTCAAGCCTTCGGATCTCATCAGTCTCGCCGATGTCGATACGGTTCGATTTAGCGCAAAGATTCAGAAGCAGGAGCGACGTATTACGCTCAACAATATCGCGATACAGATTTTCAATCTGGAACCATCGCTCTCACTCGTAGAATCCATTCCTACAGGGAAAATTACACTTCTTCCGAAACAGGGGCAGGATGTCGCTGCGGCTTCGGGGGCCCATCTTGAGGCTGATTTCAAGGAAGTGTCGAAGCCGGGAGTGTACTCAATACCGCTTACGCCGGTCGCGCCGGAGGGATTCGACGTTGAAGCATATGATCCTCTTGTGATCACGGTGCATGTGCGCGCTGCTCCAGCCACGCAGCAGTCTGGCAATCTGCTCGTGCCGCCTTCGTTCCCGACATTCCCATAGCAGGGCGGTGTAGATGCGCATCCAGCATCGCCATCGCGATGAGTCAAGTACGAGAGGAGCACTGCATTGATATCTGGTATCGGAATCGACATAGTACACATCGATCGCATTCGCCGTTGGATCGAGAACAACGCGATTCTCGAGCGATTTTTCCACCCTGATGAGATAGAGACGGCGCGTTCGCGGAATAAGGGAATGGCGCTCTCGCTTGCGGCGCGTTTCGCGGCAAAGGAAGCATTCGGTAAAGCCCTTGGGTCGGGGCTCGCGCACTTTGCGCTCAAAGAAGTCGCCGTCGTCAACGACAATGTGGGCCGCCCCATCATGCGCCTCGAAGGCGCCGCCCGTCGCGAATTCGAACGCTATGGTGGCGGCAAAATTCACATTTCGATGACCCATGAGGGTGATAACGCCGTCGCGATCGTCATCATCGAAAAGGAAAGCTGAGCTATGCCACATCAATCTTCGGTACGCGGTATCAAGCTCACCGTCGCCTACGATACCCTTAACGACCCGGTAAAGCGCAAGGAGTACGATCAGTATCTCGCCCAGCAACTGGAGGAAGCCGGAAAGAAGAAACGCGACGCTACGGCCCTTTTCCAAGACGGTATGAACGCCAAGAATCAGGCCCGCTACAACGAGGCCATCGAGTTCTTCGAGAAGGCCATTGGGCTCTATCCCGCGAACCCCGTCTACCACCAGATGCTGCGTGAGGTGCGGGACATCATGAAGTCCAAACGCGGGCAAACGCGCTTCAAGTCTGCTCAAATGGCACTGCGAGACGAAAACTTCGAGGAAGCGGTCAAGCACTTGCAAGCCGCCGTCGAGAACAATCCCAACAACATGCATTACCTG
>CAYXOW010000013.1:0-9216 GCA_964466815.1 uncultured Treponema sp.
GAAGGGGACATTTTAAAAGAGTTAGAACAGGGGACATTTTAATTGAGTCTTGACATTGCACATTCACCGCACTTGACCAAAGCCCGGCCCGCCCGCTATAGTTTTTTTTAATGTGCCGCTCAACGGCGGCGCCTTGAACGCGACCGTCGTACCGCGACGGCGCGCCCCCGAGAAACCGCGGGCTGCCATCGAGCAAAAGCTGGAGCAGCACGACGGTTTCCTTGTGAAAGCGTCGCGAAAAGCGACAAGTTTTATATCGCGACCGTCGTACCGCGACGGCGCGCCAATCTGCGACCGTCGTATACCGGTATTACCCGAGCTTCCCAAGCTCGTGAAGCGGGTTCGACTCCCGTCGGTCGCTCTAGGGCCCTATAGTGTTATTTCATCCTACGTTTTAAAAATCCTCGATCAACTCCCAGGCCGACGTCTTCTTTTTGCCTTCGATGGAGTCGGCGGAGAGGTAGTCGACCACGCCTTTTTTCAGCAGTTCGATCGCCTTGTCGATCTCAGTGATCCGGAAGATGAAGACTGCGTGGTTGTCGCTCTTCTCGCCGAAGCCGTAGACGTACTCGATGTTGAGTCCGTTCGCACGGAGCACTTCGAGCACTTTCATGAAACCGCCGGGTTTGTCCTCGGCCTTAAGCGCGAATACATCGGCGTAGTTCACGAAGTATCCATGCTCTTTCAGGAGTTTCATCGCGATGTCGAATTTGTCGACAATGAGGTGGATTGTGGAGAATTCACGGCCTTCGGTGACGAAGAGGCTTCGGATATCGATGTCGGCACGGTGGAGTAGTGAGGCGAGTTCGTAGAGCTGTCCAGCAGTGTTCTCGAGCACAATGTTGATCTGTTTGATTTTCATAGAATTACCTCGGATTGCGCAACGAATATCGACTATAATAGTAACAGATTGCAGCGATGTGCAAAAGCGTCGGCATCGGAACGCGCCTTTAATCTTCCTCGCTGCCTTGAACTAAACTAGTTAAATATATAAAGTATCTAATGTTCAAAAGGGAGAAACACCATGAACCTGTCCAATCTCATCGATCCCAAACTTGTTCAGTTGGGTGTGGATGTCGGCACCATTGATGCAGCGATAGAAAAGGCGATTGATAATATCTCAAATGTATACTCACATGAGATCCACCGCGACGACATTCTCGCGCGAATTCGAGAGCGGCAGAATCTTGGAGGGACGAGCTACGCATCCGGCATCGCCATTCCGCACGCACGAATTCCCTCATTCAACGATTTCCTCATCGCGGTGGTGGTTCCTCGGAAACCGATCTCCGAGCAAATCGAGGGCAAATCGGTCCAGATCAAGATTATCTACGTTATTCTGATTTCAAACTCGGTTTCGACGCTGTATCTCAATACGCTGTCGACGCTTATCGCTTCTTCGCAGGATACTGCATTCGTCAACAAGCTGCTTTCGGCCGAGACGGGTATTCGATTTGTCGAAACTTTCGAGAAGGCGGGACTCTCTGTCAAAAAAGAAATGACCGTCGCCGACATTATGACGAAAGAAGTCATCACTGCGCGCAAAGATGTCTGCCTCAAGAAACTCATCGATCTCATGTATGCGAATCATCTCCGTTATGTCCCCATCGTGGACGAAGCCGAGAAATTCGTCGGAGAAGTGGGCATCATCGATATCATCAAGGCGGGAGTTCCCGATTATGCGTTCCGGATCGGCAGCCTCAGTTTTCTTTCAGAGCTCGAGCCGATGACGGAATTGCTCTCTCGAGAAAATATCATCAAAGTCGAACAGATCATGAGCAAAAATCCACCAAGCCTATCTCCGACGACTTCCATTATCGAAGCCGCTTTCCTTATGACCAAGAATATCAAGCGCCACTACGCGGTGTTGGATGCGGGTAAAATTGTAGGTGTCGTTTCGGCAATGGACATCCTGAACAAAATCCTTCGCGCCTAATCCGCTTAGTACATTGGAGCAGTTATGAATACTCAAATGATTCTCTCTCTCGTGATTTTCGGTGCGCTCTACGTTGTCATCACCACCGAAATCATCAATAAAACCGCGGTAGCGCTGTTTGCCGCCATGCTCACAGTCGTACTTGGAATAAGCGACCAAGCGAAGGCCTTCGGGCACATCGACCTCAGCGTGATTTTCCTCCTTATCGGCATGATGATCATCATGGGAATCACGAAGCAGACCGGCGTGTTCCAGTTCATCGCCATCAAGATCGCCAAATTCGCGCGAGGTGAGCCTGTCGCCATCATCATTCTGCTGTCGCTGACGACCGCCATTATTTCTGCCTTTCTGGACAATGTCACCACCGTGCTCATCATCATTCCCATCACGATCCTCATCGCGGTCGAGCTCGGACTCTCGCCCACACCATTCATCATTACGCAGGCGATAGCCTCCAACGTCGGCGGCACCGCGACTCTTATTGGAGATCCGCCCAATATCATGATTGGAAGCGCGGCTCATTTGTCCTTTATTGATTTTCTGACCAATTTGACGCCCGTCGTGTTGATCATTCTTGCCGTAAACACTCTAATCATCATGCTGGTCTTCAAGAAAAAACTGCAGGTCACGAATGAACGCAAAGCGCGTGTCATGAATTTCGACGAAACAAAGGCCATAGAAAATAAACCCTTACTTGTGAAATCGCTCATCGTGCTTGGTCTGGTGATCGCAGCGTTCCTTTTCCATGGATTGATGAATCTTGAACCGGCTACCATCGCTATGTTAGGAGCGGTGCTGCTCATGATTCTGTCCGGCAGCAAGGATGTGGAGCGGCTTTTTGCCGAGCTCGAGTGGAGTACGATTTTCTTCTTTGTAGGTCTTTTCATTGTCGTCGGAGCCCTCGTGGATGCGGGTGTTATGACGCTCGTTTCGAACTGGCTTATTACGATGATCGGCAACCGCCTTAAATTCGCGCAGATCGCGATTCTCTGGGTTTCGGCGATTCTTTCGTCGGTGGTGGACAACATTCCGTTCGTGGCGACGATGGTTCCGCTCCTGCAGGGGGTCGGCAATCACCTTGGCGCTGAGGCGATTAGGCCGCTCTGGTGGGCACTCTCCTTGGGAGCTTGTCTTGGCGGCAATGGTACGCTGATTGGAGCTTCGGCCAATGTCGTATCTGCCGGATTGGCGAACAAGAGCGGTCATCCCATCAGTTTTTGGGATTTTACAAAGTATGGAATACTATTCACTCTTGTATCCATCGTGGTGAGTTCGATCTACCTATTTATCCGATATTGACGGCGCCTCGTTCATCTGAAAAAGCGCGGCGGAAATCAGCCGCGCGCAACTTTCTCGAGAAATTCGATAACCGCAGCGCCGTCGGGCGGGCACCCCTTTACCCACCCGTCCGCACCACGCGTACAGACGCCGCAGCCTATTCCCTCGAACCGCTCTCCACGAAATCCTCTGCCGATCGCGATGTGCGACTCTTTCATTCCAGCGAGCGCGCCATCGAGCTTCTTTAAAAGGCCGCGCTCTTCCATGCGGGCAAGTCCATGCACGAGGGCAGCATAACAGGCTGAGCATGCCGAGCGCTCCTCGATGCGCGCCGCGAGAGCTCGCACACGCCCGCTTCGCGCCGGAAGGTTCGGAGCTGCCTCCTTGTCGCCGAGTTCGATGATACGCGCGGCTGCGAGGTCCGCCGAGCCGACGCCATATTTTTCCGCCAATCCTATGTACGCGACCTCCTCAGGATTATGTCCCATGAGCCTGCACGCATAGGCGTCGAGAAGCACCGGGTCGATGCCCGCCACGAGACGATTCATCGGCACGGGATTGCCTCCCTCTTCAAAATCGAGGTCGCCGCAGATCGCATCGGCGAGGATGAAGCCTGGCTTGAGCACGCGATTCAGCCGCGCGATGGGCTCGTGGAGCCCGAGCTCGTGGAACCGCGACTTCTCATCGTCGGGCATGCAGCCTTTGAGGTTCTTGAGGGCGCAGGTAAGTGTGGTCTGGCAATGCCCCTTCACCACGGGGAGGTTGATGATGAAGTCGGCGGCCATCACTTGGTCGCACACCGCAATTTTCAAGCCGCCACCCGCATCGTATCGTTTCCACGTGTCCCGCTGAAGATCTACTAGAGGTACGCCCATTCCGGCTGAGAGTTCCTTGTACCCGGCCGCAACGAACGCGCGCGACGTGCTGTCACCCACCCACGAGCCTTCCATAATCGATATATGTTCGAATCCATATTCGCGTAGGTACTCAACGACCGTTGCGGCAATTTCCGGATGGGTTGTCGCCCCTGATGTAGCGGGCTTCGCCACTACGAGATTGGGCTTGAGCACTATGTGCGCTCCAGGAGGTATCAGTGTCTCGAGCCGAGCGGCGGTAAGCGCCTCGCGCGTCATCGAGACGATGTCGCCGCCGTACACCACAATCAGTTCATTTTTCAGCATGGTCGAAAGCGTACCAGAAAGACGGCACCCCGAAAATGCCCTGATCGCTGTTTATTTCATGAATGCATTCGGGAGAAATGAAGTAAACCACGGCATATAAGTTATGAGCAGAAGGACGAAAAACATCGCGGGCCATAACGGAAGCATCGCCTTGCTGACTTTCTCGATCGACGTCTTCCCGACCATGCATCCTACGAAGAGACTTGCGCCGACCGGCGGTGTCGTCAGTCCAATTCCAAGGTTCAACATGAGCATGATACCGAAGGTGATATCGCTCATCCCTGTCGCCTTGACCACCGGAAGCAGCACTGGTGTAACAATGACGATGAGAGGCGCGACGTCCATCACCATACCGAGCAACAGCAGCAGTACATTCACGAGCAGCAGAATCAAGTATTTGTTGTGCGTCAGCCCGAGAAAGAACTTCATCACCGCGGTGGGAATCTGGAGGTAGGTCATCATCCAGCCGAACGCAGAGGCGCAGCCGATCAGGAAAAGCACAATCGCGGTGGTTTTCACCGATTCCATCAATATTGGGATCAAGTCTTTCCATGAGAGTTCGCGGTACACCACAAATCCGAGGAGCGCAGCGTACATCACCGATACCGCGGAAGCTTCGGTGGCCGTAAAGATACCAGCGGCGATACCTACCACAATGATGAGGGCAGCGACAAGCGCCACTACTCCATCGAGCGCGATTTTAAGGCTCTGGCGCAGCGGAGGACGCCGTTCACAGGGATACTTACGCTTCAATGCGATGATAAAGCATGCCACAGAAAGCGCGAGTCCCAACATGATCCCAGGGATGTATCCCGCGAGAAAGAGTTTTCCCACCGACACACCGCCCGCGACCATCGCATAGATCACCATATTGTGCGATGGTGGGATGATGATTCCCTGACTTGCCGACGCGATGGTCACCGCCACCGAAAAATCCTTGTCGTACCCTTTTTGGACCATCATCGGGATCATGATACAGCCCGTGGAGGAGACATCCGCGACTGCGGAGCCTGAAACACCGCCGAAAAACATCGACTCGATGCAGTTCACGATCGCGAGACCACCAGGCAACGGTCCCACGAGCACATAGGCGAAATCGACGAGGCGTTTCGCAACACCTCCTCGCGCCATGATCGACCCTGCGAGTATGAAGAGCGGAATCGCGAGCAGAGGGAAGGCCTGCATACTTGCAGCGACGCGCTGCGTGATGATGGCCGGCCCCATACCCGCCGAGAGGGCCGCGAGAAGCGCGGAGATACCTAGGCTGAACGATATAGGAATTCCCACTAGAATAAGTAGTCCGAACGATCCAAGGAGAATGACTTCAGTATGCATGGTCTTCTCCTTGTGCTTTGTCTGAGCTCTCCATGGAGCTGAGGATCTTATCGACGATTCTGAAAAAGGCGAAGAGAATCATAAAACCCGCCGAGATGGGAAGGACGAGATAGGTGAGGCCGATGGGCAATCGAACCGTGGACATCTGGCTCGTCCACATCGCCTCGGTCAGCACAAGACCTTGCTTGAACAGAAATACTGCGAAATAGCCAATCGCCGCATCGATGAGGATTTCGAGAACGATTCCGAATTTCTTAGGCAGCAGATTCGTGACAAATTTCAACCGCATGTGATCGCCAGTCCACACCGCCGACGCGGCACCGAGAAGCCCAACCCACATGATCGCGGTTACCGAGAATTCCTCAACCCAAATTGGACTCTTTTGAAGCACATAGCGGGCGAAGACTTGCCAGCACACAATGATGGACAAAATCGCCATAAGCATGGCCGAGACAGCGGTGAGCGCGCGCTCCATTCGATCGACGATCTTCGTGATGATATGGTGCATGTGAGCCTCCCTCTCGAATGCGTGCCTCAGAGCCAATATTACGGGCGGCGGCCCGAGAGCCGCCGCCCGCAATATTGGTGAACGCGAAAATTAAGTCGATAATCCTCGATTATTTCGCTGCCACGATCGCATCGATGAGATCCTTACCGACCATCGGCTCGAATTCCTTCCACACGCCGCCGACAGCTTTCTGGAACTGCGTAATGTCGGTTACTTCGTTGAAAATCATGCCTTTTGCCTTCAGATCAACGACAGTCTGATCGATCATATCGCCCCAGAGCTTGTTGTGCTTCTGCATCGCGTCCTTCGCGGTCTCTTCGATCATCGTCTGGATGTTCTTGGGAAGACTATCGAAGAGCTTTTTGTTCATCATGAGGAAATCGGGGATGGAGGAGTGGCGGGTGTAGCTGAAGTACTTGGCGACTTCCTGCATGTTGAAGGACAGTACCGTGGGCTCGTTGTTTTCCCATCCGTCGATCACTCTGGTCTGCAGTGCGCTGTAGACTTCAGACTGGCCCATCGGAACCGCATTGCCGCCAAGGGCGTTGATTGTATCGATGAGCGGCTTGGATTGCATGACACGGATCTTCATACCCTTGAGATCGGCCGGTGTATAGATCGGTTTCGTCGCAGTTATGGAGCGGAAACCGGCATCCATGAACGCTAGACCCTTGAATCCGGCTTTGTCGAGATCAGCCATGAGCCGTGCGCCAATGGCTCCCTGCAGCACATGATGCTGGTGGTCGAGGTTTCTCCAAATGAAAGGTAGCGAGATGACCTGGAAGGTGGGGGCATACTGACCCACAGGCCCCGAAGAGACTTTGGCGAACTCGAGAGAACCGACCTTGATGGCCTCAATGTAGTCCTTCTCCTGACCAAGCTGCCCTGCGGGGAAGAGAGTGATCTTGATGTCCCCATTGCTCTTTCTGGCGAGCTCATCGGCGAAATAGACGAGCGCCTGATGCACGGGGTGGGTATCCGGGAGCACCGATGCGAGCTTCCAGTTGTATTTGGGAGCGGCGCCCGCGAACATGACGGCAATAAGCAGGATCGTGGCGATCGATACAAGCTTTTTGTTCATTGTGGAAATGCCTCCTTTTGAAATTCTATTCAAAAACCAAGTGTAAATCAGGTTTCCGCTACTGTCAACAAAAACGCGATTTTACGGTTGAATTCGCCCTTGTTGACTCTTTAAACGGGCACTATACTCCTTTGTGGAAAATAAATTGGAAATTTCGGAGAAGATAATTATGAATTCGTTGAAGAATAAAAATGCGTTAGTGACCGGCGGCGCATCTGGAATCGGAAGGGCTATCGTTCGAGAACTCGCGGGGCTCGGTGCAAATGTGCTCATCCACTACCACCATAGTAAAGATTCGGCTGTGTCGCTTGCCGAAGAAATTCGCACACTCGGCGTCGACGCGGAAATCGTGCAAGCCGATCTGTCCACCGAAACCGGCGTTGGCGTTCTATCAGCCTTTGTCGCGAAAAAGTGGAACAACCTCGACGTGCTCGTGAACAACGCCGGCGATCTTATTGCGCGACGCAAACTCGAAGAGATGGACATGGATTTTTACCATAAGGTGATATCGGTCAATCTCGACTCGAATGTGCTCGTTACGCGAGCGATGATACCTCTTTTGAAGAGATCCGGGGCGTCTTCCATCGTCAACCTCGCATCGCTCGCAGGGCGTAAGGGTGGACACGCGGGTTCCGTCATCTACTCCACAGCCAAGGGCGCCATCCTCACATTGACACGCTCGCTTTCCTCCGAGCTAGCACCCTACGGCATACGGGTGAATGCCGTCGCGCCGGGCCTCATCCTCGGCTCCGCTTTCCACGCCACCCACACCACCGAAGAATCGAAGCAGGCAACCATCCGCGATATCCCGCTGCATAGGGCTGGTACGTGCGAAGATGTGGCCCGCGCAGTGGCTTTCTTCGCGAGCGAATACGATGGCTTCATAACCGGTGCCACGCTGGATATAAATGGTGGCATCTATATGGCGTAACTACGCGGGATCCAAGGAGTTTCAGTCATCCTGCACAATAAGATAAAAAACTATAGACTCCTTGCGATAAGCCTGTTGATAGCGTACACTAATGCTGTTGCTCTGAGGGCTTTTGGAGGTGTAATTATGATTGGAACAAACGAACTGCTTGTCATCGCGCTGGTGATTCTTGTCCTCTTTGGCGCGAACGCCATTCCGAAGTTCGCGCGCTCGCTCGGACAAGCCAAGAAAGAATTCGACAAAGGCGTAAAAGAAGGTTTTGACGGGAAAGACGAGGCAAAAAAGACCGAATCCTCATCCGACGACGGTAAGAAAGCGTAAAAACATTCCTTTATCATGGCGAAGCGCGATCCCAATCCCGACAAAGAAATGACGATCCTCGATCACATCGCTGAATTGAGGAATCGATTCCTTGTATCGATGATTTCTTTCGTCGTAGCGACCATTGTCGCACTTGTATTTTACAAGAACATCATTGATCTTCTCACGGTTCAATTTGAATCGATCAAGAGTGGATTAGGTGTGACGCTTTTCGCTAATTCCATCGCAGAGGGCTTCATTGTCCAACTGAAGACTGCCGCCATTTTCGGCGTTATCTTTTCTCTTCCGGTGCACATTATCAATATCGTTCAGTTTGTGTTTCCGGGCATCGAT
Organism: uncultured Treponema sp.; assembly: GCA_964466815.1. Lineage (GTDB taxonomy): Bacteria > Spirochaetota > Spirochaetia > Treponematales > Rectinemataceae > Rectinema. The sequence continues at coordinate 8,905 of CAYXOW010000013.1, forward strand.
AAAAAATACCGCCGAATTATCGTCATCGGCCTCGTCATCAGCTTTTTCCTTGCTGCGCTCGGCGCGTATCTCGCGTACTTTCGGATAATTCCGTTTTCGATCAATTTTCTCACCAACGGCATATTCATACCTAAAGGTGTCGGCGTGCTCCTCAACTATCAGCAGAGTATCGGCTATGTGCTCTCATTCCTGCTCTGGGCGATCATCACCTTTCAGGCGCCGCTCGTGTTGGAAATTTTGCTGGCGCTGAATGTGCTCAAGCGAAAGGCCGTGTTTAAAGCGAGCCGCTTCGTCATTGTGGGAATTGTCACT
>CAYXOW010000013.1:9230-10280 GCA_964466815.1 uncultured Treponema sp.
GATTATTACACCATCTGTGGACCCGGTGAGCCAACTTTCGATTGCGGCTCCACTGGTCGCGCTCTACTTTTTAGCCATTTTAGTGGCTAAAATTCTTAGGTGGGGAGAAAGCTGATGTTTGGGATCGGCTGGTCTGAACTTGCAGTTATCCTCTGCGTCGCAATTATCTTTATTCATCCCAAAGATTTGCCAGTTCTCTTTCGAAAGCTTGGAAGGCTCTACTCAAACGTGAAAAAGGTCTACGCCGAAATTGTCGCAACGAAAGATCAATTCGTGAAGGACATCGAGGAAGCCGCCGCGCTCGAAGAGCAGAAGGAAGCTGCCGAAGCAGCACCAAAAACTGAACCAAAAACCGCGACCGAAGGCACAGCCCCCAACGCTGAACCCGGCCAAGAGCCGCCTCCTATCCACTCGTCGAACGCTGAGTAGTGCATCCCGCGCAACTTACGTGAGTGAACGCCCTTCCAGGAGTGCGCTTTCGAAGCTACGAACAAGCTACATGCATTATGTAAATAAAAATACCCCAGGGTGCTTTCAAGATAACCATGAAGCTCGCGTCGAGACACGCAAAATCCGATCTTTCGGCGGCAGCCCCAGCATTCCGTGAAATTTCCATTGACTTGACCTCGCCATTGACTTAACCCCTGGCTCGATTATCATATCCCCATGAGCCAACACGAAATAACTTCGAGTATCGAATTGCTGGACGACCAGGGGCACCTCGTCGAGGAAGGATGGGCGCGTCGCCCGCTGTGGCGCTACGACAGATCGCGCATCAAAGCGCCTTGGTACCGCATCAAAGAGTGGGATTATTACTGTGTGCTCTCGCAGCACAGAGGCTATGGCATCGCGCTGACAATCTCCGACCTTGGCTATGCGGGACTCTCGAGCGTGGTGTGGCTCGACTTTAACGCGCGGACATTCCAACCACTCGACAGCATTTCCATGCTGACTCGCGGCAAGCTTGGATTTGCCCCCTCTTCCGACCGCGGCGATCTCCACTTTCGCGATAAAAAAATGAGCATCAACTACACCATCAGCGACGGCGAA
>CAYXOW010000013.1:10347-10621 GCA_964466815.1 uncultured Treponema sp.
TGCGATATTCGGCTCGCCCAGGACAAAAACGCTGATTCAATGAATATCGCTACATCCTGGAAGGAAAACCGCCGCGCCTTCTACTATAATCAGAAAATTAATTGCATGCCTGCGCACGGCGAGGTTGTCTACGGCGGCGAACCCTTCATCTTCGAGCCGGACGACTCCTTCGGCGTGCTCGACTGGGGCAGAGGCTACTGGACCTACAAAAATCGGTGGTTCTGGGGCTCAGCATCGGGCCTCCACGAAGGATTTCCTCTCGGCTGGAATCTCG
>CAYXOW010000013.1:10631-15180 GCA_964466815.1 uncultured Treponema sp.
TCCGATCGAAGCTCAGCTTCGGAGAATATGGTGTTCTATCGGGGCAGAGCCCACAAACTCGAAGACATCGAGTTCCACATCGATACGGTGAACTATCTCGCCCCCTGGACCATCACCAGTAACGATGGGCGCTTCGAAATGACCTTCGAGCCTGTGCTGAATCGCCACAGCGACTTCAAAGTGCTGGCTCTCTCGTCGCGTCAAAATCAGCTCTTCGGCTACTACTCCGGCAAAATCGTACTCGACGATGGCAACACGCTCCAGGTCGACCGGATGCTCGGCCTCGCCGAGGATGTACTGAACGCATGGTAAGCGATCGGCCTGAGGTGGCTGTAGTGGCTACAACGAACGATTCCACGCTCGCCGCCGGCGTTGCGAGTAGTGCAGACGTAGCGCATGTCGCTCAAATCCTCGAACACCGCTATGGCGCGTGGCCCGACGAGAGCGAAAGCCCGGTCATCGATCAACTCGTATGGTTTCTGCTCAGCACACGGACGACAGTTGAGAACTGTGAGGCGGCGTATCAGGCGATGTGTAGGCGCTTCGATTCCTGGGATGAAGTGTTGGCCATCTCAGAGGAAAAACTCTACCCGCTGCTGCGACCGGCCGGTCTCTACCGCGCCCGCGCGAAGAACCTCCGCGCCGCTTTATGCACGATCGAAGCGCGATTCGGGGAGGTGAGTCTCGAAGCGCTCCGCCATTGGCCCGACGACGAATGCGAATTGTTTCTTTTAAGTTTAGCCGGGGTGGGGTTGAAAGTGGCGCGTTGCATCATGTCTTTTGGTCTTAGGCGAAAGGTTTTCGCCGTCGACACCCACATCTGGCGCGTATCCAAACGGCTCGGCTGGCACGATTTCCCTGGTGATGCGCCTTCGCCGCGCGGCGCGAACCACCTCAATGCGCTCGTGGTCGGCAGCACTCTTTCTGCGCGCCGCGAATGCACGCCCCAGCGCCCAGATCACGTTGAGAGCTTGAGGCTGTTCCGCAGTGCCGTCGACCATAACCTTCGCGCAGACTTCGACATCACATCTCTGCACGTCAATCTCATCCGGCTCGGCCGCGAATCCTGTCTGCCGGACGCACCGCGCTGCGAGGAGTGCCCCTTGGCCGAGCTGTGCCCAAAGAAATGGCTATAGTGGCCAATGGCTCTTTCTTATAATTGATCGAAAAAATAATCATTCATACCAAAAAATTTTATTGAATTTTATTCGACAAGAATCGCCTTCTTTGGGCAAAGGTGTTGTCGCATTCTTTTGGATGCGAATTTCCGCTTCTCCGACCTTCACTTTCAGATCGATGATATCCCCTAAATAGGTGCGTCGAATTACAATGGCCGCAACACTTTGCTCTCTATTTTCATAAGCTCTGCTCGATTCTGGCATAAAAGCGATATCCGAAGGTCTACATGCAATTGTGGCTTTTCCGTCGAAATTTCGGGACACTCTTTTTGCGACAGGCTCATTCGTCCCGATTATAAATGCATTTCCTTCGTGGATTTTAACAGGGATGAAATTCGAGAGACCAATGAAAGAGAATACGAATCGATTCGCCGGCTTATGGTAAATATCAAGTGGCTTGCCGATCTGTTGCACTACACCATGATCCATCACGAGCATTCTATCCGAGAGTGCCATCGCCTCCGATTGATCGTGTGTTACATAAATGATAGTGAAACCGAATTTATTTTGAAGTTCCTTGATTTCAAAGCGCATTTCCTCTCGAAGTTTCGCGTCGAGATTCGAAAGGGGTTCGTCGAGAAGCATCACTTTGGGATTTATCGCGATTGCGCGCGCCAAAGCTATTCGCTGCTGCTCTCCGCCAGAGAGTCTGCTTGGATAGCTATTCTGCAATTTAAGAAGGTTGGTACTGGTGAGGGCCATTTTTACCTGTGCTTCGATATCGCTCGATGGTCTTTTCCGTATGCGGAGCGGAAAGGCGACATTTTCTTTGACCGTGAGGTGCGGCCACACTGCGAATGCCTGAAACACCATGCCGAATTCTCTCTTCTCTGGCGGCAAATAGAATTTTTTATGACTTGATGAATACAGAGAATTTTCGACGAGCAACTCGCCTTCGTCGAGATCCTCGAATCCCGCGATCATACGGAGCGTCGTTGTCTTTCCGCATCCGGAAGGCCCAAGAAAGGAAAAACATTCACCCTTTTCCACCTGCAAATTCAACCGGTCGACAGCTGTCACATTACCGAATCGTTTGGTGACCTCTTTCAATTCAAGCTGGGACATTTTCAATCTCCTTTACGCGATTTGACCGTTGTTCAAGCTTTGCAAGAAATGCCCGAATTGCTGTTTCACCGACAAATATGATTATGAGCGCGATACTCGCAAGCGCCGCAGCCCACAAGGTATAGATGGCGACACCTATTGTGCGGGTCGTGGGTCCATAGAGCAAAACTGAAGTAGTGAGCTCCCTAAGTGCGGGAAGAAAAATCAAGAAGAACGCGCTGATCATACCCGGACGAATCAATGGTAACACAATATCTTTCAGGCTCTGCCAATGTGTAGCGCCGCAAGCCCTACCCGCTTCCTCCAGAGAATCGGAAACTTGCGCGAGCGCGGCTGAACTCGATTTGATCGCAAAAGCCATATAGCGAGCTATATACGCGACAAAAATGATGCCAGCCGTATTGTAGAGATTGATTCCGAATCGACCGCTCCATGTCAGAATCACGCCGAGCGCGATGACGGTTCCCGGAAGCGAAAAAGGGAGAACCCCGAGGAACTGCAATATGAATTTACCTTTAAATTTCATTTTTACGATGACATACGAAATCATCGTTCCGGCAAACATGGTTACAAATGCCGATGTTATTGAGAGATATACTGAATTCCAGATCGCGTCCTTTGTGATTTTCCATTGGAATATTTTCAGATAATTGTCAAAGGTCATATATTTCGTCTCGAACGGCAGTCCATAGGTCTTCAATCCGCCGACCATAAAGATCGTCACTGTGGGCAGAATGACGGTAATGAAAATGTAAATGAAGCTTATCGCTAAAAGCGGATATTTCAGACCACGGAGTTTGAGCACCACCGGTCGCATACTCTTTCCGGCGATTACCTGATACTGACCTTTCTTGAGCAGCATATCCTGCAATTTCAATATGAGCGCCGCAGAAAGCACAAGAATGGTGGATAATATGGTTCCTATCCTTATCGCTCCAAAAGAACCTGCGGATGCGTAAATTCTTTCATATATTTTTGTGGGAATATTAAATATTCCCTTTTCGGTACCGAGAATCGCCGGTACGCCGAAATGAGAGAGAGAATACAGCGCCACCAGCAGCGCGCCAGCAAGAATGCTCGGCATTACGAGGGGCAATGTTATTTTTCTGGTTATCGTAAATAAATTGGCGCCGGAAATACGCGCCGATTCTTCGAGCGTCGGATCCATATGCTCCAAGGCGCCCGCGACTTGCAGGAACACGAACGGAAAGAGATACATGCTCTCGATCGCGATAATCCCTCCAAGACTCAGAATATCTATCGGCGCTTTTTGAAGTCCAAATATTGCCATAAGAAGCTTGTTGATGTATCCGGCGCGTGGAGAGAGCAATACTTTCCACGCCAGCGCGCCGATAAATGATGGAAGCATGAATGGCACCAAAAAAAGCGCTTTCATCGTCTTTTTGAAGGGGAGGTCCGTCCGTGCCACAAGCCATGCAAAGAAAGTCCCAAGGATCGTGGAAAGAATCGTCGTGCCAATCGCGATGACTACGGAATTCCATAACGCGTTGTAGGTGTCGGGATCAGAAAGGATTTTAACGATTCCCGCGATATTGAATTTGCCGTTTTCAAAGAACGCCGTGAGTAAAATGAGCATCACGGGTACAGCTACGACAATTATCAATGTAACAATCGAGAAAATGAGCACTAGTGTCGAAACATCGATTTTCTTCTTGAAATGACCTGTTCGCTTCATTGCTGTGCCACTCCTTGTTCGTCGAACCATTTCGGATCGATGATGGTGAGGTATACTGTCTCGCCGGGATCGAAAATGAGATCGGCCGAGATGGCATCATCGGTGAGCGCTTGCGCGCGAATATGAATCCCATGAAATGAAAAGAGATAATCTACAATAGGTCCGAGAAGCGTTACCCGAATGGTGGATACTTCAAGTGTACCTTGAAGCTTTTCCCTGGCGATTTCCACATCCATTGGCCTAAAACCAATGGAACCGCTTTTACCTTCCATGGTACTCGGCGCGGTGAAGGGCAGCGAAATCATTTCTGCATCGACTTGAATCCGGGGGGTTCCCTCTGCTACTTTAACCGATAACATATTCGAGATGCCGAGAAATTTGAAAACGAACATATCGACTGGATGCGTGTAGACATGTTCCGGAGTATCGATCTGATGTATTTTCCCGCGCTCATCCATAACCGCCAATCTATCGGATAGCGCCATCGCCACTTCTTGATCATGGGTCACATATAGTATCGTGGCCCCAGCCACTCTCTGAATTTCTTTGATTTCGAAGCGCATCTCTTCCCGAAGATTGGCGTCGAGATTCGTAAGAGGTTCATCGAGCA
>CAYXOW010000013.1:15272-15511 GCA_964466815.1 uncultured Treponema sp.
GTTCATATCCTTTCAATCCGACCATCGCGATCATTTCGTACACTCTTTTTGAAGTTTCATGTTGCGGGGTTTTCGCGATCTGTAAAGGATACTCGACATTGCCATATACTGTTTTATGGGGCCAGACGGCATAATCCTGAAAAACTACACCGATTTTTCGCTCTTCGGGAGGCAATGCGCTCCTCGAATCGGCGACTTTATTCTCTCCGATGAATACTTCTCCATCGTCGGGCGTTTCG
>CAYXOW010000013.1:15531-19034 GCA_964466815.1 uncultured Treponema sp.
CCTGCAATAAGCCGTAAAATGGTGGTCTTGCCGCACCCCGATGGTCCGATTATCGTAAAGCATTCACCGCTCTTTATTTCCAAATCAAGGCTATCGAGCACCACATGCTCGTCGAATGCCTTTCTAACTTTTCGCAGCGCCAGATTTGCCACGCTGGTCTCCTTCCGAAGATGTATTGCCCTAGATGGTGATATAAAAATACCTGTCGATTCTATAACCCGCCGCTTGGTGACACGCGGCGGGTTATGACTCAATCACTTACTCTGCATGATCGCAATGAATTTATCGATTATCGACTGCTTTTCATTCATCAGTTTGACATAATCGATCGTGATTGCGCGTTTTACGGCTTCGTCAGGTTGCACAAGACCGACACCCTCTACGATAGGCACATCTCGACGGATGGGAAGAGTATAATTTCCCGCAATGATCGACTGGCCATCCTTCGACAGCAGAAAATCGATAAATTTCTGGGCCGCGGACAGATTAGGCGTTCCCTTGAAAATGGCTACAGGGCTGGGAATTACGAGCATCTGGCGTGGATACGCAAAACCAAGTGGCGCTCCGAGCTTGATTTTATCGATCGTAATGTAATCAACTCCGATGCACGCCGTGAGGTCTCCCGCAGCGGTGTCATCGACGACCTGTCCCGAACCCTGCCCCATTTTGGCTCCGTTCGCGCGGAGTTTCTGAATGTAATCCCAGCCAAGGCTATTGGAAATCATGGCTACGGACACCATGGATGTCCCGGAGAGCGCGGGATTCGCGATCGCGAACCCATCCTTATACGAAGCGCCCAAGAGATCGCTCCACTCTTTCGGAGGCGTTTTGATTTTATTGGTGTTGTACGTGATTCCGAGAGTACCTAAGCGTGCCGGCGTAAATTCATAATCCGGATCGATGAGCGGGCTGACAACATTTTTGGCTTCCGGCGACTCATATTTCTGAAGAATCCCCTCTTTCTTCATCGAATAAAAATCGGGAATCTCACTCGTCCAAATCACATCGACGGAAAGCTTTCCCGATTGACGCTCGGCGGCGATCTTAGCCATGATTTTCCCAGCGCCGGCCGAATAATAGTCCATCGAGACATTCGGAAACTTTTTTTCAAAAGCTGCCTTCAGATCGCCGATGAGCGTCTCTTTCATCGATGTATACACCATCAATTTCTCTTTTTTTTGAGCGAATATTGGCGTCGCGATTATCGCGACGAGCAATAACGAAAAAATCGCTCTTTTCATGGTAAGCCTCCTATGAAGAATCGCGGATTGGGCCAATCAGCCCTGTTTAGGGATCAGTTATAAGCGAAAGTACGGTATCGGCAATGAGTACTTTGGTACTTTCGGTAAAAAAGAAAGCCGCGCATGAAGAAAATCACGGCGGCGATCATCAAGCATTATTTATATATATTATATTCAAATAAATTCATTTTCGAGAGACTCTACCTTGGTCGCGCTCTCAACCAGACCTGTTCTGACCGAAAAAAAGGCCGCTCCCACCCGATCGTGAACATCCAGCTTACGATATAAGTGAGAGAGATAATTTTTTACTGTCTGCTCACGGAGTCCCATATCCGAGGCGATTTCCTTGTTGCTTCTGCCCTTCCCCAGACCGATAAGAATCGCTCGTTCACGCTCCGTGAGCGATGCGAGTTTCTTTGTCTCCTCCGGAGAGAGTCTCATTGAATATGATTGATCGTCACTCTGCGAAAAATCCTTCAGCATTTCCAAAGCTTCCGGTTTCAGCAGGAGCGATTGAGCGTCCCCTTTTTTTCGGAGAAATATGCCAATACTCAATATGAGTATGAAAACACCGGAAATGAGGGCTATCCACCTCGGAATCATATCGATGTGATAGGGAAGTATCGTGTACACTCGCCACGGTTTTTCTGGTACTGCTCGCCATATAACCCAATATCGACGACTTGGCCTTGATAAAATCGATTGGCTGATCGAGTATCTTCCGCTTAAGACGCTCGATGGCGAATTGTCCATTTTGGGTATGTCGAACCCTGGTACGACTTTGCTTGCGGGCAACCCTATGAGCCCTGGTCCTATGCCGCCGAGAATAATGCCAGCTTCATTCACCAACACGGTTAGATCGGATTTCGGCATTGCCGGATCATCTGCCCAATAACTACCTGCCACAGTGGTAGCCAGTCGTTCCGGATTTAAGAGAAGAATCAAAAGGCCGAGTTGATCTCCATTTGCCACATTTTTTATGATACGTGAACATACGAGATAATTCGAAATTGAAGATGGATCTGCGGAGTTTGGGGAAGGAACTTGCAGAAACGTCCACACAGGCTGTCCGGGGAATCGCTCGGCTAAGGCTTGGGATTGAGTTCTCGCCATACTCCATGTCTTTCTCGTTAAAGAATCGGTCATAGTGAGCGGCCGTTTCTGCGCCATTCTGGAATCGAAGAACATCGCGTCTTCAAGCTCTGGAGTAGCCTCCGCCATGCCTTCCAGGTATGTCGAAAATACGGAATTCCATTTCGAAACATCATATGTTTCCGTGGAATGCGCATAGTCCTTAAGCAGTTCATTGAGAGAGGCGTTCATGTAAAATTGATAGGTAATCGCTTCGATGGCCATCGTCTGTTCGGATGTACGTTGAGCTCGCGCTAAAAGCAATTGTTCAGCATAGTTTATACTCTCAGCCTGAGGTGGTATCACCAATATCACAAGTACCGCACTCGCGACAGCCAATATGAGGATAACTATAAGCACCTTTGGAATCGTCTTGATCCAAAATGCCGGAAGACTAGGCATTTCCCACTTGAACGCGTTCATCGCACTCTACTATACCATGATCTCATCCTTATTCAACCGCGATTTATTTCCGAAAGAACCTTGACTTCCAGGCTTCGCTTCACTAAGTATTTTCTATCATTGCAGGAGCGGCCCATGCGAATTACCATCGAGTACATCGGTTTTCTAAAAATCGAAGGCGTCAAATCCGGCTCGATCGCCGAGTTTCCCGAAGGCACGAGGGCGGCTGACATTCTTGACCGTTTCAAACTCACCGGCTCCTACCGTAAATTTATCATTCCCATCGTGAACGGTGAGCGTTCGCCCCAAGACCGCGCGCTAAAAGACGGCGATAGGCTCTTCATCTATCTGCCGGTGGGGGGAGGTTGAAGGTGACTGTCAATCCGCCCGAGCTGCGCGGCGTTGGCAAGGCGCGTGTGGGAATCATAGGGCTTGGAGGTCTGGGGTCGAATGTTGCGATGATGTTGGCGAGGGCGGGCGTCGGATCGCTGCGACTCGCTGATTTCGATCGCGTTGAGCTCGAAAACTTGAATCGACAACACTATTTCCCTACGCATATCGGCATGTTCAAAACCGAAGCGCTCACCATCCAGCTGAGAGCACTGAATTTCGCCACAGAACTCGATCTCTGGCCGCGCCGCATCGAGGAATCGGTCCTCCCCACCTTCAGCTCAGGCTGCGATGTCGTCGTCGAGGCGGTCGACGACGCTGCGACGAAATCGGCGATCG
>CAYXOW010000013.1:19064-21874 GCA_964466815.1 uncultured Treponema sp.
GGGAAATCACACCGCGCCCTGGCTCGTCACGGCCTCGGGGCTGGGCGGCATCGCGCCCGCCAACGACATCCACACCATATCGCTTGCCGAACGAATCATCGCGTGCGGCGATTTCTCCACTCCCGTAGATACGGAAACCGGTGTGTGCGCCCCGCGTGTTATGCTCGCAGCCTCGCACCAAGCGCTCGCCGCATTGAGAATTCTGGCAAGATTGGACCCGATCTCGAAATATCCGCATATTTGATCGCAAGGAGAACGAAATGATCGAAACCGTGCATCAATTTACACGTACCGAAAATTTCACAATGGAAAAAGTGATCGACGACGAGCGCCTCAATATCAACCATATCGTGGTACAACCCGGCGGCGCGGTACCGACCCATGTCGCCAACTCGCATGTGCACCAAATCGTCGTGCGCGGTACATTGAGCCTCAGCCTTGAAGACGGTCCCATCCGCCGGTACCCCGCCGGAAGCGTCATCGCGGTTCCCTTCGATACCAAGATGGCTATCCGCAACGACGGCGCCGAAACACTTGAATTCTTCGTGATAAAAACGCCGAATCCCCGCGACATGCCCGCGACGAAAAAGATCTGAAGAATGGAGTGGGGCTACCTATCCTTGAGCAATTGAGCGACTCTTCTGAACTCTTCGGCTATATCCAGGAATGCTGCTGCGATGTCGGGATCGAAATGTGTCCCAAGCCCCCGCGCGATGATGTCGACCGCTTCTTCATGCGAGAATGCGCGCTTATACACGCGTTCGCTGATCAGCGCATCATAGACATCCGGAACGGCCATCAACCTCCCGGCAAAAGGAATCGCGTTTCCGACCAGACCTTGCGGATATCCGGTGCCATCCCATTTTTCGTGATGGCACCATGCGACTTCTTCGGCCAGCGACAGGAATGATGTCGACGAGCTTAAGGCCCTGTTTGCCGTGAGTATGGCGTTTCGTCCGATAGTGGTATGGGTTTTCATGATTTCAAACTCATCGGGATCGAGCTTCCCGGGTTTTTTCAAGATTGAGTCGGGAATCCCCACTTTTCCGATATCGTGCAGTGGAGCGACTTTGTAGAGTATTTGTATTGTCTCATCGGACAACATGGATTTGAATCTCGGATGATTCCGCAGTTTCTCAGCCAGCAGTTTAATATATTCCTGTGTCCTGCGAATATGGTTGCCGGTTTCGTTGTCGCGCGTTTCCGCGAGCGAGCCCATGGCAATCATTATGACTTCCTGCGTTCTGACAATCTCATCGGTTCTTCTGGATATTTCAGCCTGAAGGAATTCATTCTTATCTCTGAGAAAATCCCGCACGCTCTTCAGCCGGAGATGTGTCCTTATTCGCGCGTCGAGGATGGCGGCGTTAGGCGGTTTGGTTATGTAATCTTCAGCGCCTACCGCGAATCCTCGTTCTTCATCGACATCGCCGGTATTGGAGGTAAGAAATATGACCGGTATTTCCGAAGTGTGAGGATCCTGTTTCAGAATTTTACATATCTCATATCCATCGACATCGGGCATATTGATATCGAGGAGAATGAGGTCGGGTGTATCCGTTCCTGCGGCGATCACCAACGCTTGTTTACCTGTTATGGCGACTTTGACACGATAGCGCGATTTTAAAAGCCCACTGAGAAGGGCAATGCTTTCCGGCGAGTCGTCGGTGATGAGAATGGTCGCTCTTCTTGATTCTGGTGATCCCATCATTTCACCTATATCCTTATTCGCCTCTGCTATGCTCGTCAATTTGTCCAAGAAGTATCAGTGCTTCCGGATAGTTGTAGCTTCTCATGAAGCTCTCGAGCTTATTGAAATCTTCCGGTCCGCAGCATTGAGAGAGCTGCTCATGCATCGATTCAAAATAATCGATCGCCTCGCTGTCATTTTCCATCAGAAGGCGTGTGAGAGTGTCCAATATTTCTTGATATTCCTGTTCTTTGAAAGCACCAATGGATGTAATGGAGTCCTTTTCGAACTGCGCAAGTCCATCTTCGATGGTATCAATGGCAGTGTGCAATAAGAGTTCAAGATGATGCGCCATTTCAATCAATGCCGCGTTTTTGTCCCTCGTGTGAATACCGCTCTCCAGTTTTTCCGAACCGCGTTGAATTTCCACGGCCCCGATTATGGCAGCCGATCCTTTGAGCGTATGCGTCAAGTATTCCGCCGTTCGATAGTCATTTCGCTCGAGCGCCGCTACAATTTTATTCCCTGTCGAGGATTGCTCCTGTATGAACATCTTTAGAAGTTTTATATACAGATCTATATTTCCCATCATGCGACCAAGACTTTTTTCGACCTCGATTCCGGAAATGGTCGGCGCCCTGTTTTTTTTCATCGTAGTTGGAGTACTGGCTGGCGCAGGCGCGGCACGGACGCCGCTTGGCGCAAAACGCCGCAACGTCTCAAAGAGAAATGGGGGATCGATTGGTTTGGTGATATAGTCGTTCATTCCTCCCCGTAAACAGCGCTCCTTTTCTTCTTTCATGGCGTTCGCGGTCATTGCGATTATCGGCAGAGACGCATACGCTGGGATTTTTCGTATTTCCATCGTCGCGGTCAAACCGTCGAGCACGGGCATCTGCATATCCATCAATACGATATCGAACGCGGCTTCCTTCAGGGCCTCAATCGCCTTGAGTCCATCCGGCGCGACGGTGACCACACATCCAGCATCTTTGAGAATTTCCGTCGCGACAAGCTGGTTTTCTTTATTGTCTTCGACGAGAAGAATGCGGACGCCACTCAAGTCGCTGTTCATTCGTTCTTGATCGCCGTGGGCGATTGGAGCGGCTTTGCCGGTTTT
>CAYXOW010000013.1:21914-27354 GCA_964466815.1 uncultured Treponema sp.
TATCGAACAGGATGGAGGCGCTAATCGGTTTTACGAGTACCATTTTTATGCCTTCCGCCGCGGCTTCTTGTATGACCTCCTCGCGGCCATACGATGTAATGATGACGAAATGAGGTTGATGGACAAGGTGCATCGCCCTTATTCTTCTCGCCGTTTCGATCCCATCCATTTCCGGCATCTTCCAATCGAGGAAGAGTATTTCAAAATGCGCGTCATTGCGTGAAGCCGATTCGATTTCTTCAAGCGCGACAGCTCCCGAAGCAGCGAGTGTCACCGTAAATCCCATATTGCTGAGCATATCGTCGAACACCGCTCGGGAGTGTTCATTGTCATCCACCACGAGAACTTTCTTGCCTCGCAGATCATCCAAATACTTCGGCGCTGGTTTCTCGCTCAAGTCCCTCCCCAAAGGAACAGTAAACCAGAATGTCGATCCCTTTTTATAGACGCTCTCTACACCTATTTCTCCACCCATCATCTCGACAAGACTTTTGGAGATCGCGAGGCCGAGTCCCGATCCTCCATACCGGCGCGTAATGGAACTGTCGGCCTGTTCGAAGCTCCGGAAAAGTCGCGCCTTTTGTTCTTCAGTGATACCGATTCCCGTATCACTGACCTCGAAATACAACACCACAGCTGTGCTGGACTCGCCCTTTAATCGGACATGGATGCTGATTTCCCCTTTTTCGGTGAACTTGACCGCATTGTTTGCCAGATTGATGAGGATTTGTCCCAGGCGGAGAGGATCGCCGACGAGGCGGCTCGGAATGGATTTTTCAACATCGGAAATAAGTTCCAAACCCTTCGAGTCTGCTTTTTCCGAGATGAGATTCGTTACCGTATCAATGACTTTATCCAATTCAAAGGGAATTGCCTCGAGCGAAAGACGTCCGGATTCAATTTTGCTGAAGTCGAGCACATCATTGATTATTCCCAGAAGATGTTGGCTCGACAATTGAATACGCCGGATATAGTCTCTCTGGCTCGGAGATAGATCGGTTTTAAGCGCCAGATACGACAAACCCATGATGGTGTTCATGGGAGTTCGGATTTCATGACTGATATTCGAAAGGAATTCGCTCTTTGTCTTGCTCGCAGCGAGAGCCATCTGCCGGGCCGCAAAAAGCTTCGCAAAAGCCTTCTTTCGGCTTCGCAGCAGCAGAATACTCAGTGTGGCGCTGCAGAGCGCCATCAATGACAGCAAAAGAATCAGCGCAGTGAGCATCACCATACGCGCACGCTGTCTTTCCAATATCAACAGATGCGCGTTGTTCATTCTTACAATGTAACCTCTCAACTCCGCGAAAATATAGTCGACTTGATTTTTGTTCAGCTGAATATCGCTCTTCGTTCCCCCGTTTTTAGTTTCCATTATCATTTTCAGATCGTTGCCCAAGAGCGAGACTTCATCCAGGATCATCATGAGATCGCCAGGAGGCTCACCATTGAAATCACTCACAATTATCGATTGGGCGACCTGAATCTTATTGATGTCGAATCGCAGTTTTTCCCAGCTTATATCCTGCTTATTCGCTCGGACGGAATCCAAGTCGGTCGAGAGTGTAGAGACCAATGCTTGAAGATTCGAAATGCTTCTGAATTGGTTGATCGAATTGATCGGTAAATTGGAACCGAGTCTTTCCAGAGAAAAAAAAGGTGACAAACCCCGCGACCGAAACGAATAACGATAACGCGATTATCACGATGGAAAAAAGCGTGAGCGCACTTGTTTCCCTGGTTTCTTCTTGTTCACTCAATTTTGCATGGCCTCGAATCCGAAATGTCGGGCAGCCAACACTTGGCATTCTCTTTGTCGAGAATGAGCTGCATTTTTGCCGCATTCTCTCTGAGCACATCCATCACGACCCTGTTCTCGAGCACGATCCCGGAAAAGGTGAGCATGAAATAATTGTTGTAATCGTTTGTTTCTTGACCCAGCCCGATGGGCATGAGGGTCAATATGGATTGTTTCGATTTTAGCTGGTCATTGACGGTCTTATTTAGATTTTTAAGATACAGTGGGATTCCCCTGCTTGTCGCGCTGTCGATGACGGGGAAGAAGCCCGTCTCCATCAAGGTTCTTTCCTGGATCGCGGGTGCGGTGAGGTAGTCGATGAGCATCGCTGCGTCTTTGCTGTCGGTTTGGTTTTTAGGAATGCTCAGCCCGGATATGACGGCCATGAATCCCCGACCTTTTGGACCTATGGGCGCGGGGAACACGACGAAATCGTCAGGCCGCTCCATGAGCGCCTTCACAAGTCTCGCCGTGTGATCCCATGCGATCCATACGTCATCGATCAGAAGCGGATCCGACATAGCCGAATACACCAGAGAGCTCGGTTGTACATACATCCACAGCTTTTTGAAATATTCCCACATCTTCACCGCATCGGGGCTCTTGAATTTGAGGAGGGTACTGCCAGTGTAGGAAGGATAGAGATATCCCTGAAAAAATCTGTGCATCAGGCCCTTTTCGCCCACAGGGAAGCCGAGCATTTTCTTGTTCGTTTTTTCATATATGTTCTTTGCCCAATCGTATAATTGATCATAGGTCAAAGAATTCAGATCCGCTCCTTTGGGAAGATACGGTAGGGCTTTCTTATTGGCGACCATGACGAATGAGGCTTGCATCCATGGAATATAGAAAATGTCCTTTCCGTTGAATCGACTCAGATCGATGAAATCTTTCGCGAATCCTCGCGTTTTCAGCGTCGAATAGAGCGTATCAAGCGGTTGGAGCGCATTCTGCTCGTCAAGACTTGTGAGGTCGCCATGCAGCGCCCCGATGAGGATCGATGAAGATGTTTTCTTCTTCAATTCCGAAGAGAGGAGATCTATCAAAAATGCGTTATCGTTCGGCCTGAAATCGACATTGCCGGGAAAATCCTTTAAAATTATATTTCGCATTTTCCAGGATTCTTCGACAGAATTGAGCTGCGTTGAAAGAAATGTGATGCCGCCAGAAGGTTTTTGGGAGAACGTGAACGCTCCGGCTTGTTCGTTTTGAGACACGCTCCCTTGTTTTTGCTTACTGCAGGATTGCGTTGACACGGGGAAAAAAAGAACTACGAGGAAAAGCAGGCTCCAGTAAATACCCCTGTTCATACTGATCCTCAAGAAAGAATCGAACAGAATGGATAACGTGATAAAGTATATACCTTAAAATCTTAATGTAAAGAGTCTACATTTAAGGGAAGGCGCAATGAAATCAATTGCAAGTCAAGAAAATATATTTCATTCCTTTATCGGTCATTTCGGCGGAAAATCCAACCGTTTTCACGCGAGGGCGCGCGTCGAGGTTCGAGCCGCCGATGCGCCGCGTCTGGAAAACGCTCTTCGGGAAATCCTCGCGGTAGCGTGCGTACACGATCCGCGCGCGCTGCGCTGGAGCGACATCGATGGCGCCAAAGAACGTTTCGCGGCGCAGAGGCTCTTCGAGTTCGCGCTGCGCGAGATGCGGGCCGGCGCGCTGCGCGTTGCGGTTGAGGTGTGGGACATGCGGAGTGCGCGGGGTGGGCGGCGACGCGCGGCGCCTGATAATAGCGAGTCGGTCGTCGAGGAGGAGGCTTCATTGGACAGTGAAGCGCCCGCTGGCGGCAATCGCGCGCGCTGGCCCGACGACACTCTTTTCGCGGGGATCGCGGGTCTTTTCGCCGGGCTCGTGTCTTTCTCGTACGAAAAGCGCGACGAATACACAGCCTGGCTTCGGAGAAGCGGGCCGCAGTGCGCGCTCTACAGTAACGAGGTCGCCGAGTTTTTGCCCTCGAAGGTTTCGGTTGAGCGCTTCCAGGTGCTGCGACATTTTCTCGAGCTCTGTGCGGTGAATGAAATCGGGGTATCGATGACGGGGGCACGGGGGCTCGCGACATCCTCGGAACGCGCTCGCCAGCCCGATGTTGAGCAACTCTCTGCGGACGCGCCGCAACCCGATCCCGAGCTATCGACTGCACTCGCGCCGCTTCGAATCTCTTTCAAGGTTGACTGATCTTCGCTCTCGGTCGTATAATTTCAGCTCGAATTATAAGGGGGTTCCAATGAAAGGCAGAACATATTTCGCGGTGGTCGCAGCGCTAATGTTCCTCGCTACGGCGATGAGCGCGTTTGGTGCGGGCCCGACGGTCAAGACCGACAAAGTCGTGTACCTGATCAACGGCGCACTCGGCGACAACGCGTTCTACGATTCCGGCGAAGCGGGAATCAAGAATATCGAAAAGCAATACAAGCTGCAGACCCGCACGATCGAGTGCAACTTCGACGCGGGCAAGTTCCAGCCGGCGCTCGACGCGGCAGTACAGTATGCGGATGTGATCTTCGTCATTTCCTACGGCTTCGAGGATCAACTCAAGGCGATCGCCGACAAGTATCCCAACAAGATTTTCGTCAACATCGACACCGTCGTCGAAAACTCGAAAAAAACGATCACCTCGGTGTTCTTTATTGCGGAACAGAGCTCCTATCTCGCGGGAATGACCGCGGCTCTCACCACAGAAACAACGTCGCTCAAGGGCATCAACAAAGACAAGATCATCGGCGTGGTGGGAGGCGATACCGACCCGATCGTCTCGGCCTTCGTGTTCGGCTTCCAGAACGGCGCGAAAGCCGTCGACAAGAACATCAAAGTGCTGACCAAGTCGCTGGGCGGCGCCTGGGACGACTCCGCGAAAGGCAAGCAGGCTGCCCTCCAGCTCTACGACCAGAAGGCTGATGTGGTGTACCAAGTCGCCTCGGCCGCAGGCATCGGCGTTCTCCAGGCTGCCGCGGAGCGCGGACTCTACGCCATCGGCGTCGACACCAACCAGAACGACCTCGAGCCAGGCCACGTCATCGCCAGCGCGGTGAAAAACGTCGGCAGCACGATCGAGAAAGTATTCAAGACCATTAAGGACGGAACCTACAAGCCTGGCGTAACGATCAACGCCGACCTCGCGAGCGGCGGCATCGACCTCGTGTTTGACGCGAAGCAGCAGGTCCTCCCGAAGAGCATCATCGATAAAGTCCTCGCTGCGCGCAAACAGATTATCGAGGGCAAGCTCAAAGTTCAGCTCTACAATGGAGAGAATGTCTGGCAGCAGTGAGACTGGAGCGCACACTTCGGCCGCGCGGCATGTCTCGGGGGCTCATCCTGAAGCACCGCGCATCCACTCGCAGGGGCGCGGTCCGCGCCCCTTTTTTATACGTGGGCATGACCATATGCTTGATGCTCGACCAGGAGCGCGCCTACGCGGCGCACTTTAAAATTGATCTTGGAATGTGGTGAAAACGAACATGAATGACTTCATTTCGCTCGAAGGTATCGTCAAAGTGTACCCGCCAAGCGTGCTCGCGGTGGACAATGTCTCCGTCGAGTTCAGAAAAGGCGAAATCCACTCAATCGTGGGGGAGAACGGCGCGGGCAAGAGCACGCTGATGAAACTGCTCTACGGCCTTATTCCCTTCGACT
>CAYXOW010000014.1:0-1352 GCA_964466815.1 uncultured Treponema sp.
CACCGGAGCCTCGTGGACAACGTGGTCACCGAGTACGGCATCGCGCGGCTGCGCGGCAAGACCGTGCGTGAGCGCACGAAAGAACTTATCGCGGTGGCGCACCCCAAGTTCCGAGAAGAGCTCACCGCCCAGGCAAAAAAGCTGGGATATCTCTGAGCCATGATTGAACGATCTTTCGAGCGAAACTGAGAAAGCGCGGAGGGGCTCACCGACATGGCGAGCCCCTCCGCGCCTCATTTAGTCGCTACTCTTTGCGAACGACGATGTCACCGGACAACGTAGAGAGTTTGGCCGGCACAAACCCGCTTCTTATCCGAATCGTTCCTCGTCCCGCCTGCACCGCGTCGTGATCGACATCTCCAGATACCGTCGAAACATTCACCGTGGCGTCCCAGTCCTCCGGATAACGGAGCGAGATGTCGCCCGAGGCGCTCGCCGCCTCGATCGAATTGCACAGCTCATGTGCACGGATTTCGATGTCGCCTGAAGCTGTCGACACTTTTATATCTCCGCGACACTCGCGGATCGAGATATCGCCGGAAGCCGATTTCGCCTGGAGATCACCATCGCAGCTTTCAACTAGAATATCGCCCGATGCGGTCGATACCGTGAGCGATCCGACTCTGTCGAGAACGCGCACATCCCCCGACATTGTCGAGATTTCGAGATCGTCGACGGTGGCTGGAACACGGAGCTCGATTCGGTCGGGCTCGGAGGCGCCTAAGGGTACGGATATCTTGAGCGTTCCTTCGCTCGAATAATTTAGACTCAGATGCGGCTTTTCTTCTCCGGGGGTTTCGATCGAGAGGCGATCGTTCGAAAAGAGTACTTCAATATCTGCAGACCGAGTTCGGAGTGAAACTCGCCGCGCATTCGAAAATTCCATTTTGCCGAGATTGAACTCGTCGGCGAAGAAGTCGCCAAAGGGTCTCCCTTCTCCCTCCTTTTGTCTGCGGCTAAAAATTCTCGCAATATCGAAGGCCTTCTTGATGGCCTCATGGAGCTCCGCGTCGTCGATCGTGATGTGCATTTTTTTATGAGTGCCTCGGCGTTCGTCCTGAGTATCGAACTGTTCATCTCGTGGCGCTTCATACGGTCCAAGCCCGGCGGCCTCTCGTAAACTATCAGCGAGCGATTCGGGAGATTCAAGTGTCTGTACTATTTCCTCGGTGCTCTTTTCGGGATGTTCGCGTTCAAGACCATCGATATGATCCTCTATTTCGAGGATAATGTCTCGAAGCGACGACTCGTCGATTCCCTTAAGACGATGTGCAAGAACTTCAATATACTCACTGCGGTTCATTCAACTTGCCCTCCCCTCTCCAATATCCGCTGTGCCTCCGCGCTCTTCT
>CAYXOW010000014.1:1367-5208 GCA_964466815.1 uncultured Treponema sp.
GAGGAGAAAGCGCCCACTGCTGGAAATGACGTAATATTTCCGAGGATGACCTACTTCCGGAGTTTCCCACTGCGCCTCGACGCTCCCATCCTTGGTCATGCGCATGAGAAGAGGATACAGCGTGCCCTCGCTCACTTCCACACCAGCTTGGTTGAGCTGCTCCATGATCGCAAGTCCGTAGCTCCTGCCGTGAGCGGAGAGCAGCTCGAGCACGCAGAGTTCAAGAAAGCCTTTTCTGAATTGACTTTTCCACTTCTCGTTCCTCAGCTGCGCCCATTGCACACATCCTTTCTGTCTCATGTAGCGTAGCACGCAATATGGTGCGGCGCAGCACCCCCTCGGAGGGGCGCCGCCACTCGCCGTCAATCACGCGCCCGGGGTAATGCTTTTACGAGACGTCGAACCGACGTTCTCATCCGCGATGAATTTCAGGATGAATTTCAGAGTGGAGGCATTTTATTGAAAGACAATTTCTTGTGCAGCTCGAACGCTTCTCTGCCTGAGTAGATATCGATTAAATCTTCTCTTCCGTACACATCTCTTACTACCTTCTCTCCGATTTTCCGGTAGGTATCCATAGGTTCCCCTCCCTTTAATCCGTCCGACAGAGCATGCGCATCGCGTCGCGCATGCGCCAAATCCAGGATTGAGCGCCACAGGCGCCTCGCATCCACTAGGATCGATTCCATGCTCTTCTCCTTTCTTAGGAATATCTTGCTATACATAATATAATATGATGCATTTTATTTTGCAATAGGTGGAGTCTCTTTTTTTGAACACACGCTGGATTGACCTCTCACAGGCGAAAACGCACAATAGATCCATGTACTGCGACGCCCACATCCATCTCGCGGATCTTGAGCAGCGGGAGCCAGCGTTTGTGTCAACACCATTGACGTTCGCATGGCGAGCCGCCGTTGTCGCTCACGATCCTAAAGAGTTCATGCGCAGTCAGGAGCTGCGACGGTTCCTCTCGCCCACCATTTCCGGTTTCGGCATTCATCCGCAGAATCCCGACATGCGCAATGCTGCGTTCCTTTCATCGCTCTGCGCCGCCCACGAAATAGGTTTCATAGGCGAGGCGGGGTTCGATTTTTTTGGCGACACCGCAATTACCTCGCGGGAAACAAACTCGATACGCACTCAAATAGAAGCATTTCTTTTCCAAGCCCGCCTCGCGGCCGAATCGGGACTTCCTCTCGTTCTCCATATTCGAAAAGCCACCGATTTACTCATGCGCTATGGCCGAGAACTCGCGTCGGTTCCCGCAGTGATTTTCCACTGCTGGCCCGGTAGGCTGGAAGAAGCGCGCATGATTCTAAAGAAAGGCATCAACGCCTTTTTCTCCTTCGGAACCCCTATCCTGCGCGACTCGCGCCACGCCATCGAGACGCTCATCGGGCTTCCTGCCACAAGAATTCTCTCGGAAACCGACGCGCCTTGGCAGCCACCTCATGGCGCGCAATGGTCGAGGCGCGAAGACATCGTAAGAGTTGTGGAAAAAATGGCAGCAATGCTCAGCCTCGAGCAGCGTGTGCTTCTCCCGACACTCGAACACAACTTCGAAAACGCGTTTTTCACTTTCAGTAGCCGCGACGACGACGTGCGCATGTCCGACGCGCCCGCATCAAAAGGTACCTAAATGCAACGCAATTCATTCCGCGACCGAACACGAATCATTGTAGAAGATGCCGGCATAGCCGCTCTCGAATCGGCCCACATCGCTGTGTACGGGCTCGGCGGAGTGGGCGCCGCATGCGCCCTCGACCTCGTTCGCGCCGGCGTAGGACATCTTCATGTGGTCGATTTCGACATCGTCGAAGCCTCCAACTTCAACAGACTCGCATTCGGCTATGAGAGATATCTCGGTCTACCGAAAACAGAAGCCTTTATCGATGCAGCTCGAGACATCAATCCCTCCGTCGACATCCTTTCGGACCGTATTTTTTTTACTTCCGAGACAGCACCCAACATCATTTCGGAAAAATGTTCGATACATGCCGACTGCGTCGACTCGCTCAGTCCCAAAGCAAGCCTCATCGCCGCCTTGAGAAATCGAAATTTCACCTTCATTTCGTCCATGGGCACCGCGGGGCGGCTCATGCCGGAGCGGCTGAGAATCGGAAGAATGGATATGGTGAAAGGATGCCCTCTCGCCCGAGCGCTGCGACAAAAGCTTTCAAAACTTGGAGTTCCGCTCGATTTCCCTGTTGTCTGGTCGGATGAACCGGCGGTAAAGCCTATCCCTCAAGAAGGTCGGCGCGGGATTCAGGGCTCAACACCCTTTGTGCCACAGACTGCGGGACACTTCATGGCGTCGTGGATCGTCCGCGCCATTATAGGGAAAACCGGCCTACACCATCTTTAAAACGGCCTCTCCCCCTCGCGGAGTGCAAGGCTCAACTACTGACCGCTCGATCAGCGCTCCCCAAACAGAAAGTTTCTTGGATTTTCAGCGCAGAAGCGAAGCTTGAGTTCATTGGACAGCGAACTCTGTGAAAAGATCTCCATATAATCCCTATAGGATCTGATTTTAAGGAGATTGACGCTGAAATCGGACCCAAAGAGAATTCTCCGCGACAATTTCTCTTCATCTTCCGGTCTCGACTCCGCCAACACAGAAGCGAGCTCTTCGTAAAACTGAGGCTCCACACCGATAAATGAAAAATCCGTGTACACATGGGGATATTGGACTATGAGGCGAAATATATCCTTCCGCCAATCCGCTTGTTCCTTGCCTCGGATAGTACGGATATGTTGCTTCCCCATGTGCGCAAAGTTGAGTATGAGATTGGGATGGCGCTCGAGCACTGGCTCATACCTCGATGGAGCGGTGTAGCGTAGCGAATCCTCAAGACCGATGATGCGATAACCTTGATCATCGCAGTGAGTTGTTATAGGAATGCGCTTCGATTCAGCGAAGCTGTAGAGAAAGTCGACTTTCTCGCGTTCCTCGGGATCATCGGGCCATGGATCAAACCCCAGAGGTGGATAGAGCTTTATCCCGGCAAAGAGTCCGAAATGTTGCACCTCGACGTCCATACCGTGACGCGATGTCGCTCGAAAGCGCCGTTCAAGCTCGCGTTCATCCCGCGTATAATTTGAAAACCATGTAGTGAGACAGTTGGATAGCCCTGCAAACGAATGATTCTTTGTATTGATGCCCCAAAAAGGGTAGACGCGGAGCGCACCGTCCGGCCTCGTCGAAACATATTTCCGAATCGCATACATAACATCGATGATCTGCGCGTCGATTGGTTTCCGGGGAGGTCGCTTGTAATAGGTATTTGGGCTGAGAGACGCGGGAGTCGAAAAATCCATGATGAGCGGGGTGAGCACTACCTTGGAGAAATTCTTTCCCGCCATGCGGAAAGAACCATTTCTCAGAGGAGGATCCTCTGTGAATTTTTTTCCACCCTTGGGTACGCTGAACTGCCCCGCGAGATCATCTTCCATTAAAAACAGAATATCGGCGCAATCGTTGTCCATCACGGCGAGAAGATTGCGAAGACGCTCGCCCCCTCGGTTCAAGAGGGATGCTGCAAGGTAATCGAAAGAAGCAAGCTGCGAATAGATTATCTCGCGCGGTCGATGTCGCATCGACTCAATGATGGAGACGAAGGCAGGGTGCGAAAGGTTCATGAGATGGCAGTGCACATCATAAAACGCCGGCTCTTCCATTGTTTTTCCTTTTTTTTTCGTTTAACCGCGCCGCCTCCCCACAGCGACCTTCCCAGAGGCGACTCTCCCCGAAGAGTTTGCGACCGCAACACCAAACACAATGAGCACGACACTCAAACCTTGCCCCCAGCTAAAAGGTTCATGTCGTATGAACACCCCC
>CAYXOW010000014.1:5256-5495 GCA_964466815.1 uncultured Treponema sp.
CGTAAAAATCGCCGATTGCGACGCCTTGAGATAGGAGAGCGAGTAATTGATGAGAAAGAAAGCGCCGACCGAGGAAAGCACACCCAAGTACAGGACGCCTCCCCACGCTTCGGCGGAAGCACCTCCGCGTCGCAACATCAGATAAATGTGGCCTTTACCGAGCACATTCTGAATGAGCGCAGGCACACCGAAACAAATCGCACCTGACCACATCATCGCGAAGGTTCGTTCCATTGCCG
>CAYXOW010000014.1:5549-11123 GCA_964466815.1 uncultured Treponema sp.
ATTGAACCGGTCAAGAAAAGAATACCGATCACTTTCGTCTCGGAAGCCTCTCCACGACCAAACAGCGCAACAAGGCCGACACCCACAATCGACATCGAGAGACCGGCTATCTGGATGCCGCTCAGGTGCTCGTCGAGCACAAGCGCCCCCATGATCGCCACACCGGCAGGAAGCGCCCCCAGAATGATGCCAGCCACATTCGTCGCAGCATTCGCGACACCATAGGTCTCAAAAATGAAGTAAGCCACCGGCTGCACCGCGCACATCAGTGCTAAAAGCTTGAGATTTCTGCGCCGAAAATCAACTTTTATGAGCCCAAGGAGAGCGAGCACGGTCATGAGAAGAGCGGCAATGAAAAATCGCACGGCGAGAAGCTCCATCGGCCCAAGCACCCTCAGTGTCTCTTTCGTCATGAGAAAGGAAAAGCCAAAAATCGCCGAATAGCTTACGCCGGCAATCACGCCCCGCATCTTGCTCATAGCGAGCAAGGTATCACCTTTTACAGGATCGCACCAGAACACTCGGTCGTGCCATAGATGCACAATAGAACAAATCACGTTATACTAGATTTATATATGATGAGGAACGAGCCATGATGCAATCTGATGTCGAGGCGTTTTGGTCCGATTTCGAGAAAGAAATCGGAGAGAAAATACGGTCGAAGACCATGTGTCAGCACTTCGATTCAAAGAAATCCCAAGGCGAGTGGGGACTCCTTGTGTTGTCCGAATCGACGCTCCGATTCAGAGCTACGCCTGGGGAAAATTGGTTCCAGTCGCTTTTCAAAATGGCTGCTCCGAAAGTCTCTCAGGAACCGCGTGAAGATGTCGTGCTGCCGCTGCGAGATATTTCGGGGCTAGAATTACCGAAGAAACACTTCTTCGATTTTCTCTTTAGTCCGCCATTCACTGTCATCACGCTCCGATACGCTGCAGGAGGAGAAGCGCGCGAGGTACTTTTCGGCGTCGACACGAAAGCAGAACTCTTTAAAATACTTCTCGCCACAGTACCCCGTGCGACCGCTCCATGAGCGAACGCGAGGTGGATCAGCAGCTGCAAAGCGCAGGGATACCCTTTTTCGAGTATGGGATTACTGCCCTCGACGCATATTACGACGAACCCCTACGCCCTTTTCGTCTCATCGCGGTGCAGAGCACTGTCATAGACCTGGCGCGCCTGTTCAAAGATCTGGAATTTTCTGGTCTCCCCTACGCCGACGCTTCGTATGGAGATGCGCGCTTTCTCTGCGTAGAAAACGTAAAAAATGATGATTTCGGAGATCCTTGGCTCAATTTTCGGCGAGATCCCGTGCAAGGAACCTTTTTCGACCACGATGGGGTCTATGAAATGATCCGTGCACGCACCTTCGCATCTCAGATTTTTACCAAAGACCGCGCCCTTTTCGATCTGGCGCTTATGTCGACACTCTCTGAAGCACCCCAGCCGTGTACCCGGCCGTGTACCCGGCCGCTCGATCTTCCTCACGCTCCTTCGGCGCACTACCAGCGCGATTTACTTCTCGGTGTTCTCGCCGGACCGTACCCAGCTTCAGGATTCGAATTTTTAAAGCAAACCGGCTTTATTGCACAGCAGTGGCCGGAACTCGCTCAGCTTGATGATGTGGACCACTCGAAGGAATTTCATCCGGAGGGAAATGGGTGGATCCACACCATGCAGACATTTTCGTACCGCAAGAATCGCGATCTTCCCCTCTCCATCGCGCTTCTCCTCCACGATATAGGCAAACCCGAATCCCAAAGCCGCCAAGGAAAACGTTTCGATAAGCACGCTGAACTCGGCGCGAAACGTGCGGTCAAATTCATGTCGCGGTTAGAAATCCCGATAAAAATCCAGGAAACAGTGGAATTTCTCATACGCTACCACATGATGCCGGCTGCGCTTCCCGTTCTTCCTGTACAAAAAACCCGCGAACTCATATCGGATGAGCGCTTCTCCACCTTGCTCGAATTGTTTCGTTGCGATGAATTCTCCAGTTTTAAGGATCCAGAACGATATTACGAAGCATGCAACGCGTATCACACCATAAGGAAAAATCTGAAGAATCCTTACAGGAATGCCGATGGCTCAAAGAAAAACGGAAATGCTCGGGGTGGTTCGCACTTCTGACCTCATCATTACGCAGCGAACATCCACGGACTGTAGGAAAGCACCCATTTGGGAGGCTTAAAGGTACTGAGCTCGCCGAAGTGTTCGATCAGAACAGCAACAATACGCTGATCCAACGGCATCTGCTTCATCTTTTCAAAAGCGCTGGATGGATGGATCGGGTTGCGGTAGGGACGCTCGCCCACCAGCGCTTCGAACACATCGACCACCGCAATGATCTTCGACTCGAGAGGAATATCATTGCCTTTAAGGCCTTCAGGGTAGCCCGACCCATCCTCCCGCTCATGGTGATGAAGCACAATATCGCTGAGACGATCAAATTCTTTGAAGCTGTTGAGAATACGTGCAGAAATTACGGGGTGCTGCTTCATCTGAGTGAATTCGCGCGAATCCAGTTTGCCGGTCTTGGTGATGATATTGGTGGGGACACCGATCTTTCCAATATCGTGGAGCAGGGCCGCCACATAAAGATTCTTGAGACGCTTTCCGGAAAATCCGAGTTTTTTCCCTACGAAAAGTGCTAGGATTGCGACATTTCGAGAGTGACTCGCGGAAGCTTTCTCTGTTTGCTCGAAGAGATAGATGATCGATTCGAGACCACGAGTGTCGAGGAAAAAGTCCGACTTTTTGTAATACAACTGCAGCAAAAGCAGACTTATCAAAATACTGAGAATGCTGAGAATCAGAACATTCGTCGCATTGAAGAGCGACGTGCGCCTGGCGATTGGAATGCCGTACGCAGTCTTATACCCTCGTTCCGGATCGACTCTATATTCATTGGGAGCGATGAAATTGAGAATCTTTCTGACTTGGATGATCGTCACCGCATACGCGTCGGGCGCAGTGTTCAGTTCATCGTCATCTCGAATAGCGTATTCAATCCTTAAGAGCTCGCCATCGAGGGTGACGACATAATTCTTAGAGGGTGGAGATCCCTGATCTATCTCAACCGAATCGATGAGCGGGAAGGTGTCGGTAATTCCTTTCACCAGGTCGTATGCATCCGAAAGTCTGCCCTGCACCGCCAAGCAAAATACCCGTTGTACACTGCCGACGCCTGCAAATCGATGAGGCCCGTGAGCGCGTGATCGAATGTTTCCGCATTTTTTTTCTGAATGTAGACATTGATAATATAGAATAGAGTTGTGACGGAGAGTATCGTCGCGAGGACAATGGCGATCGGAACCAAAAGCTTTCTTTTCAAACGACGCTCCCAGAATGTCGAAAATTATTGGGCAGACCGCTTGCTTTCCTTGAAATTCTCGACTATAGCGCGAGCATCCTGCTCAGCGCCGTCGGGAACGATTACCTTTGCACCCTTTGGTTCGATCGAATAGAATGGATTTACATCGAGCATTTGATCGGAGAGCATCTCCGCGGGGATACCTGCTGATTCCAGCATGGACTTGACTACAATCGCATCTTCAAGAAAGGCCGATACAAAAACAGTTTTCATCGTGCAAACCTTGCGCTTTCAAGAGCGTCTACATTTTTATCGAACGAGGGTCCGAGTCGGCGTGCTCCATCTTCGGTGATGCACCAATCTTCCTCGATGCGCAGGCCTCGAACCGACATCCACGATTCAATTATATCATAATTGATGAATTCAGCGCAAATGCGATCGGTGCGCCACTTCTTGACGAGTTGAGGAATAAAATAGACGCCCGGTTCGATCGAATGCACCATTCCCGGCTTGAGCGTTTTCGCTAAGCGCAATGAGCTTAGCCCGAACTGAGTGCTGCGGACCAGCTCTTCGCCATATCCCACATAGTCTTCGCCGAGGGCTTCCATATCGTGGACATCGAGGCCGATCTGGTGACCTAGGCCGTGCGGGAAAAAGAGCGCGTGGGCGCCCGCTTCTACTGCCTCTTTCGGGTCTCCTCGCATGATGCCGAGCGAGGTGAGCCCTTCTGCGATCGCGATCGAGGTCCTTTTATGGACATCGATGAACCGCACCCCCGGACCGAGCATGTCTGGCGCAACAGAAAATGCCCTTTGCAGCGCGAGGTAAATCTCCCTGGAGCGCGCGTTAAAACGCGCACCCACTGGAAACGAAGTCGTCAGATCTCCTGCATATCCCGATGGGAGCTCCGCTCCGGCGTCGAGAAGAAAAGTGTCGTGCTCGGTGGAGACGTACTCCGTAGGCACATTGTGGAGTACTTCACCTCTGCAGGTCGCAATGGTCGAAAAGCTGAGCTCGCAGCCGCGCGCATAGGCCTGCGAGGCAACATACTCGGCGGCATGTCGCTCCGTCCACCCAACGCGCAGAGTTCGAAGAAGGTCTTGGTGAATCGCTGCAGTGACCGCAACCGCTTTTTCGAGTTCGGCTATCTCTTCGGCTTCCTTTATTTCGCGCAGTTCTACCAGCGCCAGAATGACGCGGGGATCGATGTGGCGCGCGAGCGCGCCCCTGAGCGTGCTCGCTCCAGCGCGCAGAAGCTCGGCCAGATAGGCCGTCTGCTCAGCTCGATACTGCGGCAAAATGTAGATTTCTCTTCGAGAGCGAATGGCGCGCTCGACGAGCACGCTCAGCGCGGAGCGCGGAGCGCTCCGCGCGATCCCCGCACGCGAGGCAAGAGCAGAGGGCGAAGGCAGTTCCCCTGTCCAGATAATGTCATCGATGCCCGGAGTATCGGCGTACAACACCGCTTCTCCGCTTTCAATATCGAGACTCAGCGCAAGATTCGGCAGGGCGACACCCACGAGGTAGAGCCACGAGGAATCCTGCCTGAAACCATAGGAATTGGAGGCATAATTCCGTGGCGATTCGGTATTCCCCAAAAGAAGGAAAAGGCCTGACGAAACACCTCGTCGGTGAAGGGCGTTAAGGAATTCGTGTCTTCTCTGCGCATAGACAGCAGGTGCAAACATAGGCTTATTGTAGGGAATCGCCTGAATGCGGTCAATCGAAGATCGCTCTGTTGTCCTCACGCGCAAGCCTGTGGCCACTTCGCAATAGAAAGTACTACACTCACTATCGCCGATAGCGGTATCGGTTTTGTAGGCTATTGTGGTGAGAATGGATTATGTGCGGTTTTGCCTTTCTTCTAATCTCCGAGTCCGTAGAGCCATTTTGGGAATATCGCAGGAAGAACTCGCCCGCAGGGCAAATCTCTCTTCTGGATTTATCGCGAATCTCGAAACCGGCAGAAACTTCCCGTCAAGCAAGGCAATTCTCAAGATCGCTTCCGCTATGAAAATGGAACCCTGGAAGCTCTTCATCGATCCCGAGAAACAAGAGATGTACTTTTCTCGCGACGAAGTCTTCGAGTGGCTCGAAGAATCGCGCAAGCGTCTTTTGGGCGAGACGCCCGTGGAATCTCGGAATCTTCGCAGCTCTGCCGGCCAGAGCTACGAAGACTTTTCCGGTCAAGATTGACAATATATGCGAGCGTTTCTACTATACTAATGTGAAACGCACTCATACCAACGTCGTCCTTGCCATCG
>CAYXOW010000014.1:11141-16055 GCA_964466815.1 uncultured Treponema sp.
TGCCATCGCGCTTATACTGGGTATCGCCTTCGCATTCAGTGCATACGCCGATCCTCAGATCAAGACACTCCAAAACGGAATGACCATACTTCTCAATCCTATTGATGGTCAGGACTCCATCGCGATCGTTCTCGCGTACCACGCGGGGGCCGATGCGCAAACGCCCCAGACTGCAGGGCTTTTTAAATTGTTAGAGTATGTGCTCTTCAATGGTCCAGCGACAAAACCGGGCGTTGCGGAACCAGCTTCCGCAATCGATGTGCTCGAGCCAGACGGCATCGATCGATTCGAATTCGGATTCTCGACACAAAAACAGAATCTCGTCACCTCCCTCGATACGCTCCAGTATCTCTTTTCCCGTGAACGAAAAGACGTTAGTTTCGCTCAGCCTGAAGGTATCGAACTCGCGCGACAATCGGTGCGCGCCCTCATTCAGAATGAGCTCAACGACAGCGATCAGATCGGCAACATGGCCATCAATAAAAAGCTCTTTTCAAAGGCGCCCTACCGGGTGGATACGCTCGGAGCCGATTACATTCTCGAAAAGGCCGATATTACGGCCCTCAAGGCGCTCGACGAGAAATGGCTCGTGCCCAACAACGCCTGCCTCGCAATCGCGGGCGGCTTCGATATCGAGCAGCTTATGCCACTTATCGAAGCGCGTTTCGGCCAACTTCCGAAAGCTCAGAATCCCTGGCCGTCAACGCTTCCCGTCTTTCCCAAACCAGGGGTTGTACGCCCCACGTTTCTCGTGTTCCCCGACAGCAGTATTCCTTCAGGGCACATGCATGTCGAGATCCGCTATCGAGGTCCGGATCCATCGAACACCAATGCATTCCAAGCAGCTCGCATGTTGCAGTCGCTTGTCGAAGACCCGGCTTCCAGGTTCCGGACAGCGATCGAAAAAGGGCTTCCCAAAGGCAGTTCCCCAGAAAATGTGCGCATCACCTATGCACCTTCGCGGAACGCTTCATGGCTTTCCATCGAATCGGATCTCACTGTGTCTTCGGGGAAAAATCCCGTCGATCTTGTTTTTGCTTTCAAGGAACTTGCGAGAAGCACCGAGCTGTACACGATGAAGGTCAATGCTGCGTACTTTTCACCCGATCAATATGCGGCTGCCAGAACCGTGCTCCTCGAGGAGAAAATGGTGAACATGGGCGACCCCATGCTCTCCGCGCAGTATATGACGACGCTGTGGGGATTTGGAATTCCCTCTTTTATATTTCAGGAGAGCGATGCCATCATGAAAAGTGGGCAAAAGGATATAGCCCAACTCGTCGACACGTATGTTCAGAAAAATCTCGAGGTTGTCTTAGTCCGCATCGATCCGAGTCTCTACGAAGCGTATAAAAAGAACTTCTCGGGATATGGTTTCGAAACGATCGGAGCGCAGAACGCGCTTTGGTGGCGCTAAGCGCTAGGCGCGGCGCTAGGTGAGAGCACTTTATATCGTCTCTTCTTCAATCGATATGATGCTCGGTAGCGTTCGGAGCGCTTTCGCCACTCGCTTCAGATCATCGCGAGAATCCACTTCGAGGATAAAAAAGCCGGATAAATTCCCGTCTCCGCGCTCGCCGAGCTTACCCTCTTTGAGGCGCCCCGAGCATTCCTTGATCGTCGCCTCGATCTCCGAGAAGATATCCGCCGATTTCTTCGTGGTGACGCGGTAGCGCGCCGTGGTATTGATCGCCTCTTCTTCCCACTTCACGTCGATGCGTCGCTCTTCGAAGTCAGCGATCGAAGCCAGGGAGCGGCAGTCTTCGCGGTGTACGATGATGCCTCTTCCACGCGACACATATCCTATGATACGGTCGCCGGTCACGGGTTTGCAGCAGCCTGCGATGCGGATCATCATGTTGCGCATGCCGCCCACGGAGACTCCCGCCTTCTCGCTGCGCAGCACGAGCCCTGGTTTGAGGCTGCGGAACTCCACCACCGACGGAAATTCTTCTGCTTTGCCGCGCTGGATCTCCGCGGTAGCTCTGTCTTGAGGATGCACTTTGGTCTGACCGGCTTCAAGCTGACCTTTATCGCTCTTGCGGGCTACGACAATGTGCTTGTCGATCGCGACTGCCTGGCCACTTTGGACGAGCATCTGGCGGATCTTGCTGCGCGCCTTGCTCGTGTGGGCAATTTTAAGCCAGTTGAGGTTCGGCTTCGCGTTCGGCGAGGTGATGATGTCGACGATCTGCGTGTTCTTGAGCTCGGAATCGAGCGAGGCGATCGCGCCGTTGATCTTTGCGCCGAGGCAGTGGGCGCCCACATCGGAGTGGATCGCAAAGGCAAAGTCGATGGGGGTGGAGCCGGCAGGCAGCTCGATGACATCGCCTTTGGGTGTGAACACGAAAATCGAATCGCGCAGAAGTTCGCGCTTGATTTCCTCGAGGTAGCTGTCGCCCTCGATGATGAACTGATTCCACTGCTTGAGTTTTGTAACGATGGGCAGGTCTTCGAGGCGCGGTATCTCAGCGGTGGTTCCCTTTTTATAGAGCCAGTGCGATGCAATGCCGTACTCGGCGACCATGTGCATTTCGCGCGTGCGGATCTGAATTTCGAGCAGTTGACCACCATAGGCCAGCACGGTGGTGTGGAGGCTCTGATAGCCGTTCGATTTCGGCATCGCGATGTAGTCTTTGAAGCGGCCGTCGATGGGCTTCCAGAGGCGGTGTACAAGTCCGAGGAGCGAGTAGCACTCGTTGATACTCCCACAGATGATGCGGATGCCCAGAAGGTCGTACAGTTCTTCGGCGCTCTTGCCGCGTTTGCGCATCTTTTGGTAAATGGAGTAAAAATGCTTGGCACGCGCGCTGATTTCCACTTCGATGCCCTCTTTTGCCGCAGCGGAAAGAATGCGCTCGCTTACTTTTTTCAGAAATTCTTGGCGCGCGTCCTTGCGGATGTTGACGATGTCCTTAATCTGATCGAAAACTTCGCGGTTAAGGGATTTCAGCGAAAGATCCTCGAGTTCATCTTTGAGCCATGATATACCGAGTCTGTCGGCGAGCGGGGCGTAGATGTCGATACACTCGGTGGCGATCTCTTTCTGTCGGCCTTCCGGTAGATACTTGAGGGTGCGCATGCTATCGAGCTTGTCGGCGAGTTTTACCAGGATGACACGGATGTCGCTCGTGAGCGCGAAGAGCATTTTACGCATGGTCTCGGCGGCGTGGACGGACTTGTTCTTGGCGCGCACCGATGAGAGGCGGTTGACCCCGGCGACGATCTTTGCGGTATCCGCGCCGTAACGCTCTTCGATGGCTTGGTCAGGCGCGGCGAGAAGAGAACTGAGTGCGCCGGCTTCCTTTTCTTTTCGGGTCTTCTCTTGACGATGCCCTTGCGCGTATTGTTTTTGGGAATCAGGCGCAACCTGCGAACCGCTCGATTCCGGCCCGCTCGATGCTCCGCGCATCGCGCTTGACAATGGCGAGAAACCTGAGTTTCGCTCTCCGCTCGTATCGTGGACAAGACCCGCGATGATAGATTCGAGGTCCATGCCCATGTCGAGCAAGATGTCCGCAACTCTAAGGTCGTGATAGAAGGCGGGTTCTCCCGAAGCGCGTTTCTTTTCTCCGTGAACTCGCTGTGCATACTCAGATGCGTCGAGGAGCAGCTTCATTTCCTCAGGACTGAAGCGGTGCTCCGCTTTGGCGAGAAAATTGCGCGTTTGTTCATCCATAGTGGGCACCTACCACTCGTATTCTTCCCGTGAGGTCCTTCCAGGTTCGGATATTGCGAAAACCGCGTTCTCGCAGGAGCGCCGAAGCTTTTTCAGCCTGCGAAGGATCCATTTCCAATAATAGTACACCATTTTTGGATAAATATTCAGGACTCCGCGCAATGATCGATCGGATAAAATCCATGCCGTCTGTGCCGCCATCGAGCGAGAGGAGGGGGTCCGTCCAGCCGCTTTCGATGAGAGCGACAGCTTCGCGCCTCGGCACATAGGGCGGATTCGAGCAGATGAGATCAAAGACACCCTCAATTTGGGCAAAAAGATCTGATTCTTGGAATGTGAGGCGCGCAGCTGGTGCAAGGCGCGCAGCATTCTGTCTGGCAACTTCGAGCGCGGTGCGTGATATATCCGACGCGTGTACAACCCACCCAGGACGCTCGGCGGCTATGGAAATCGCCACCGAGCCGCTCCCCGTACAGAGATCGAGGACGCTGAGTTGCTCATCTCTCTCGCGGCTAGCTTCGACGCGATGAGTGCGTAGAATGGGCTCCGAGGAATCGCGTCGGCGCCTTTCGAGGAGTCGATCGCCTTCTTCAAGCGTGGCATCGACGAGCGTTTCTGTATCCTGGCGCGGCGAAAGCACACCGTCGCTCACCAAGAATTCGCGCCCGTAAAACTCTTTGCGGCCGAGGATGTGCGCCACGCTTTCGCCGCGCTGCCGCCTCTCCGCCATTTGAAAAAAAGCTTCAGGTACATGCTCCGCGCGCTCCGGCAGCATCGCCAAGATCTTCTCCTTCGACGCGCCGAGACTCTCGGCCAAAAAAAGCACCGCGTCTAGAAAAGGGGTGTCGCTCGTCGCAAAGCTTGCCGCATGGTCACGGAGCAGTTCTTGGTACGTCATGCAGGCTCGCGCTCGAAGTTCTCCATGCGCTGCTCGCGGTGCCAGGCCACGAGGGCGTCGAGGAGCTCGTCGAGCTCTCCCTCCATGATGAAGTCGAGTTTGTAGAGAGTGAGGTCAATGCGGTGATCGGTGAGGCGGTTCTGCGGAAAATTGTAGGTGCGGATCCGCTCCGAGCGGTCGCCGGTGCCGACTTGACTGCGGCGCTCCGCCGATCGTTCAGCTTGTCGCTTCTGATCCTCGATCTCGAAGAGCCGGGCGCGGAGAATCCGCATCGCTTTGGCTTTGTTCTTGATCTGGCTCTTCTCGTCCTGACAGTGGACGACAATGCCCGTAGGCA
>CAYXOW010000014.1:16177-16393 GCA_964466815.1 uncultured Treponema sp.
GCGACAGTCACCGCGCTCGTGTGGATGCGGCCCGAGCTCTCTGTGGCGGGCACACGTTGTACACGGTGGACGCCGGACTCGTTTCTGAGGCGCTCGTAGGCAGCGTCTCCGGCGATGGAGAAGATGATCTCCTTCATTCCGCCGAGCTCCGTCTCGCTCATGCTCATGACTTCAAGCTTCCACTTTCGCCCATCGGCGTATCTCGAATACATGCGG
>CAYXOW010000014.1:16403-23897 GCA_964466815.1 uncultured Treponema sp.
CCTCCTCGCCGCCCGTGCCGGCGCGTATCTCCATGATGACCGCCTTGTCGGCCAGGGGATCGCGCGGCATAAGGAGTTCCTTGAGTCTCGCCTCCGCGCCTTCGGCTTGTCGCCGAAGTTCTGTCAGCTCCATCTCGGCGAGTTCGCGGAGCGCTGCGTCGACCTCTTCGCGGAGCATTTCCTCAGTCTCGAAGATCGAGCGCTCGATTCCACGCACCTCGTCGTATGTGGCGATCACCTCAGCGTCGTGTGCACGCTCTTTCATGAGCTCCCGATACTTCTGCTGATCCTTAACAACCTCAGGATTGGCGATGAGCGTGTCGATGTGAGCGATGCGGTCGCGTATTTGCTGTATTCGTTCTTCCACGCACGGATGGTAGCCTGATTGAGGCATGCGCTTCAACTCCCGCTTGCGCGAGCGGGCCCGCGCCGATACTATCTAGCCATGCTCGATATACGCTTTATTAAAGAAAACTTAGAGGCGGTCCGTCAGAATATCCGCGACCGCTACATGAACGGCATCCGCACGGCCGCCCACCCCTTCCTCTTCCCGAAGCAACGCGCCGAGCTGACCATCGTGCCCGCCACTCTCGGCGAACTCGCGCTGGCGCTCGGCGCCGCCCTCGCCGCCCTCTGAAGGGGCCTCTTTCTGCGGAAGATCGCACCTCCCGCATCGAAGAAGGCAAGCGCCTCAAAGAGGACATCGCCCAACTCGAATCCGAACTCCAACAGGTCGAATCTTCATTCGCAGTCGAGATGGCGAAAATCCCGAACATGGCTCACCCCTCCGCTCCGCGAGGAAAAGAAGACAAGGACAATCTCGAAGTAAAACGCGTCGGAGAGCCCACGCGCTTCGATTTTCCCGCCAAGGACCACGTCGAACTCGGCCAGAGCCTCGATGTCGTCGACTTCGACACGGCCACGCGCGTGTCGGGCACAAAATTCTATTATCTCAAAAATGAAGGGGTCATCCTCGAACTCGCGCTCGTGCGCTACGCGCTTGATATCCTCTCAAAGCGCGGTTTCACCTTGATGATGACGCCCGATGTCGCCAAAACAGAAATTCTCGAAGGCATCGGCTTCAACCCGCGCGGCGCCGAATCGAACGTGTACACTCTCGAGGGAGAAGACACCTGCCTCATCGGCACCGCCGAAATAACCCTAGGCGGCTACCACGCCGGCTCCATTCTCGATCGGCGACAGCTTCCAATCCGCTATGCTGGTGTCTCACACTGCTTTCGGAGGGAAGCGGGCGCGGCGGGACAGTTCTCGAAGGGCCTCTATCGCGTTCACCAATTCACCAAGGTCGAGATGTTCGTGTACTGCCTCCCGGAAGACTCGGATCGCATCCACGAGGAGCTCCGCAGCATTGAGGAGGAGATTTTCTCGGGGCTCGGCATTCCCTTCCGCGTGGTCGACACCTGTACCGGCGACCTCGGTGCGCCCGCATACCGCAAATGGGACCTCGAGGCCTGGATGCCCGGCCGCAATGGCGGCGAGTGGGGCGAAATCACCTCGACCTCGAACTGCACCGACTTCCAGGCGCGGCGGCTCAATGTGCGCTATAAAGACGAAGAAGGGAAAAACCGCTTCGTGCACATGCTGAACGGCACCGCGGTCGCCTGCTCACGGGCGATCATCTCGGTGCTCGAAAACTTCCAGCAGGCAGATGGCTCGGTGAAAATTCCACCCGCCCTCGTGCCCTACTGCGGCTTCGAATCGATTCGCCCGCGCGATGCGGAGGCCGGGGCGAATGCTTAAGGTAGATTCGGAGATGAAATCATGGGCTTGCGCCAAGGCTGCGATGTGCCGGAAGCTTCCCAGCGCACTTTTCGCCGGATCTCGAGCTTGCCGCCAGGGCCGTGGGCGCACACGCCGAACTGACCGCTCCCGATATACATGAGCTTTTCGTCCGCCGCGAGGTGCTCTTCTTTGGCGAGTTGCTCGATCGCGCAATCAAAATGAATCGGTTCGCCATCCTCTCGCGAGGCGAGCGCCCCCGCGAGATCGAAAATCGGCTTGCCGCATACTTTGCAGATCTTGAGCTCCTGTTTTGGGCGCTCAAGGCGCGGCTGCCGCTGCCTTTGCTGTAGCTGTTGATCGGGTGCTTCCTGCGCATTCGTAGGGCGCTGCGGCCGACGCCTTCTGAACCCATGGCTCCTCGGCCTACCACCGCGTTTGGTGGGTTCTTTTCCGCTGTTATTCTGTTCGTCGTTCATTTCGATTTGTCTCGCACTGTATTTGACAGCATTTCGGCAATCGATGCAATCGCCCCATCGAGATAGCGATCATCGATAAGTTTGTGCTTGAGATCGTAAAGCTTTTTCCAGCTCGTCGCTCGCATCTCTTCTGAGATATCGTATTCCGAGAGCAAAAAATCATCAGGCGTCGAGCCAGCCCATCCCGGCATGTCCCGCGACGGCCTACTCTGCTTCATCGTGTTCCGCAAATGCGCCTTCCATATGCCTGATACAGGCATTCCTTTGCACTAACATCACATCGTATCGAATACGGTGCTGATTATATTTTCGATTCATCGCGAGGAATAGTTTAGAAGTTTCGATGATCGAGCG
Organism: uncultured Treponema sp.; assembly: GCA_964466815.1. Classification (GTDB taxonomy): domain Bacteria; phylum Spirochaetota; class Spirochaetia; order Treponematales; family Rectinemataceae; genus Rectinema. The sequence continues at coordinate 18,977 of CAYXOW010000014.1, forward strand.
CCGTTTTTTCGCGCCGATTACGTGCTGAAGGTCGTGGAGCGTGCATCGGTTCAGACTCTTCACCTCGATGAAGGCGAGGATGTCGCCCTTCACCGCAACAATATCGATCTCGCCGCGCTTGCCCCTGAAGTTCCGGCGCTCGATTTCCCAGCCATATTCCAGAAGCCCCGCGCATGCGGCCTCTTCAGCGCGCTTTCCCGCGACGGTCGTGCACGTGTGCTCTGGTGAACCCGATCGAGTTTCGCTCATTGTGGGTACTCATGGATTAGACGCGCACACTCGAGGTCGGCGCTTCAGCTTTGGTCGACCGGTTATAAAAAAGCTGCACGGAGTTCGTCCGTGCAGCGTAGTACTGGCACATCTGCGGTATATCACCGCGAAAAAAAATAACTTATTCGGCGACCTTCTGATCGCTCTTGCGACCGCCGACAAGCGTTTTGACTTTTGCTTTCTTTCCGACTTTCGTGCGAATGTAGTAGAGTTTCGCACGTCGAACCTTGCCCGTTTTTAGGATCTCAACTTTCTCCACGCGCGGGGAGTTGTAGGGGAATACGCGCTCTACACCGACACCGTAGGAATTCTTGCGGACGGTAAAGGTCTTGCCGGCCCCCGCGTTCTTCGTCGCGATGACAAGGCCCTCATACGCCTGAATTCGTTCGGTCTTGCCTTCAACGATCTTGAAACTGACGCGGACAGTATCTCCAACTCTGAATGCGGGCAGGTCAGTTCGAGCCTGTTCCGCCTGAATTTGCTGTACGAGGTTCATTCTCTCCCCCTTCGTCTATCACTTCTTTGAGCAATCTGCCGAGTTCGCCGGTCAGATCGATTGTGTTTAAAAGCTCCGGTCGATACGCGAGTGTCTTCATGAGACTCGCCTTCAGGCGCCACCGCGCGATCGCCGCGTGGTTGCCTCCCACCAGCACTTCCGGGACGTGCATGGTAGCATATTCTTCAGGCCTTGTATACTGGGGATACTCCAGCAGGCCCGATGAAAAACTCTCTTCCGAGAGCGATTCTCCCGAGATCACCCCGGGAATAAGTCGATACACCGCATCGATGAGGACCATCGCAGCGACTTCGCCGCTCGAGAGCACATAGTCGCCGATTGAGACGACATCGGTCACCCTGGTGTCGATGATGCGCTGGTCGACACCCTCGTAACGCCCACAGAGCACGACGAGTTTGTCTTCGTGCGCAAAATCCTCAGCCATGGCCTGATTGAAGAGACGCCCTGAGGGAGTCATAAAAATCGTTCGTGTCGCAGGAGCGCCCGCTGCTTCAAGCGCCCTGTCGAGGGGTTCGGGTTTCATGAGCATGCCTGCACCGCCACCGAACACCTCATCATCGCACTTGTGGTGGCGATCGAAGGCATAGTCCCTTATGTTTACGAGATCATACGATATAAGGCCCTTTTCGACAGCTCTCTTCATAATCGAGGCCGAAAAATACGCTTCGAGAATTTCGGGGAATAGCGATAGAACCTTTATGTTCATTCCAAAATCCAAGGGCTCACGATTTCCAATTCGCCCTTTTCCTCATCGACAGTTCCGACGAATTCTTTGCGAAAAGGTACGAGCGATGTAGTCCCATTTTCTCTGCGCACTTCGAGGAGATCGTCGGCATTCCCCTCGATCACCGCGTGTACGCTCCCGATGGTGCGACCATCCACGGTGACACGCATACCCACGAGATCCGCGACGTAATACTCACCGTCGCTCTTTGGGCAAGCTTTTGAGCGGGGCAAAAAAAGTTCACGCCCCACGAGTTCGCGCGCCTTCTCGGGCGTCTCATACCCCTCAAAGACGATACTTGCGCCCCATCCTCCGACATCCACGCGCGCGATGCGCATGGATGTGGCGTCGGCGAATCCAGTCTTTCCTCCAACAAGGATATCGCTCACCGCTTCAATGTGTGAGTAAGCTCCGGAATAGCTCGTGAGTCTGAGGCTACCGTCTAGGCCCCTCGCCGCCCCTAGTTTTGCGACGGCGAGATAATCAGATGTGTGCGCTTGCATCGTGGAGTGCAACCAGGTTCAGTCCAGAATCTCCAAGATGACACGCTTCGATTGCGATGAGGCTGAGGCGGACAGAATGGTTCTGATGGCGCGCGCGATGCGGCCATTCTTACCGATCACTTTACCGATATCGTTCTCCGCCACACGAAGCTCAAGAATCGTGGACTTTTCGCCCTCGATCACCTTGATGTTCACGGCGTCGGGATTATCGACAAGTGACTTAACGATGTATTCTACGAGATCGCGTTCCATAGTGTACCAACCGGCTTAGCCGAGCTGGATCCCCTTCTTGTTGAAGAGAGACCGAACCGTGTCAGAAGGAATCGCTCCCTTGGAGAGCCACTCTCTGGCCTTGGCTTCATTGATGTTGAGCTGCTTTTCTGCAGTCTCGATCGGGTGGTAGTAACCGAGCTCGTCGATTGTTTCGGAATCGCGCGCAGAGCGAGAATCCATAATGACAATGCGGTAATACGGTCTGGCCTTTGCGCCGAATCTTTTAAGTCTGATGCGTACGCTCACGAGTTCCTCCTGAAATCGATACTTGTAATGTGGACTCCGTTCTATCCGCACTTCCGTTCCCGCGCGGAGCCCGATATAGGGAACATGCGCGCGAGTTTTATATACTGTATCGGCACAAAAAGTCAACTCTCGGTGGGGCACTGGTGGAGCTGGCTGTTGGTGGAGATGAACGCTGGTGCAGCTGCGAGGCGCTGTCGCGGCTGCGAAGCGACAGCTGGTCGACTTGCCACACCGACCGCAATGAGGTAGTTTGCACTGCTATGGTCCCCTTTTCACGCGGCGCGCTGATTCTTGCACCTATGGTCGGAATCACGAACCGCGCGTTTCGGATGCTCATCCACGAGCTGGGTGCGCCGGATTGGTACATGACAGAGATGGCGAGCGCCGAAGCGCTCCTCTCGGGCGGAAGAAATGAAGCCATTTACCTCGATCCAAGCCCCTGCCCGGCGCGCACATCCGTGCAGTTTACGGCGAAAAATCCCGATGCACTCGCCGCCGCCTGTCGCGCTCTGAGCGCCTTGCCCGAGGAACGCCGCCCTTTTGGCATCGACATCAACATGGGTTGCGCCGCCCCCCATATAAAAGGCTCGGGACGGGGCGCCGCACTTCTCGATAATCCCGATCTTGCGCGCGCCATGGTCGAGGCCGCCCGCGCGAATTGGTCTGGACCGCTCTCGGCGAAAATTCGCGTGAACGCATTGGGCGGCGAAGAGGGCACGCTGCGCTTCGCGAAGGAGATCGCGGCGGGCGGCCTCGACTTCATCGCAGTGCATAGCCGCCTGGACACGCAGAAGTTCAGACGCCGCGCCGACCACAGCTTCACCGCGCGCCTCGCAGCCGAACTCGACATTCCAGTGGTCGCGAACGGCGATATCTCCAGCGCGAGCGACTACCGTGCGGTCCTGTCCTCGGGCCCCATCTACGCCGTGATGATTGGGCGCGCAGCCGTGCGCCAGCCTTGGATATTCGAAGCGCTCCATGAGAAACCCTGCAACACCCTCACCGCGCGCCGCACTTCCGAGCCGAAATCCGGCCACGATCTTCTGGCCATCGGCACACACTTCATCGATCTCGTCGAGGCACTGCTCCCTCCCGAGTGGCAGCGCGAAACCTGCCGACGCGTCTTCTCGTATTTCGCCGAAAATGCGAGCTTCGCCCACCACCTCAAATTCTCGCTCATCAACTCGCCTTCGTTGGAGGAAATGCGCCGCACCCTCATCCAATACTTCGACGAAGTGCCCACCGACAGAATCATCTGATTTTTCCTGCGCTCATTTTTTTCTCTTGACCCTATACAAATTTACACTTATAGTAATTATGTCATTTTACGTCACAGGAGGCTCCGCGAAATGGCACAGACAATTCCGCAGATGTTTATGGAGGTTGCGCACAAGCAACCCACGGTAACGGCGCAACTCTCGAAGGACGCCAAGGGTGTCTTTCAGCCGACAGATTACGCGACACTCTTGCAAGAAGTGAGCATCTGCGCGATCGGGATGCGGAGCGTAGGAATTTCGCGAGGCGATAACATCGGCTTCATCTCCGACAACCGAAAAGAGTGGCTGATCGCCGATCTGGCGATGCTCGGACTCGGTGCAGCCGATGTTCCACGGGGCTGCGACGCGACCTCGCAGGAGATCGCTTACATCCTGAGCTGGAGCGAGTGCCGCATCGCCATTCTGGAAAACGAACGCCAGCTCCAGAAAATTCTTGAGATAAAGACAGGAAAGCTCGCTTTCAGCTCACAAACCCTCAAAGAGCCTCCCTACGCGCATCTTGGCACGGTCATACTCTTCGACCCAGCATCAAAAGCGATAGAAGATGAAGCTAAAGAAGCGAACCTTAAGGTACTCAATTTCAGCGACCTCATGGCTGAGAGCCGCACGCGCTACGCCACTGAGCGCTCTTTGTACGCCGATGAAGTGGCCAAGGGGGCTCGCAGCGATGTCGCAACCATCATCTACACCTCAGGTACGACAGGCGACCCGAAAGGCGTCATGCTGAGCCACGGCAATCTGCTTCACCAAACCGAATACTTGCCCAGTCAGATAGGCGTGAAGAGCGGTGATGTGTTTCTTTCTGTTTTGCCGGTGTGGCATTCATTCGAACGTATCGTTCAGTACATTGTGCTGCAGGCAGGCGCGTGCATCGCATACTCGAAGCCAGTGGGTTCAATACTCCTCGCCGACATGCAGGCTACACAGCCTCAGTGGTTCACCTCGGTTCCACGCATCTGGGAATCGATTCGCGATTCGGTGTACAAGACGGTACGACAGGGCAGCGGCCTCAAGAAGGCGATGTTTTCGTTATTCGTCGGAATCGGTGAGGCTCATGCCTATTTTAAAAACATGCTCCTCGACCGTCTTCCAAAATTCGCACCCCGTGCCC
>CAYXOW010000014.1:23923-27250 GCA_964466815.1 uncultured Treponema sp.
GATCATACCCTTTGTGCTGCTCACCCCATTCCGCGCCCTCGGCGATGCGCTCGTGTTTAAGAAAATTAAGGAAAAACTCGGCACTCGCTTCATTGCGGGCATTTCAGGTGGAGGAGCACTTCCGCCGAACGTCGATCGATTTTTCGAGGCAATCGGCATTCTCATTCTTGAGGGTTATGGCCTTACCGAGACCGCCCCGGTTCTCGGTGTACGCCTCAGAGCTCACCCTGTAACCGGGACAGTCGGTCCTATTCACCGCGGTACCGAGATTCGGATCGTCGATGAGCAGGGCACCATTCTCGGCGCGGGGCAAAAGGGCGTCATTCAGGTTCGAGGACCGCAGATCATGCTCGGCTACTACAAACGCCCCGATCTCACGGCCAAAATTCTCTCAAAAGATGGATGGCTCGATACCGGCGATCTGGGCATGCTCACCATTCACGGTGAAATAAAGATTGTCGGCCGCGCCAAAGATACAATTGTACTGCGAGGCGGTGAGAACATCGAACCTCTTCCGATCGAGCAGCGTTTATCCGAAAGCGTCTACATTCAGCAGGCTGTTGTCCTCGGACAGGACCAAAAATATCTTGCCGCGCTCATTGTTCCTAAAGAAGAGAACCTGATCGCGTGGGCTGAAGAAAACGAAATCCCCTTCGACGACTACGCTTCGCTTCTCGAACAACCCGAGGTTAAAGAGCTCATCGATAGCGAGATAAATGCCTATGTGAGCATGAAGAATGGATTCAAACCATTCGAAAGAATCTTCCGATTTGCGTTGCTGCCGAAGCCTTTTGAACCGGGACGAGAGCTCTCCGCGAAGCAGGAACTTAAACGCCACGCAATCAACGATCTTTACAAAAGCCAGATAAAGTCGCTCTTCACCGAGTGAGTCGGACACGGCGAGTCGGTTTTCGGCGAGCGACGCACCCCGATCGCTCGCGCGGAGCGCTCCACAAGGCGACCCGCGAACACAAAATCAGTTCACTTCAATGTCGCCCAGCACGCTCTTCACATAGAGCCTGCGAGCGCCGTCGCCCGTGCGGAAGGCGCAGCGCTGAGGCCCCATGCCTGCCGCGTTGACAGGGTGATTCGCGTCGATGCGGCCCGAGAGGGTCTCTGCCCTGAATTCCACTGAACTATGTTCAAGCTGAATCACGATATCGCCTGAGTAAGTCTGTACTTCGCCACCGCCGAAGCTTCCGACCACTTCGAATTCGATGTCGCCTTTGGCCGAGATGAGCCTAACCCTGCCGCCCACATTGCGCACGCTCAGCTTAGCCTGATCCGATACCGCAGCGACGTTCCTTTCGATCTGATCGATAAATGCAGATCCGTTCTGAATTTCAAGCTGAACCGAACCCGCGATCCTCATCATCCGAAGTGTGCCCGAAATGCTGCGAACCGAGCAACCTTCGCAGCGATCGAGATCGATCGATCCGCTCACGCTCGATGCTTCGACGAATTTCACCCCGGACACGACGATCGACCCGCTCTCGGTAATGGCAAGAACATTTGCTGGTAAATCTCGAACTTGCAGCGAGCCCTTGTTTGAGTGGATTTCAATATCGGCGATACTGGTGGGAATATACACATTGCACTTTCGTACATGGACAAATTCGCTTGTCATCACATCGAGTATCGCAATGCTCTCGGCGCGGCGAAGTCGGCAGTTCCAGCTATCAAGCTCGCTGGGTGCACCTTCAAGTTCAATAAAATAGCGGAGTTCGCGATCTTCGGATTGGGCGACATTGATTTCACCTTCTGGAATTCTAAGGACAATCCGGCGCACATTCTCTACGCTCTGCACATCTTCCACAAATCGAAAATCGATATCTACACCTTCGGTGCGCATTCAGCCTTGCCTCCAATCCTTATATTCCTTCCGTAGCTGCCGCTCGCATCCTGGCAGACATTCATAATTTTTTAATGAGTATACCACAGCCCTCCCGTTTTGGCGAGGACCTTCATGATATTAGACTTGACGCCGACAAATTTTAGTTCTATAATTTTTATAGTTTGTATTGCAAACTTGTTTGCATTCATAGAGGAATGTAGTATGAATATATCAGAGAATAAATTAAGAGAATTTGAAACTACACTCAAAGAGATTCGGGCTACGGTGCTCAGCGACTCCGGTCTCTTTGCGGATCTCGCGTTTAGAAAGGCTACACGCATTCTCGCTTTCGGATTCGGCGCAGCGATCGCGGTATTCTGCGCACTAGGATATTTCGCGCACGGACAAGGGGCGGGATCTCCTCTGCCCTCAGCGATGATATGGATCGCGGTCGCGGTGGTCGCGGTCGGCGCGTGCATCAAGGTCGTCACTTTTTCTCGAATCATGCGGCAAAAGAACAAAACGATTTTCAACCTCCTGAAGATTATCTATGGAAAGAGCCCCGTTTCGCTCCTCGTCGCAGTGATCGCTGCGATTGCCGTCAGCACGGTTTTCTTGATCTCGCGAGGCGAAGGGGTGTTTGCGGTATCTTTTTCGGCGATCTTCATCGCATTCGGCGTGTTCGCGCTTATTCCTCGCATTCGTCTCCCTGAATTCACGACGCTCGGGTGGTTCCTGTTTGCGGGCGGACTTCTCTCTCTATTCATGATTGAAGACTCGCCGTGGATTTGGGGAGGTATGATCTGGGGAGGAGCATTTTGCGCGCTGGGGATCGCGAGCCTTCTGTGCACGAGAAAAAAATGAACCTCCCCGATCTGGATAAAATCATTCACGAGCGGGCGAGACTGCGCATACTCGCATGCCTCGCATCGCAGGCATCGCACCGCTGTTCATTCTTAGAGCTGAAGGACAAGCTCGACATGACGGCGGGGAACCTGTCTTCTCAGCTCTCAGTGCTCGAGTCGAGCGAATATGTCGCCATTGTTAAAGGATACCGAGGCAGGAAACCGTACACGGAGATAAGTCTCACGCCAAAAGGTTCCGAAGCATTCGACGACTATCTGGATACGCTCGATGCAATGATCGCGGCGCTCAAACCGCGTGCTTAAGGTAAGGAGGCCCACATGGCAGAAACGATTCTCGCACTTCGGAATGTCGCGAAGGTGTATGGGGTCGGCGAGGCTGAGGTACATGCGCTGCGATCGATATCGCTCGCCTTCGCGGAGGGAGAATTCGCAGCGGTGGTCGGCCCCTCTGGTTCGGGGAAAACCACGCTTCTCAACATTATAGGCTGCCTGGACTCTCCGACATCGGGCGAGCTGCTCTGGCGCGGCACGCCCATGAAGCGCATGGGCAAAAACGAGCTCGCCGCGTACCGGCGCACGCACGTCTCATTCGTGTTTCAATCCTTCAACCTCATTCCCGTCCTCACC
>CAYXOW010000015.1:0-5159 GCA_964466815.1 uncultured Treponema sp.
ACAGCACTGTCGTGAGAAACACGATGCTCGACGCGAGCGACACATCGGCATCGTCGGGCAACCTCGGCCAATTTGGGGCTCCACACCAACCGCATCTTTAGCTTATGAGGCTTCCGTGTCATCAGCATCGCGCCCAGAAATTTCATAGCAGCAAAGATGAGAGCGTGATCCTCCTCCAAGTCTCGAAACCGAGGACCAAATGACCAACTTGAGGATACTCGCAAAGAACCTCTCCCGTCAGCACGAATTGAGTCACTGCCGAATGTATGAACCTGAGTTCTGATCGCTAGAAGGAAAACCAAGAGATCATTCAGCCTCTTGATCCTAATCTTCTCTAAGCTGTTTAGCGCGCACCTCGATGCCCTCAAATATCCTACCGGAGATTGCGCTTGGGAAGCCTGAAGGCAAGTTTCGCGAGACTTCCTGTATCGCCTCGGGCACCCTTCGTGCCAGGCGATCTATCGTCGCTTCGATGAAACCTTCGAAACCGGAAAGACGCGCAGTTTCCCTGATGTGGCGCGGAGCGATTTTCGCCCACTCGTAGTGGCGATTCTTGCCCCTGAACGCCATTGCCAACTTCAGTTTCTCCGGAGCGATCAGTTGTGGGCCATGACCGAGCACGGGGTAGGCAGATATGATGTCGTAAAAGGGTGTCAGCCTGAATTTGCCACCGCGCTCGATGAAGACCGAGTAGTTCTTCGCGTGCCCATCGGGCGCGGCGAGGAGCCAAAAGAGTATTTGGGCGGTGAAAAAGTTTTCGCGATCCTTTACGGACTCTAGGGAACCTAAGAGAATACGCATGATGGTCTCGATTCCCGGGCCTCCGTCGGATTCGTACTTGCTGGTTGGGGGTGTCCCCGTAATCTGGCAGAAGTCTTCCTGCGGCAGTCGGAGGATCCGGTTTCCACTTTCCGCCATCCGCCGGTCGAAGCGCTCCACAACCAATGCGGTCACGTCTTCGAAGCGGACAATATCGCACTTGGCAACATCCAGCCCCATCGCGGAGATGAGCTTCGCACAGAGCCATTCGTTCTCCACAGAGCCGGTCATGTCGAGACCGAGCCCGCCGATCTTCCCAAGGGGAAGCTTGATGATGTGAGTCGTCGGTGTCGAGCCATGCGGAACGAGCCAGCGGTCTTCGTACCGGAGCAATGCGGTCTTCTCCTGCGCCCCAGCCAAGGAGATGCGGAACTCATCATTTGCCCAGCTCCCGCCCGCACCCAGCGCGGTCAGTCCCTTAAGGATAGTCGCGATCTCGTGATCGTCGATCGGCCGCCCTTCGATGCGATCGTAGGAAGAGGGCTCTTCATCCTCGGGCAGGAGCTGGATGGCGCCGACGCAGTCTCTGCCAATGTAGGACAATAGGTCGAAGGCCGAGAGGGAGGCCGCGCCGTAGCGGCTCCGAATCCGTTGGCGGATCTCGCTCGAATCCGGGAGGAGGTTGTCGAAGTATGATGCCACAATCTCGCTACGATACTTATAGCCGGGCTCAGCCAGGGGGAGGGAGAGCGAAATTGGCCTCGACTGTGGATAGAGAAGCCAGGAGTCCTCATAGCGGAACCCATGAACGCCGCGCGCGCTAAGCTCCCAAGTGCCGACCCGTATCTCGTTGAGCCAGACACCGAGGATTCGTTTCAGAAGAGGTCGCGGCATGCTCACCACTCCTCATCCGGCCTTGATCCAGCCTTGATTCTGGATTCGTCGGTTTCCTTGGGCACCAGTACGAGTTCCAACCCGAGAGCAGAGAGCAGTTTCATGAAGCTGTCGATGGTCACGGAGCCAGGATGGTTTTCCAAGGCCGAAATTGTCTTGGGAAGGAGGCCCACCAACATTCCCGCGCGATCCTGGCTCAGCCTCCGCGCTTTTCGGGCGCTCCGAAGGGCGTTGGAAAGCTGACTTGAGGTCGAGATGAGGTATTTCATAGAAATCTCCAACTTTGGCGTAATGGCTCATACCCGCCAAGGTATATTTTATAATAATACCCCATTGGGTATATGTCAAGAATATACCCGGTGGGGTATGCAGCTCGTGGGAGCCTGAGGAGCCCATAGAGATTTCAGGCCATCCTCGGAGAGTGGACTAAAATCTTAGCGGTGCTTAAAAACGGCATTCATCCCTGAGCGCAACTTGAAGAAAGCGCCCCAAGCTGCTGTTAACCACTGGGTCCGGTGTTCGAACCACCGCGGGGGAGAAGATAATGAAGGCCGCCTTTTCAAGAGGCGGCCTTTTTTTATGCACCGCGTTCGGTCAGTGGCCGATGATCTGGGCGACGAGCGGAATGGTGAGCGCCGACAGCACTGTCGTGAGAAACACGATGCTCGACGCGAGCGACACATCGGCATCGTAGCGCTCCGCGAAGATGACCGTCTGCGCTGCGGCGGGCATCGCGACGAGAAAGTTTGTAACGCGCGTGGCCTCGTCGTCGAGCCCCGCAATGCGCATTATAAAAAAAAAAACAAGCGGCATGACGAAGAGCCGCATCGCAGAACCGATCCACGCGGCTCCGTCGGCAAAGAGCCCTTTGAAGCTCAACCCGGCGAGCGTCGAGCCGACTACAATCATAGAGAGCGGCGTCGTGCTGGCGCTGATGAGCGAAATCGCGTAATTGATCGATTCGGGGAGCGCGAACGGCAGTATCCACACGACGAACCCCACGAGCACGGCGATGTTGCCGGGGTTGAACACGATGTCCTTGACCCGCGATGGTCCGCGATTCTCGGCGCTCCCTTTCGAGATAAGCGCAACACCGTATGTCCACACGAAAATATTGAACACAACGACATAGATCGACGCATACATGAGCCCTGTTTTTCCGAACAAACTCTCGGCGACGGGGAAACCCATGAATCCGCAGTTCGAGAACACGGTGGTGTAAGTGAGGATCTTGCGCTTGGCGTCGGGTACGCGCGTAAACACCAACTTCGAAATGAGAATTGAAAGGAGGTGGATGCCGACCGCGAGGAGTGCGACCTTGAGGAGATCCGCCGCCGCCGAAAAGGGCACGCTGCGGTCGAAACTCGCGACGATCGTGAAAGGAATCGAAATAAAAAGAACGAAGTTGGTGATCGCCCGAATGCTCGAAGCATCCAGAATCTTCCTCTTGCGCGCTGTAAAACCAACGACGAGCAAAAGAAAAATCGATATGATTCTTGACAATACCATATTCTATATCAGGCGATCGAATTCTCGAGCGAACCAATGCCATCGATCTCGATGCGTATGGTGTCGCCGGGTTGCATCGGCCCGACACCCGAGGGGGTGCCCGTCATGATGACGTCGCCGGGCTCGAGAGTCATGATCTGAGATATATAGGAAACGAGATGCGCTACAGAGAAAATGAGATACTTCGTCGATGAAGACTGGCGCAGCTGCCCATTGAGCACCGATCTCACCCCGAGATTGCATGGGTCCACATCGGTCTCGATCCAGGGGCCGAGCGGCATGAAGGTATCGAAGGACTTTGCGACTGTCCACTGTCCATCCTGTGGCTGAAGATCCCGCGCTGTGACATCATTGCCGCACGTGTAGCCGAGCACATGCTCGAGTGCGCGCTCGATCGGTACATTCTTCGCGGTGGCGCCGATGACGGCCACGAGCTCCGCCTCGTAGTCGACGCGTTTTGAAAGCGACGGGTACTGGATTTTATCACCTGGATTGAGAAGACTCGTCGACGGCTTTATGAAGAGCACCGGCGATGTCGGGTAGGCGTGGCCGAACTCGTCCGCGTGATCTCTGTAGTTTAAGCCAACGCACACCGCCTTTCTGGGCTGGCAAGGCGCGAGAAGCGTCACGTTGGCGAGAGACACACGCTTCAGCTCTTTCCCGAATACGATCTCTTTCGTGCCGCCAGAGACACGAATAGCGGGAAAATCGCTCGAAAGCGCCACAGTATCTCCATCCACTCTTCCGTAATACGTCTGACCTTCGTAAGTACACCGCACTATTCTCATACGACTGCTCCTTTTTTTAACCGCCGCTTTTGAATAGAAAAGAATCGAGGCGAAAGCTCATGGGCTTGGGTCGCATACTATCATGGACCACGCCCGCACACAATCTGAAGATATAGAGAAATATACATACAGCCGGAGCGCCTCTGTTCGATCGCTGCGATCGGTCGCTTCGCTGCGATCAATCGCTCTCCAGCGCCCGTAGGTTCTCGTACTCCTTCGCGATCTTTGCCGCGAGATGCGCGTTCGAGATGACGAGCGCGATATTCGACTCGAGCGAATCCCCTCCGGTGAGCTCGGCGACCCGGCCGAGGAGATAGGGCGTGACTTCAGCGCCCTGCACGCCCTTTGCCGCGCACTCTTTGAAAGCTGTGGCGATCGCCTTATCGATGATCGCCTTCGGCATCGCGTGCTCGGGGTCAATTGGGTTGGCGATGACAGCGCCACCGCTCAGCCCGAGCGACCATTTCGCGCGCAACAGACTTGCGATTTCGGCAGGGCTCTCTGCGCGCATCGGCACCTTCACGCCGGATTCCCGCGAATAAAATGCGGGCAATTCCGAAGTCTGGTAGCCGATGACGGGCACGCCCTTCGTCTCGAGGTATTCGAGCGTTTTGGGTAGATCGAGGATCGCCTTGGCGCCGGCGCAGACCACCGCGACATCGGTCGATGCGAGTTCCTCGAGATCTGCGGAAACATCCCAGGTTTTCTCTGCGCCTCGATGAACACCCCCGATTCCGCCTGTGGCGAAGAGGCGAATACCCGCCATTTGCGCCACGATCATTGTACCGGCAACCGTGGTCGCTCCGTTTCCTTTGCGCGCGACGAGGACAGGAATATCGCGGCGCGACGCTTTGCTGGGCGCGAGCGAGCCGTTCGCGAGCTGTGTCAGTTCGTCCACCGTGAGTCCGACCTTGAGCCTACCGTGCATAATCGCAACAGTCGCGGGGATGGCACCCTCGGAGCGCACAGCCTCTTCGACTTTGAGGGCTGTTTCGAGATTCTGGGGCCAGGGCATACCGTGAGTGATGATCGTAGATTCGAGCGCGACCACCGGCACGCCAATGCGCTGGGCGTTGGCGACTTCTTCTGATATATCGATAAAACGATTCATGATTCCCCTCCGTTGTGCACAGCATCGGTGAGCGGTGCGAGTTCAGGATAACAGGTTCGCGCGATTTCGCATAGATTTTCGACAGTGAGTCTAGGGTT
>CAYXOW010000015.1:5194-9188 GCA_964466815.1 uncultured Treponema sp.
CGCGAAAAGGGCGCCGGCTATGGCGAATTCGGCCTTTTCGCGGGGAGTGTACCCGCTGGGCTGGCGCGTGCGTGGGTTCTGCGCATGTAGCTTCTGCGTTCGATCTTGGCGAGCCGCGACCGAGAGCCACACGAGGGTCGCGCAGGCGGCGTCTCCCGCACCGGACCGATTCACCGAAGAGGGGCGGCGCGGCTCAGGGCACAGGGCGATCGTTTCTGTGGCGCCGCTATGCGCAACCGCGATGCCCCGCTCGCCCAAAGAGATATAGAGTTCGGAAGGGAGATTCGAGTGAGCGGCGAGCGACGCGACGATGGTACGGAGATCGGCGTCGGAAGAGAGCCCTGCACTTATGGCTGCCTCCGCAGCATTGGGTTTCGCAATGTCGAATTGTCCAAAGCATGAGATGAATTTACGCGCTTTCGCCCCGGAAACGGGGTCCGCGATGAGGAGTGGACGCGTATCCCGTGGGGCAGATTCAGCGCTGGAGCCAAAATCGGCGCCAGAGTGGGGAATGGCGGCACCTGTCCTTTCGCCCGACTGCACTCCATAATTCGCCGCGATCCACTCGATGCACTCGCGCGGCACATTGCCGTCGACGACGATCGCGGATGCGGCATCAAAGAGTCCGCGGCGCGCTTCAAGGTGTTCAACGCGGAGGGCATCAACTGCCCCCATATCCGCGACCGCCCCCACGAGACGCCCGTCGGGCTCGAGGATGCAGAGATAGGTCGGAATATCGAGGTGGTGAAAGCGCGGGCTGTAGTCAAGTCCAATTCCCAGTTCTACCGTGCCCTGAATCAGAGCATTCCACTCTTTCCCCTCGCCGAGCGCAGTGACGAACTCGGTGCGCACGCCGAGCCTAACGAGGTTTTCGGCTATGTTACGCCCCACGCCGCCGATCGCGCGCGTCACGGAACCGGGATTCGAGTCGCCCGCTACATAGGGCGCGCCGCAGAATCCCTGAACATCGAGGTTGATGCCACCGACTACGACGCAGTAGGGCTCAGAGTATACCAAAGCTCCCTCCCCCTTCGAAGTGATGTATGGTATAGTATCATTAGTCTGAAATGTGAGCGAGGGAGAGCGTGGATCAAATATTCGACAGACTGGGCAAATTGGTGCAGGCATGGGTTTCTTCGGCCTTCAATGAAGGAGCGGAGAGCGCGAATTATCGCGACGCAGGGGTGTTCGAAGACCAAGACCTCGCCGATGCATGGGACGAGCTCAACTCTTTTCTCGACCCATCGAAGACCGAGACTCAGCGTAAAGAAGAAGAATTGCGGCGTCAGCAGCAGCAACAGCGTCGCTCCTCCTCTGCGAACTCGCAAGAGAATACTGAGCGCGTCGCCATCGAAGAAGCGTATCGATTCCTCAATCTCACTCCCTATGCACCCTTTGCGGATGTGAAAACCCGCTACAAGGAGCTGTTGAAAAAGCACCATCCGGACCGGCACACCGATTCTCCTGAAAATTTGAAGAAGGCCACCGCGGTGAGCGCGAGAATCAACGCAGCATACCAGCTCATCGAAGCGTGGGAAGAGTCCCGCGCAAAGTCCAAGGCGCAGTGATGGAAGAGAAACAACCGCTCTACATCCTCGACGTGTACGCTTTTATCTATAGGTCGTATTTTGCGTTCATCCGCAAACCTCTCCGCAATTCCAAAGGCGAGAATGTCTCGGCGATTTTCGGCTTCTTTCGCTTTCTCTTTTCGCTCTTCGAACAGCGAAAACCCGGGCTCTTCGCAGCGGCACTCGACTCCGTCGGACCGACCTTTCGGCATATTCAACTCGAAACATACAAAGCGACTCGCCCCAAAACGCCTGAGGAGCTCACTGCGCAAATTCCGCGCATCGAGGCGATCCTAAACGCCCTCGAGGTGCCCACGATCAGGAGCGAAGGCTACGAGGCGGATGATGTCATCGCAACGCTCGCGGCGCATTGCGCCGCCGAGGGCAGACCCTGTTACGTCGTCTCCGGCGACAAGGATCTTCTTCAGCTTGTCGGAAAGCAGACGAAGGCGCTGCGCCCCTCAGAGAACTTCGGGTACCGTGAACTTGGCGCAGAAGAGGTTCTCGGCGAGTGGGGCGTGCGCCCCGATCAGATTCGGGATTATCTCGCGCTCACAGGAGACGCCTCGGACAATGTTCCCGGCGTAAAGGGCATCGGCGATAAGACCGCCCAGAAATTGATCGCACAGTTTGGATCGCTCGACTCGGTGTACGAGGATCTGAGTCGCGTCGAACCCGAATCGCTGCGAAAAAAGCTCGAAGAAGGGCGCGAGAGCGCCTACCTCTCGAAGGAACTCATTTCGCTCTGTTATTCTGTGCCGAACTGCCCGAACGACGTGGCGAATTTGCAAGCCAGACTTAATCTTGAAGCTGCAGCCCCACTTTTGCTGAGTGAAGGCATTAAAAGCCTTGTTCCGGAGGCGCTTCGAGGCGCAAAGCAGCGTGCGACATTGTCCGCGCCGCCTGGAGAGCTGGATTTTGGCGAAGCGGCCACAGTAGCCCCTTCCCACACATCTACCGCATCGAATTCTTCTTCATTAGAGAACACGGCGCAACACTCCACGGACGTTCAGGCCGCTTCCTACGAAGCGGTGCTCGACCCACAGAAGCTCGACGAGATTTTAGAGCACGCGATCGCGGCTGGCGCGGTCGCCTTCGATACGGAGACCGACTCGCTCGATCCCCACCACGCGCATATACTCGGTTTTTCGATTTCCTATGAGCATGCCCGGGCGTGGTATGTGCCGCTGCGTGCTCCCGGCACCGCCTGCATGGCCCCAGAACGCGCCTTTTTGGCGCTCGCCCGGCTCTTCGACTCGGAAAAGCTCCTGCTCGTCGGCCACAATCTCAAGTTCGACATCAATGTGCTGGCCGCCTCGGGCATCGAAGTGCGCGCACGCTGCTTCGACACGATGATCGCGGCGTGGGTGCTCGACGCTGAAGCGCCATCTTTCTCGCTGTCGGCAGTTGCTGGGCGTTACCTTGGTCTCACCGGGCTCGAGTACGAAGAAGTGGTGCCGAAGGGCGGTACCTTTGCCGATGTGCCTCTCGAGCGCGCGATTCAGTATGCCTCCGAGGACGCGGATTTCTCTTTTCAGCTCTATGAGCGCTTTGCAGGCGAGATTGAACGTGCGGGCCTGCACACGATTTACTACGATATCGAGATGCCGGTACTGCCAATTCTCGCGCGCATGGAGCGCATCGGTATAAAAGTCGATGCCGATCGTCTGAGAGCCTACGGCGTTGAGCTCGTAGGCGAACTCGCGAACGTTCAGAAACAAGTCTATGCGCTCGTCGGACACGATTTCAACCTGGCTTCGCCCAAACAGCTCGCCGAGGTGCTCTTTGTCGAACGAAAGCTTCCTGTGCAGAAGCGCACAAAAACGGGCTTCTCGACCGACACCTCCGTACTCGAGGAGCTGGCCCCCCTCGATCCCGTGCCACAGCTCATTCTGCGACACCGGCTCCTCGCGAAGCTGAAGAGCACCTACATCGATCCCCTTGCGGATCTTGCTTCTACGCATGGCCGCGTACACACCACCTTTGTCCAAACGGGAGCCGCGACCGGCCGACTTTCGAGCCGCGATCCTAACCTGCAAAACATTCCGATCCGCGAAGAAGAGGGGCGCAAGATCCGCGCCGCCTTTGTGGCCGAAAAAGGAAAGACCCTCATCTCTGCGGATTACTCGCAGATCGAGCTCGTCGTAATGGCCCACCTCTCGAAGGACCCAAATCTCGCCAAGGCATTCAAGGAGGGCGTCGACATCCACCGCCGAACCGCTTCCCTCATCTTTGGCGTACCTGAATCCGAAATCGACGCCGAGAAACGGCGTATCGCTAAAACCATCAACTTTGGAGTCATCTACGGCCAAACTCCCTTCGGGTTGGCTAAACAGCTACGAATATCCCAAGACGAGGCGGCCCAGTTCATCGACTCCTATTTTGCCCGGTATCCGGGCATCAATCGATTCTTCGAAAAAGTCCTC
>CAYXOW010000015.1:9198-9789 GCA_964466815.1 uncultured Treponema sp.
GGTGGCCGAGGCTCAGAAAACCGGCATCTCCTCCACACTTTTTGGTCGAAGGCGCCGCATCCTCGGTATCGATTCAAGGAATAAGACTGAGCAGCAAGCTGCCCAGCGTGTCGCAGTAAATACACCAATCCAGGGGACAGCTGCGGATATCGTAAAAATCGCTATGATCCGCGTGCAGCGCATGCTCGACCGCGAGATGCCCGAGGTAAAGATGCTCCTACAGGTACACGATGAGCTCATTTTTGAGGCCCCTGAGCGTTCGGTCGAATCCGCGATGGCGCGGATTCGAGAAGAAATGGAAGGTGCTGTACAGCTCGATGTGCCGCTTAGGGTAAGCGTGGAAACGGCAACCTCCTGGGGTGACATGCATCTTTGATATTGAGGGTGCATGGCAGAGCCTCTGCGCGGTCGCGGTGTGACACGGTGCGACAACCGGGCAAAAAAGGTGGAATCTATGATGATTCTTGGGCTCACTGGCGGTTATTGTGCCGGGAAAAACGAAGTTGCAGCGCTCCTCGAGGCGCAGGGCTGGCGCATCTCCGATGTCGATAAGCTGGGCCACAGGGCGCTCGCAGAGTCGGCCGACTCGCT
>CAYXOW010000015.1:9799-14543 GCA_964466815.1 uncultured Treponema sp.
AAAGAAGCGTTTGGAACGTCGATTGTCGCGGGCAATGGAGATATCGATCGCGGGCGGCTCGGAAAGATCGTCTTCGCCGACTCGAACCAACTTAAAAAACTCGAATCCATCGTTCACCCCGCCATGTACGCGCTTCTCGACCAAGAAATCGAGACGGCGAAACAGCAAGGGGTCGACCGATTCTGTATCAACGCGGCACTTCTGTACCGCTTCCCGCACGCGTGTATCTGTGGAGCAATTATCGAAGTTCGCGCCCCCCTTTACCTGCGTCTAGGACGTGCTCAGGTTCGAGATGGCCTATCGAATGCCGAAGCGCTTAAGCGAATCGCGAGTCAGCGCGAACTCTGGAATATGCGGCCTCGCGAAGTGCCGGTTTTTATGTTATGGAATACCGGCACTCATGAAGTTCTGCGCGCAAAGCTTATCGATCTCATCGCGAAAATGCACCCGCAGTCGAAGGGCTGAGCGTGCCGCTTCGCAGGTGTGCACCCTGGCGCTTTACAGAGAAGCGGAATATGCCGATACATGATGGTAGGGGTTCATATATGTCAGATCGTTCAAAAAAAATTATCTGGATCGCAGTTGCGGTGAGCGGTTTTACTCTAGTCGTATTTCTCATGGCGTTTATTCTGTTTCCACCCAACGCGGTATCGGCCTCAAAACCATTCGATCTGACGGGGCGATCGCCAGGCAAAGCGCAATCCGCGAACGACTTTTCAGCATTTCCCAGCATCGTCGTTCAATCGTCAGGAAACGATTCGACGACACAGAGCGCAACTAGTGCTAGCGCCGACAACTCAGTCGTTGTAATTCAGGCGCCTACGGCACCAGCTGCGAACTCAAGCACCAGTGCGGGCACAAGCACAGGAACGAGCACGCGCGCGAGCGCAGCTCCCGCCGCCACCACGACAGTCCCTGCCCGCTCCTCAGCCAGCAGTTCGCCCAAACCGGCAGCGCAAAAACCTACAACCAGCCCTGCTCCCTCTGCGGCTACGCCAGCTTCTACGCCTGCTTCTGCACCTGCCCCCTCTGCAACTGCATCGAAAACAACCTCATCCACAGGCTCGGAATATTGGATTCAGGTTGGAAGCTTTTCCGAAAAAGCTACCGCGGATAAACTTCAAAGCGAATTCGAAAGTCGTGGAATGACGGCGATAATCGTCACGAAAGTCATCGGCAGCCGAAACTACTATCAGGTGAAAGTCGGCCCCTACGCGAGCTCGAACGACGCAAAGAAGTGGATCGGAACCGTCAAATCCGTTCCAGGTTCGAGTCAGGACGCATTCATCACCACGCGTTGACGGCGACGCTGCGCCGTGCGAAAGTGATGACATGCTGAGAGACAATATCGATGCGGCGATCGGCAAAGCGCTCTGCGACGTCAATTTCACGAACTGTGCAGTCGTCGATGTGCTTTCGGGAAGACTGTTAGAGAATTCGACCGTATCCGTTAAAAACGGGTTCGTGGTCGGAGTGAACGATGGACTCCATGCACGAGAGACCATCGATCTCGGCGGCATGCTGCTGGCGCCGGGGCTCATCGACGCCCACGTCCACATAGAATCTTCACTTCTAACCCCCGCGGAATATGCAAGAATCGTCGTGCCCCACGGAACGACGACCATCGTCGCCGACCCCCATGAGATCGCAAACGTGATGGGATACGACGGCATGCGCTACATGCTGAACGTGTCGCAGAACATTCCGCTCGATGTGTACTTCATGGTTCCTTCCTGCGTGCCCGCGACCGACTTCGATTCGGCAGGAGCGGCACTCTACGCTTCGGACATGCACCAGTTTCTCCAGGAACAACGGATACTCGGTCTCGGAGAAGTGATGAACTATCCGGGAGTGCTCGCACAGCACCCTGAGCTCATGGATAAAATCGCCCTCTTCCGCTCCTCGGGCAGGCCGATCGATGGGCACAGCCCTGGGCTGCGCGGCGCGAAACTCTCAGCGTACATCGCCGCGGGCATCGGTTCGGATCATGAGTGCACAAGCGCTGACGAAGCCCTGGAGAAAGTCGGCAAGGGCATGTATATCATGCTGAGAGAGGGTTCCACTGCGAAGGATCTCCGGGCCCTCTTACCTGCGGTGCGGAGGGAAAACGCCGCGCGCTTCATGCTCTGCTCGGACGATCGACATTGCAACGACCTGCGGGATGAAGGGCATATCGACTTTTCGCTTAGACTCATGCTGGATGCGGGAATCGATCCCATCGACGCGATTCGCATTGCCTCCTGCAATGCCGCGCGCTGGTTCGGCATACCTTCGCAGGGCGCGATCGCCCCGGGATACAAAGCCGATTTCATCGCGTTCCCCTCATTCGAACACTTCGCGGTGAAAATAGTTATCAAGGGAGGCACGATCGTCGCCCAGAACGGCACCCTCAGAGATCAATTCCCTGCCCCGCGAACACCCATACGCGACTCGGTGAACATCAAGTGGCTCACTCAAGAAGATTTCCAGATTCCCGACAAAGGCACTCCCGTACGGGTCATCGAAGTACGGCACGAGTCGCTCCTCACTGGGCACGGCATCGTGCGCATGCCCTCGGAGCGAGGACTGCTGGTCTCCGATCCGGAGCGCGACATTCTCAAAGTGTTCGTGATCGAACGCCACGCGGGCACAGGGAGCATCGGCAAGGGATTCATCAAGGGCCTCGGACTCAGGCGAGGCGCGATCGGTAGTACGATCAGCCACGACTCCCACAACATGATTATCGCAGGTGCCGACGACAACTCGATCTTCAAGGCGGCCCGCCACCTCAACAAGATCAAGGGCGGTCTCGTCTTCGCCCTCGACGACAGGATCGTGCTCGATCTCCCGCTTCCCGTTGCCGGACTTATGAGCGACAGGGAGGCGGACTTCGTGATCGAACGGCTGAGCGCCTTCGAGAAACTTTTCCAGGAGGAGGGCCTCACCGCCACGAGCCCCCTCATGACGCTCTCGTTCATGGCTCTCCCTGTCATACCGAGCCTTAAGATCACCGATCGCGGCCTCGTCGATGTCGATAATTTCAGAAAAATCTCGCTCTACGTCGAAGAAGAGCACTGAAAAGGGTACGGAGTCGGTCGCAGACGCGCTCTCCCGTCATTTTAAACCGCACTGAATTCCCTTCCTCAAATTTCGTGCTATACTCTTGATGTTAGGAGTGAAAACATGCCTTCAGCGCATACAAAAGTGAACAGCTCGTGGAGGGCGCTCCACTCGTCGGAAGGGACACCGGTCCTCGATGTTCTCAGAGGCGAATTGGGGCTCAACTCAACAAAAGAAGGATGCCGAGAGGGCGACTGCGGCGCCTGCGCGGTGCTGGTCGGCGAAAAAATCGACGGAACCGTTCGCTATCGCGCCATGCCCTCGTGCCTTCTCGCGACCGGCGAATTGCGTGGAAAACATCTTCTTACGCTCGAGGGTCTCGTCGAGGGGACGGACGGCGGTCTAACCGCCGTGATGCGCGCATTCCTCGAAGAGAACGCGAGTCAGTGCGGTTTCTGTACACCTGGCTTCATAATTTCGCTCACATCGTGGCTCGCCGAGCCTGGCGTTCTCGATTTAGCTGGAGCGCTCCGTGCGGTCGACGGCAACCTCTGCAGGTGCACAGGTTACGCAGCGATACGCAGGGCTGCGGCTCGATTAGTTCAGCAGTTCGCACAGCTTCCCTTCGAACCTATAGAGCGACTGCGCGCCCTCGTAGATGCGAAGGTGCTTCCGCGATCAGTACTGGAATTTGTGGAAGAGTCGGACGGCGTCGCCGCTACCGGCGCGATCGCAGGCGCTTCTATAGTGGGCGGCGGCACCGACTTCTATGTGCGGAACCCTGAGCCCGACGAGGGATTCACACCGTTCATCACGAGGATGGTTCCGGAGTATTCAAGGATTCAAGTGCAGTCTGAAGGTGGTCAGGCGTGGCTCGATATCGGCGCGGCGGTGTCGGTGCGAGACTTCTTCGCGTCGCCCGAAGTTCGGCGTGCGGTTCCTGGGATCGAGCGTTTTGAAACTGCCTTCGCAAGCACCCTCATCCGCAACCTCGCAACGGTCGGAGGTAACATCGTCAATGCATCCCCTGTGGCCGATATCACCTCAATGCTCCTCGCGCTTCACGCGCGCCTCGCGATCGGCACACAGGGTGGCGCGCTTATGCGCTTTGTCCAGCTCGAGAACTTCTTCCTCGGCTACAAGAGGCTCGATCTGCAGCCCGGCGAAGTGCTCGCCAGCATCCGCGTTCCAATCGCTCGCAGGGGAGAGAGTCGACTTTTCTCCTTCGAAAAAGCGAGTAAGCGAAAAAACCTCGATATCGCAGCGGTGAACACCGCCATCTCCTTCTCTCTCGTCGAGGGAAGGTTCGCCGACGTCGGCGTGAGCCTCGGCGGTGTCGCCCCCGTTCCGACGCTCTGTCGACCTGCCATCGATGCACTCGAAGGACAGCGCTGCGATCCTTCGAATGCATCACAACTGGCTGCGCTCGCGCGCACAGCGGCCCAAGCTGCACGCGACGCAGTACACCCAATCGGCGACGTGCGCGGTTCCGAGGAGTATCGGCGGCGCATGGTCCATCAGCTCATGCTGGCTCATTTTGTCAGACTCTTCGAATACACCGGCATCGCCGAGGAGCTCTTCCCATGAACGCACAAAATCATCTTCAGTCAGTTCAAGATTCGAACTTCATTCCCGAATCGCTCCCCAACGTTCTTGGAACCACACAGTACATCGATGATCTTCCGAGGCCGAACGGCTGCCTCCA
>CAYXOW010000015.1:14572-14822 GCA_964466815.1 uncultured Treponema sp.
TCTCCGATTCAGCCCACGCCGCGATCAAAGCCATACGCACCGCGGCTGCTGAAGCCCTCGATCCTTCGGTGCGCGTAATTCTCGCGAAAGATATACCGGGGACAAACCAGATCGGCTTCAACAAGCCCGACGAACCGCTTCTGCCCGAAGATGAGTGGGAATATTGGGGTCAACCGGTCGCTCTCGTCGTGGCGTCCACGCGCACGCTCGCGCGCAAGGCCGCCGCCCTCATCGAAATCGACAGCGAGGC
>CAYXOW010000015.1:14884-21839 GCA_964466815.1 uncultured Treponema sp.
ATTGCTCGCGGCGACCCGGCCGCGGCATTCGCGCGCTGCGACTTCGTCGCGGAGGGTCGCGCCGACTCCGCCGGCCAGGAGCATGTGTATCTCGAGACCCAAGGCGCGCTCGCGCAGGTAATCGACGGCCGGAGAGTCCACGTAATCTCGAGTACCCAGGGGCCGACAGGCGTCCAGAGGGCAATCGCCCAGGTGCTGGGTTTGCCCATGAACATGGTCGAGGTCGAGGCGAGGCGCCTCGGCGGAGCTTTTGGCGGCAAAGAAGATCAGGCGACCAGCTGGGCATGTTTGGCGGCGGTCGCATCCTGGCTGACAGGAAAACCGGTAGAGCTCTATCTCAACCGCAAAGACGATATGCGCGCGACGGGCAAGCGCCACCCCTACTCCACCGATTTTCGCATCGGCGCGGATCGCAACGGCAAACTCATCGCCTTCGAGGCCGATTACTATCAGAATTCCGGGTCCACGTGCGACCTTTCGCCTGCGATCTTAGCCCGCACGGTGCTTCACGCGACCGGCGCGTACCAGATCCCTAATGTGCGGGTCACGGGCTACATGTGCCACACGAATCTGCCCTCTTTCACCGCATTTCGAGGTTTCGGCGGACCGCAGGCATTTTTCGTCATCGAAGCGGCCATGGACGCGCTCGCGCAGAAAATGGGAATCGACAGCACCGAACTCAAGCGGCGCAACCTCTTCGCCGAGGGCGACGAGACCTACTACGGCATGAAACTCGAACGCGTGCGCGCCTCCGAATCCGTGGAGCGCCTTCTCGAAAAAGTCGACTATACCGCGCTAAAGGCTCGCGTGGCCGCATTCAACACTGCGCACAAGCTCTTTAAAAAAGGAATCGGATTCATCCCGGTCGCCTTCGGCATCTCCTTTACGCAGCTCAAAATGAACGAAGCAGGCGCGCTCGTGCACATCTACGGCGATGGGTCTGTCCAGGTATCCACCGGCGTCATCGAAATGGGCCAGCAGGTGTCGCGCAAGATTGCGCTCGTGGTCGCGAAAACATTGGGTGTACCCATCGACATCGTCACCGTGCAAAAAACCACCACCATCACCGTGGCCAACACCGTGCCGACCGCCGCCAGCACCGGCGCCGATCTCAACGGCATGGCGGCCAAAGTTGCCTGCGAAGAGTTGCGCGCCCGCCTCGTGAGGCGAGCCTCCGAACTCCTTGGACGACAGGACAGCGAGATCGATATCAGGGACGGCGCTGTTTTTCTCAATGGAGAAAAGACCGAACTTTCGTGGAAAAAGCTCGTGGAGGAAATGCTTTCGGCGCGTCGCGATTTGTCGGCGCACGGATACTACGCGACACCCTTCCTCGAATACGACATGAAGGCCGAGCGCGGCCGACCTTTCGCGTACCACGTGTACGGTGCCGCCCTTGTCGAGGCGACTGTCGATCTGCTCCGTGGGATATACTCTCTCGATCGAGTCAGCATTGTGCACGATATAGGAGAGAGCATCGACATCTCGACAGACCGCGGCCAAATCGAGGGTGCACTCGCGCAGGGTCTCGGCTGGTCACTTCTCGAGGATCTGCGCTTTGGCGCAGATGGAAAACCTCTTTCGGACACCCTTTCCACCTATAAAGTGCCGGATGTGACCTTTATGCCGCAGGATATCGACATCGAGTTTCTCCCACCAGTCGAAAATCCCACGACACCCTACAACTCAAAGGCAGTCGGCGAACCGCCGCTCCAGTACGGTATTGCGGGATACTTCGCCGTGCTCGACGCAGTGCGCGCAGGGAGCGACAAGGCGCTCGCATACTACGATCTTCCGCTCATACCAGAGAAAATATCGGCTATCCTTGCACGCGAGGAGAACGATTCCCGCGATGGTGCGTAGGTGAGTTGTCGAACTTCGACATCGAAGGCGTTCTGAAAATTGTAGATGAAAATGCTAATGTGTAAGGCACGAGGATTTCAGCATGATAGTACGAAATGTGGCCGCGGCACTGCCCGGCGAGCGCGATTTTAAGCGCGTCGACATCAGCATCAAGAACGGCAAGATCGAGGCAATTCGTGAGGCAGGTGCCGGAGGCCCTGCGGCGGAGACCGACGAGACCCTGGATGCCCAGGGACTCATGGCCTTTCCCGGGGCGATCGACCCGCACGTCCACTTCGATGAGCCGGGCTTCACCCACCGCGAGGATTTTCTTCACGGCAGTGCAGAGGCAGCGCGAGGCGGCGTGACGACTGTCATCGATATGCCCTGCACCTCAATGCCGCCTATTACCTCCGTGGCGGCGCTCGAGAAGAAACTCGCCGTCGTGCGGGAGCGGGCGCTCGTCGACTTCGCGTTCTATGGGGGCATCAACGGCTCCATGAAGATCGAGGACATTCCTGAGGTAGTGCGGGAACTCTCTCCGACGGTGGTGGGATTCAAATCGTACTTCATCTCCGGCATGGACAGCTTTCCTGCCGTCGACGAACTCCAGTTCGCGGCTGCCGCCAAAGCCTGCGCCACCGTGGGGCGACCTCTATTGCTGCACGCCGAGGATCCCGACGTCATCGCCGAATCCGAAAAGGATCTCGCAGCGACCCGAGGCCCGCACCGACCCGAATGGAGAGACTACTACGCCTCTCGGCCGATGGATGCTGAGATCGCCGCAGTGATCAAGGCGCTCAAGCTCGCAGGACAATACGCAAAATACCTCCACATCGTGCATGTCGGCACATCGAAGGCAGCCACCGCGGCAGCCGACAAGGGAGCGACCTGCGAGACCTGCGCCCACTACCTCGCCTTCGATGAGAGCGACTTCTCGACACTCGGCGCCGCGCTCAAAACGGCGCCTCCCGTCAAGAGTCCCGAGCAGAAGGCCCTCCTCTGGCACCTGCTCGCACAAGGAACGATCAACTTTGCAACCTCCGATCACGCGGGCGCACCTGACTACGAAAAATTTACCGACAATCCACTTACCGCCTACGGCGGCATCCCTGGTACGGGAACGCTGTTCCCCTACCTTCTCTCCGAGGGGCTCTTCGCGAAACGGCTCACGCTCGAACGCTTTCTCGAAGTGACGAGCGGAGGAGCCGCACGGCGGTACGGGCTCTGGCAGGGCAAGGGTTCGTTGATTCCCGGCAAAGACGCGGACTTCGTCCTCGTCGACCCGAAACGCACGAGCTGTCTCACTCCGGAAACCATGTTCAGCAAGAGTTCGATTACGCCATTCGCCGACATGCGATTCGCAGGTCAGATCGAAGGCACCTTCGTGCGCGGAGCCTGTGTGTACGCCTCTGTGCGACTCGCCGCAGCGCTCCGTATTCACCGCGAGGGTGCTATGTCGAATGCGGCAGGTGCGATATGCTCGAGTCCTGGCTACGGCAAATTCCTTACCTGGGGGTACCGATGAGCAAAGTAATGAAAACGACCTCTCTCTCGGCGCTGCTCGAGCGCATCGTGGGCGAGTATCTCGAAAAACGCACCATATTTGAGATACCCGAAGACACGTGGCTCGATGTGTTCGAACAGGAAGCCGAGAGCTCAGGCATCACGGTGATGGCCGCCAATGTCAGCATCCCCTTAGGACCTGCCGCCGGCCCTCACACCCAGATTGCTCCAAACCTCATCGCCGCATACCTCTCGGGAGCCCGCGTATTCGAGCTCAAAACCGTGCAGGAGAACGATCACCTCGATATCGAAAAACCCTGCATCGACGCCCTCGACGAAGGGCACAACGTGGAGTGGTCGACCGAGCTCACGCTCGATGAGGCGCGCACCGAATACCTCAACGCGTGGATCGCCATCAACTTGCTCGCGCGAATATGGTCGCACAAACCGAGCGACTTTATCTTCAATATGTCGGTGGGGTACACGCTCGACGGCATAAAGAGCGAAAAGATGGACCGTTTCATCGAGGGCATGCGTCGCCCCGAAGCGAGCGACTACTGGGACACGGCGATCGCAGTACTTTGCAACTTTATCGAGTCGCCTCGCTTTGCGCTCGCGTTTGGACAGGGGGCCGTCGAGCGTGCCCGCGCGATTGCCGAACACATGCCCGTCCGCCCCGTCCACTCTGTCACGCTCTCCGCCCGATGAAATTGAGCGGATCGGTACATACCTCATCGAAGAGAAGGGCTTCGACACCTACATTAAGCTCAACCCCACACTCCTCGGCTACGACGCAGCGCGGAACATCCTCGATCGGCTTGGCTGGACCGATATCGAGCTCAAGCGTGCCAGTTTTGAACACGACCTGCAGTTCGACATGGCGCTGGCCCTCATCCAGAGGCTCTCTGCGGTCGCCGCCGCGCGTGGCCGCCGCTTCGGGATCAAGCTCTCGAACACGCTCGCCAACGTGAACACGGGCAGCTGTCTTCCGGGCGGAGAGCGCTACATGTCGGGCCGGGCGCTCTACCCCATCACGATTCACCTCGCAGCCAAATTAGCGGCGGCGATGCCCGATTTTCCGCTGCGTTTCTCTTACTGCGGCGGGGTCTGGGCGATGAATGCCGCCGATCTCGTGAAGGCGGGCCTAGGGCCGCTCACGATCGCCACCGATATTCTCAAGCCTGGCGGTTACCAGAGAATGGCGCACATGGTGCGGGATGTGCTCGCAGCGCTGCAGAGCGCGCCTCTCAAGGCAGACGCGGCAGCGATCGCCGCCCTCGCTGCGGGAGTGTTCGAACAGCCTTACTACTACAAGGACTGGAAAGAGGGCACCGCGACGATACGGGGCTCGCTGCCCCTCGTGGACTGTTTCGCCGCGCCCTGCATCGAGGCGTGCCCTGTTCGGCAAAAAGCGCCTGCATATATCGCAGCTACCGGAAGCGGCGACGCGGATCGCGGTCTCTCCATCGTCCTGTCCGACAATCCGCTGCCCGCGATTACGGGTGTGCTCTGCGACCATGTGTGTCAGGAACACTGCTCGCGCGTCGACTACGAGGGCGCGGTTCGGATTCGCGACGTGAAGCTCGCCACGGTTCGGGCTGCAGCGGGCGGCGAAGGCACGACGAGTTCCAATGGCGCGACTCTCCACAGCGCAGAAGAGCGCGCAGCCTGGCCTCACGCCGCCGTGGGGAAAACGGCGGTGATCGGGGCGGGGCCGGCAGGTCTCTCCTGCGCATGGCACCTCGCCCAATACGGCCAGAAGGTCGTCGTCTTCGACGCGCAGTCGCACGCGGGTGGCGTTCCCGCCACAACGATTCCCAATTTCAGAATTTCCCGTGAAGATATCGCATCCGACATCGTGCGTCTTCAGCGTCTCGGAGTCGAGTTCCGCTTCAACCTCGACATCCGCGATCCTGCAGCGTTACGCACCGAAGGCTTTGACAGCATCGTGATCGCGCAGGGCGCGCACAGGGCGCGCGCTCTCGAGCTCAAGGGCTCTGGCCCTCGTGTGATCGACGCCCTCGAATTTCTCGGCACCTGCATGCGCGGGGGCACGAACGCATTCATGGGCGCGCGCCGGGTGCTCGTGGTGGGAGGCGGCAACACGGCCTGCGATGCGGTTCGTGTGGCGACGCGCATCCCCGGCGTGCAGTCTGTGCACTGGTCCTACCGCCGCACAAAACGCGAAATGCCCGCCGATCGCGAGGAACTCAACAATGCGCTCGATGAGGCCGCGCGCCTCCACAGCGCGCAAAGCGAGTCGACGGATCAAATCTTACTCGAACTCTCGCTCCCCGAAGCGCTCGAGTCCGGAAAAGTGACACTGCGCCGAATGAAACTCGGCGACAAAGATGAGTCGGGCAGGCGAAGCCCTGTTCCCACCGATCACATTTTCAAACTTCCCTGCGATCTCCTTGTGGCTGCGGTGGGAGAAGAGCCGGATCCCGAGCTCTTCGCGCGTTTCGGTATCGCTCCAGGGCGCGGCGGGTTACCGGCAGTCGATCCGACGACGATGGAGAGTTCAGTGCCGAATCTCTACGTCTGCGGCGACGCACGCCGTGGACCGTCGTCGATCATCGCGTCTGAAGCCGATGGGCGTGCTGCGGCGTTCGCCATTTTAAACAAACGAGGCATCGAGACTACGCGCGACGATTATAGCGCATCGAGCTGCACCTCCACGTCGCGCGCAACAAGAGGAAAACTTTTGCCGTCTCTCACATTCAGCGACCCGAATTTTGCCGCACGCGAGGCTGAGCGATGCCTCTCATGCGACACAGCCTGTCTTCGCTGCGTCGAAGTCTGCCCGAATAGAGCGAATATGGTCATCGAGACCGCGCGCGCTTTCGACCAGCCAGCGCAGATTCTGCACATCGATCGGCTCTGCAACGAGTGCGGAAACTGCGCGCTCTTCTGCCCGTGGGAGGGCGAACCATTCTCGGGAAAACCGACGCTCTTCGACTCGCGACGCGATCTCTCTGCCTCGCACAACGCTGGCTTTGCCTTTGTGGGCAGCGCGCAGCGTCCAAACCTCGTGCTGCGTTCTTCGATATCGGGCAATGTGGTCGAACTGCCCTACTTCGCTTGGAACGGTACGGTTTCGCAAGCCGCGCACCGCGACATGGTGGCGCTCGCTCGGGTGGTGTGGGCTCACCATCGATACCTCGTGGAGGTGCATGAATGATCATTTTTAAAAATGTCCGGATTATGGAACTCGAACCGCCTTCGGTGTCGGAACCGACCGATGTGGCGGTATTTGAGCCTGGCGAGGCGGCGCCGGGAGAAGGGCGCTGCTCCTCACACAGAAGCCGGCGGCGCAGGAGAAACGGCCGCAGACTCAATGTCGCCCATCAGTGGTGGCACCATCGCGGCCATCGGCCCCGATCTCACGACCCGCTTTCCTTTGGCGAAGGTCGCTGGCTCAGGCGGCTATTTGTCCGCGGGCCTCGTCTGCGGACATACGCACCTCTATTCGGCGCTTGCGCGCGGGATGCTCGTCGACATCGCGCCATCGAAGGATTTCGCCCAGCTCTTGGCCCACCTCTGGTGGCGGCTCGATCGGGCGATCGATCCCGCGATTCTGCGCGCGAGCGCCTTAGCCGGCTGCTCC
>CAYXOW010000015.1:21863-26693 GCA_964466815.1 uncultured Treponema sp.
CAGGCGTAACGGGCGTGATCGATCACCATGCGGGTCCTGAGTGTATCGATGGCAGCCTTTCGGTGTTGCGCTACGGCTTCGAAACCGTGGGGGTGCGCGGTATTCTCTGCTACGAGGCCACCGACCGTAACGGCATGGACGGCGCTCGGGCAGGTGTGGCTGAAAATGTCCGCTTCGCCCGCGAAGTCGACGAGGTGCGGGCGAGAGGAGAGAAACCGCTCGTAGAGGCGGCCATCGGCGCCCACGCGAGCTTCACGGTGGGCGATGAGACTCTCGGCGCGCTCGCGGATGCAGTACGAACCACTGGCCGAGGCATTCACATCCACCTCGCCGAAGACAAGTTCGACGCGGTCGATGCGCGGCACCGCTTCGGGGCGGACCCCGTGCAGCGCCTCGAGGCTGTCGGTGCCCTCACGGACAGGGGAATCGTGGGGCACGGGGTGTGGCTCACGCCCTCCGAAATCGAAATAATGAATGCGCGCGGCACCTTTCTCGCCCACAATGCGCGCTCCAACATGAACAACGCGGTGGGCTACAACGCGCTGCTGCCGACTTTCCGCAATGTGGTGCTCGGCACCGATGGCATGGGCGCGGATATGCTCGAGGAGTTCAAATTCGCGGTGTTCCGCCACCGAGAGAGCATGGGGCCTTGGTGGCCAGGCGATTTTCTCAAGGCGCTGCATCGGGGTAATGCGATCCTCGGGCGATACTTCGATCAAGATTTCGCACCTGACTTTCCCGGCTTCGGCACTGTGCGCGTGGGAGCTCCCGCAGACCTCGTGCTTTGGGATTACGATCCTCCGACACCGCTTGTGGGCAACAACATTGCCGGGCACTTTGCGTTCGGCATGTCGAGCCGCTCGGCGCGCACGGTGATGGTGGCGGGATCGCTCAGGATACTTGACCATCGTCCGCTCTACGACGATGCTTTGATTGAGGCCGAAGCTCGGAAAGAAGCTTCGAGATTATGGAAACGCATGGAAGAGAGGTAACACATGGACAGCACGAAGATTCTTGCAAAAGCGCATGAGTATCGCGACTATACCGCAAAGAACCTGAGCTCGATCATTCAAGTTCCGGCTTTTTCCACTACCGAAAAGGATCGCATTCAGCTCCTCAAAAAGCTCTGCGAAGAGGCGGGAATGGAGGATCTCTGGATCGATGGCCTCGGCTCTCTCCTCGGCCGAGTCGGCAAAGGCTCGAAGAAAATCGTCTTCGATGCGCACATCGACACTGTTGGCGTCGGTGACGAATCGCAGTGGAAAACGCCGCCGTTCTCGGGCTTGATCAAAGATGGTCTCGTCTATGGTCTTGGTGCGTCAGATCAGCTCGGCGGAGCGGCTTCGATGATCACTGCCGCGCGCATCTTGAAGGATTTCGCGTATAAGGGCGACTTCGAAGTCTGGTTCTCTTTCACCGCGATCGAAGAAGATTGCGATGGTATGTGCTGGAAGTATCTCATCGAAGAAGAGAAATTCGTACCGGACTTCGCGGTATCGACCGAGCCCACCTCGTGCAGGCTCTACCGAGGCCACCGTGGCCGCATGGAAATTCAGATCGATATCAAGGGTCTAGCCTGCCACGGTTCGGCGCCTGAACGCGGCGACAGTGCCGCCTATAAAGCCGCACGCGCGGCACTCGCGCTGGAAAAGCTCAACGAGCGCCTTCTGCCCGACGACGATCACTTCCTCGGCAAAGGCACGATCGTGGTCAGTCAGATCAATGTCCACGGGCCGAGTCAGTGCGCAGTGCCCGACCAAGCCATGCTCTACTGCGACCGCCGCCTCACCTGGGGCGAGACCGACACACTGGCCATCGCACAGGTCGAAGACGCGCTCAAGGAAGCGGGCGTAAAGGACTTTACGGTGCACATGCCCGAGTATCGCTGGCCGGCCTGGACAGGCACCGAGTACCATCAGGAGCTCTACTTCCCCACCTGGAAAATTCCGGCCGACCATGTGCTCGTAAAGTCGGGCGTCGATGCGTACTCGTCGCTCTTCGGAAAGACGCCCGTCGTCGACAAGTGGACCTTCTCGACGAATGGCGTAGCGATCTGCGGACGCCACAAGATTCCGGTCATCGGATTCGGACCCGGCGATGAGGCGCAGGCACATGCGCCGAACGAAACCACACGTGTCGACGATCTCGAGATCGCCGCGGCATTCTACGCAGCCCTGCCCTACGCGCTCGAAGCGCGCGTAAAATAAGGAAATCTCATGAGCACTCGCTGGTTCTACCGCTGTCCGAGCTGCGGCACGACGTACCCCATCGAACCTGGCCGCTACCTCTGCGATGCCTGTTCCTCGGTCCAGAAGTCCGATGAGCCTCTGCGCGGCGTGCTCGAGTGCGCGTGGGAGGGAGACGCTCCGGCGAGGGACAGCATTCCCCTCCCCGTCGAGGAGTCGTTTTTCCCCCCGATCCCCGTGGGGCAGACGCCGCTCTGGGCACCAGAGCGACTGCGCGCCGAGCTCGGCATGCCGCGACTCTACCTCAAGGACGACACCTGCAATCCCTCCGGCTCCTACAAGGATCGCGCGAGCTGGCTCGTCGCGGCGTTCGCGCGCAAATTCGGAATAAAGGAGATTGTGCTCGCCTCGACGGGGAACGCTGCATCGAGCATGTCGTGCGTGGGCGCGGCAGCGGGAATAAAGATCAAAGTGTATGTGCCGAAATCGGCGCCCATCGCGAAACGCGTGCAGATTCTGCAGTACGGCGCGGAGTTGATCGAGGTCGACGGCACCTACGATCTCGCCTTCGATCAGTCGCTCGCGTACTCGAAGGCGACGGGCATGCTCTCGCGCAACACTGCCTACAATCCGCTCACCATCGAGGGAAAGAAGACCGCGAGTTTCGAGATCGCGAGGGATCTGGCGGCCGTGGAGGGCATCGCGACCGCCGAGCGCTCCTCCTCCGCGGAGAGCATCTCGAGCACTCCTCCTGCGACCTATCCCACGTATCTCGTGCCGGACCATGTCTTTGTTCCCACGGGCGACGGGGTCATCATCGCGGGGGTGATCCGAGGTTTCGAGGATCTTCTCAAGCTCGGCTGGATCGACCGTATGCCCACAGTGTGGGCGGCACAGGCCGATGGCTCCAGCGGTATCGCTCGCGCCCTCGAATCGGGCGTATTCGAAACCCGCCCCTCGTCGACGATCGCCGACTCCATTTCGGTCGACGTGCCCCGCAACGGCTATTATGCGCTCGCGAAGCTCCGCATGCACCGAGGCCGCGCAGTGACGGTCAGCGACAGTGAAATTCTCGCCGCCCAGCGCGAGCTCGCGCGCAGTTCAGGGCTTTTCGCCGAGCCATCCAGCGCGTGCGCCTACGCGGGGTTCCTCAAGGTCCGAGCCTCCCTCGACCCGCGCTCGCGCGTCGTCGTCATGCTCACCGGGAGCGGCCTCAAGGACATTGTCTCGGCGGCGAAAGGGGTTGGGCTGCGGGTGTAATCGGTGCGAGTACATGCGCGGGCGCGCACGGACGGCGCCCCGCGCTATCCGCGCACCCAGCCCACTCCGTGCGGCGAGCGCTTTCACCGCGCGCGGCGCGCCTCCATAAAGTACGGCAGTTTCACCGCCTCGTTGATCGCAATCGTGATGATGCCGGTCACCACGCAGAGGGCGAACTCCCAAGGATGGAGCGGTGCGAATCCAAACACGCGGTTCAGGAAGGGCACAAAGAGCACAAGCGCGAGGAACCCAAGCGCCCCGCCTATGACCCACTTCACGGCGGGGTTGGGTACTTTGAGTGTCGCGAAGAACGATCGGGTCCACGATCGATTCGAGATGATCATGCCGAGGTTGCCGAACACAAGGTTGACAAAGGCTAGCGCCCGCGCTTCGCCTTCGCCGAGGTTGCTCCTGAGCGCGATCGCGTAAATCGCCGCGACGAGGGCTAGTACGCCCAAGCCCTGCACGAGCCCTGTGACGATCATACGTGGACC
Organism: uncultured Treponema sp.; assembly: GCA_964466815.1. GTDB lineage: Bacteria > Spirochaetota > Spirochaetia > Treponematales > Rectinemataceae > Rectinema. The sequence goes on from CAYXOW010000015.1 coordinate 25,804, forward strand.
GAAAAGCGGCTCGCTTATCGGCCGCGGCGGTCTATCCATGATACCCTTCTCCTCCTCTTCCATCTCAAAGATGACCGAGCATGCGGGGTCGATGATGAGCTCCAGAAAGAGAATGTGCACCGGCAGGAGCGCGAGCGGCATCCCGAAGAGCACAGGGAGAAGCGACATACCCGCGATCGGGATGTGCACCGAGAAGATGAAGGTCATCGCCTTCTGCAGATTGTCGAAGATCCGCCGCCCCACTCGAGTCGCGGCCACGATCGAAGAAAAATCGTCGTCGAGGAGCACAAGGGCGCCCGCCTCGCGCGCGACGTCCGTCCCGCGACCGCCCATCGCCACGCCGATGTGCGAGGCCTTGAGCGCGGGCGCGTCGTTCACACCATCGCCCGTCATCGCGACAATTTCGCCGTTCGCCTTGAGTGCGTTCACGATTCTCAATTTTTGCTCGGGTACAGCGCGCGCGAATATCGAGACGCGAGAAATCTTGTCGCGCAGCTCATCGTCGTCCATCGCGTCGAGCTCTGGTCCAGTGATAATCGATTCAGGGTCAGGGAGTCCGATCTCGCGCCCGATCTGCCGAGCGGTCGCCGGATAATCGCCAGTGATCATGACCACGCGGATGCCCGCGCTCGCGCAGAGGCTCACCGCGCCTTTTACGCCTTTGCGTACGGGGTCGCGCAATCCCATGAGGCCTATGAACTCGAACTCGAAGTCGTGCTGAATATCGGGCAGGCGGCGGTTCGGAAACTCGGCGGCGGCCACGGCGATGACGCGCAAACCCTCTTCCGCGAGTTTCTGGATGCTGCCGTGGAGCTGCGTGAGCCTCTCTTCGCTGAAGTGGCAGAGATCCGCGATCGCCTCGGGCGCGCCTTTGGCCGCGATGATGAGGC
>CAYXOW010000016.1:0-305 GCA_964466815.1 uncultured Treponema sp.
GCGAGTGCGAAGTGCCCAAACTCATGCACAATCACGACAAGCGAAAGACCAACAAGGCCGAGCAAAATGGTGATCATGCAGTATGCTCCACGAATTCAACAGCTAATCTGCGCGCTTTCATATCGGTATCGAATATATCCTCGTAGGAAGTAATTGGCAAATTCCAGTTTTTTTCGAGTGTTTTGGCGATAATTTCTGCAATTTCCGTGAATCGAAGTTGTCGTTTTTCAAAACGATCGACGGCGACCTCATTGGCGGCATTGAAGGCGATGACATCGCTGAGCGTGCGCGTTTCCACGCCCGGC
>CAYXOW010000016.1:322-4074 GCA_964466815.1 uncultured Treponema sp.
CGAGCAATCCACAACAGAGGATATCTCTCTTTTTTCGGTTCATAAAATTCAAGCGTGCGGCCGGCGAGGTCCGCGACCCCGAACGGCGAAGGTTCCTGATCCGGCCAAAACAGCGCATCATGTATAGGGAGGCGCATATCCGGCTTTGAGACTTGAGCATAATGCGCACCATCGAGCGTTCTTACCATTGCGTGTACATAGCTTTGCGGATGAATGAGTACATGAATATTCTTTTGTGGCATATCGAATAATCTCGATGCCTCGATGAGTTCCAAGCCTTTGTTCGCCATCGTGGCTGAATCTATTGATATTTTTCTTCCCATTTTCCACACAGGATGCCGACATGCATCTTCGGCTGTCATGAGTGGAAGCTGCTCGAGCGGAAGCGTCAAGAAAGGGCCACCGGAAGCCGTTATGGTGAGGTCGGTGATGATCGAATTGCCGATACGCTGAATGAGTTGAAATAAACCAGCGTGCTCAGAATCGACAGGCAGTATTCGCTTCGAATTCGCACAGGCAAGATCTCTGAGTAGACGATAACCCATGACGATCGATTCCTTGTTCGCGAGCGCAAGGTCTTTCCTGTATTTAAGCGCCAACATTGAGGCGGACAGCCCGGCAGCACCAGAAATTCCATTGACCGCAATATCGGCTTCGGTGGATGAAAGCAGGTGTTCCAGCGCGGAGGGTCCTATCCAATCAATCTCTTCTGGAGCGTTGCGCTCATTACCTGTCCACGCGACTCTCGCGAGAGGAAATTCGCGCTTCAGCGCCTGATAAGCATGCTTATCCGCGTGAATAGAAAAAGCCGCAAGCTCCAATCTGTGGGGGGTGGCCGAGCTTTGACGAATGACATCGATCGTCTGTCTTCCAATTGAACCGCTGGCTCCGAGAACAATGACTCGCTTTATGCTGACTGAATTCAATTGGCCATCCTCTTAAGAATCAAAGTCCGAATAGATGAAAAAAGAAGGAGAACGCTATGAAGTAGGGTGCGCTGAAGTAGAGGCTATCGAAAGAGTCCAGCACGCCGCCACGCCCAGGAACGATGATACCTGAATCTTTGGCTCCTGCAGAACGCTTCAGTGCACTCTCGAAGAGATCGCCCACGATCACAAAGAACGCCATTCCTCCACCGAGCGCAAAACTGAGCGCAACCATGGCGAGGAGACTTGCCTGTGGCGCAGCGTTGAGCAAGCCCAGCGTAATGAAAGCAGCAGCGACGGATCCTATACTCCCGCCGAGGAACCCGGCAAGACTCTTGTTGGGCGAAACCTCCACGATGTTTCTTCGTTTGCCTAGATATTTACCGAAGAGCCACGCGAGGCTGTCGTTACCAAAGGTCAACATCGCAAAGCTTAGGATTGCGTTGCGCGCTTCTGGAAAACCTACGACGATGAACATGAGAAGACTCGGAAGGAGCCCGGTATAGTAGTACGAAAGCGACTTCGCACCGGCGTATTTCAACAGTTCGGGAAATGTCTCTTTTTTTCTGAACCCGAGCGGGGCGAAAAGAACGCTCATACCCACAGAGAAGTAGAGCAGTAGGACTTCGATCACGCGAACGGGAGCTAAATTCGCCGCGCACATTGCATATACCAAAGTCGATTGTACGATGCCTCCCACCGATGTCCAGATGCCAGGATCCTTAAGTCCGCCCGACACAAGTATTTTTCGCATCTCTTGGGAAGAGACAAATTGAACTATGATGATGAGCAAAGCGAGCAGCATGTAGTGCGCAAATGGAATGAAAAAGAGGACGACTCCCAGCGCTGGAATACCAATAAAGAACAAAAGGAGTCTCGCTCTCGTATTCGTATTCACCGGGCGTCTCCAAATCGGCGTTCGCGGTGCGCGTAGTTTTCGAGGGCCTCTCGAAAATCTTCCGGCGTAAAATCGGGCCAATATTTAGAAGAAAAGTAGAGTTCGCTGTAGGCCGATTGCCAGAGGAGAAAGTTCGAGAGCCGCATTTCGCCCCCCGTTCGAATGATGAGATCGGGGTCGGGCAGCTCCGGGTGATCGAGGTGGCTCCTGAGTGCCTTCTCGTCGATAGTCTTACCGGATTTAGAGGCGATCATGTGCTCAACTGCCCTGAGAATCTCGTCCCTCCCACCATAGTTGATCGCGAGATTCACCGTGAGGCCCTCATGGTGCCGTGTATCTTCAACCGCGTGATCGATTTCCTGAAGAACTTCGCGGGGAAGCGCGCGCCTGTCTCCCGAGTGTATGATGCGAATTTCATTCTTCCGATAGAAATCGAGCTCTTTCATCAGGTGGGCACGGATGAGCGACATCAAAAAACCGACCTCTTGAGCGGTTCGTTTCCAATTTTCTGTGGAAAAAGTGTAGAGCGAAATGAAACGCACCCCCGCGAGCCGTGCGGCTAGTACGATTCGTTTCGCAACCTCAAGACCTTCCTGATGTCCTTCCGTGCGCGCGAGCCCCCTCTGTTTTGCCCACCGCCCGTTGCCATCCATGATGATCGCGACGTGCACAGGTGTGCGATTCGCTTCCATGCTTGAAGATCCTCACACTTCCATGATTTCTTTTTCTTTGATTTCTAGGATTTTACCGATCTGAGCGATGTACTCGTCGGTAAGCTTTTGGAGCTCAGCCTCTTCCTTCTTTACGGTATCTTCGGCGACACCTCCCGCGCTCTGCATTTTTTTAAGCTCTTCGAGGCCGTCGCGGCGGATGTTTCGTATAGCGACTCTCGACTGTTCGGCGACGTTGCGCGCTGTTTTGACGAGTTCCTTTCTCCGTTGTTCGGTTAGGGGAGGAATCGCGATTCGGAGCACTTTCCCATCGTTGGAGGGGTTGAGACCGAGGTCGGATTTGAGAATCGCCTTCTCAATTTCGCTGAAGAGCGATCTGTCCCAAGGCTGAATGACGATCAATCTCGCCTCGGGGACGGAAATCGTCGCGACCTGAGAGAGAGGCGATTTCTGACCGTAATAGTCGACGCGCACTTTATCGAGCAAGGCTGGTGAGGCTCTACCGGTTCGAATGGCGTTGAACTCATCGTGGAGGGCAGTGATCGTCTTTTTCATTCTCTCTTCATAGGTAGACTTAATCGAATCCATACATTCTCTCCTCATTCAGCGATACTACGTGTAAAAAGGGCGGCCAGTTATGGACGGACCGCCCTTGATTCCGGTCACAGGACGAAAGCGGATCAGTTCTGGCCCACTTTTGCGAAATAGTAATCCGCGATGGTGAGTTGAAATCCTGTCTCTTTCACGACTTGCTGCAAAGCAGCCGCGACCGAAACTTTCTCATCGCGGACAAAACCCTGATCGACGAGACACACGTCGGCGAGCAGCTTTTTTACTTTGCCGGCGAGAATGCCCTCGATCACCTTGGTCGGCTTGCTCTTCATTTTTTCGTCCAGCTCGACCTGCTTTTGGAATATCTCTTTCTGCTCGGCCAGCCAAGAGGCGGGAACCTTCGTTTCGTCGAGAAACATCGGGTTGAAAGCCGCGACATGGAGCGCGATATCGTGAATGAAAGTGGCGACTTTCTCGTTCTTGAAGGCGGCAGCGTCGTTCGCGCTGAACTTCACCACGACGCCGATGCGACCTTCGCCATGAAGGTAGGTGTGCAGTGTCTCAAGCGTACCTGCGCTGAAGTATGCCACGCGCTTGAGCGTGATGTTCTCTTTAATCTTCGAAGCGATTTCTTTGACGAGCCCCTCGAGGATCTCGTTCACCGCATTCGCCTTCTGGGCGAGCGCGGTTTCGGCGACTTTCGTG
>CAYXOW010000016.1:4127-22833 GCA_964466815.1 uncultured Treponema sp.
AGGCGATCTCGACGAGCGCGAGCTCGTGAGCGTTCTGGGAAACGAAAATTCGTCCCTCATTGGTGGCGCGGCCGGCGCGCTTCTCGACGCCCGCCATACCCCATTCGCGGAGGAGCTTCTCTGCGGCGGCAAAATCGCCGTTGGCCTCAGTCAGGGCCTTCTTGCAATCCATCATACCCGCGCCGGTCTTTTCGCGCAGGGTTTTCACATCCGTAGCTTTGATTTCCACGATTTTTCTCCTCGAAATTGCTCAATTTTCCTCATAAAGGCGATCTTCGTCGATGATCGGAGTTTCGATATCGGCAGCTTCCTCAGGCTCCTTTTCGGACTGCACAGAGCTAGCAGCATAACTCTCGACATCGATTTCGACCTCGTCCTCTTCGGGCTTGGCGGAGACTGAGAGCTCTTGTTCTTCTTCAGGCGGGAGAGTCTCGATGATCTTGAGGCCCTCAGATGCGCCTGCCTCGATCACCGCATTCGCGATGATCTGCGTGAAGAGGCTGATGGATCGAATCGCATCGTCGTTGCCTGGAATTGGATACGTGATACCTTCAGGGTTGCAGTTCGTATCGACGATGGCGACAATAGGAATGCCGAGTCGCTGCGCTTCCGCACCTGCAATGGCCTCGTTGCGCGTGTCGACGACGAAAAGAATACCGGGGAGGCTCGTCATCTCTTTGATACCGCCCAGGTTCTTTTCGAGTTTTGTTTTCTCTTTGAGAAGGCTTGCAATTTCTTTCTTGGTGAGACTGCTAAAAGTGCCATCTACCTCCATGCGCTCGATCTTTTTGAGACGCTGGATGGATTTGCGGATCGTCGAAAAATTGGTGAGCATACCGCCAAGCCAGCGGTTGTTGACATAGAACTGTTCGCAGCGCTCTGCTTCTTTTTGAATCGCAGCCTGCGCCTGCTTCTTGGTACCCACAAAGAGAACGGTTTTACCCGCACTGACTGTCTTTTGCACTGCATCGTAGGCTTCTTTGATCGCCTGAATGGTTTTCTGCAGATCGATGATGTGAATACCGTTGCGCTCCGCGAAAATATATTTCTTCATCCGCGGATCCCAGCGCTTAACCTGGTGCCCAAAGTGCACGCCAGATTCAAGCAGGTTTTTCATGGTGACTACTGCCACGTAGACCTCCCGTGACCGAAATAGCTTTCGGTCCCCTTCCTTTTATCTCGTTCTGTCCATTCGCATATGTAATGACAGACGGAAAATATGCGGCACTCAAATGCCGCGCGTCTCAGTACTTGTTCTTTTCATCGCTGAGAAGCCAAATATCCGGACTTTTCGAGAATGCCATATAATTCGTGGATTGGCAAGCCCATCACGCCGGAGAATGAGCCCTTGATCTCTTCGATAAAATAGGAACCAAGCCCCTGCACGCGATATGCGCCAGCTGCACCTTTCCACTCGTCGAAGCTGAGGTACCAGGCGATGTCTTCATCGGTCATTGGGGCGAACTTCACTTCGGACACCGAAAGCGAAAGTTCAGGCCGGTTTCGTTCTATATCGAAGAGGCAAATGCCGCTGAATACGTACTGTCGTACTCCCTGTTCACGGCGCAACATCGCCTCTGCGTCACGAAGGTCTGTCGGCTTTCCTATAGTCTCCCAACCTTGCTCGGTTTTAAAGGCGACGAGGGTGTCGGCCCCGAGCACGAAGCGGGGAGCTGCTGATGCCTCGGAAATGTAGTTATTGCTTCGCTCTGAGGCACGCCGCACGCGTTCTTCCTCCCACAGCATCGCACCGCGCCGCGCTTTTGTCGATGCGAGGGCTGTAACTCTCTCGGCCGGTTCGAGGTGGTCGAATACTGTCTCGTCGATCGAGGGAATGATCTTGAGAAAGGCAATCTTGAGAGATTCCAAAATCGCGGCACGGCGCGGCGACTCGCTGGCCAAAATGATTGGTTCACCGTACATGATGTCTTGAATGTAAAGAGAATGATTCATCTTGCCAAGCTTGGGCGAATCGAGTTCTGAGCGATGGGCTGTATACAGATGCGCTTGACGCAAAGGGGCTGAACAATTATCATGCCCCCAGTAAAATCATTTAGGGCGATTAGCTCAGCTGGATAGAGCGTCGGCCTCCGGAGCCGAAGGTCGCGCGTTCGAATCGCGCATCGCTCATTACACCACCCACACAAGAATTCCCATCGCGATAAAAAATAACGCCGAGAGCCACCTTACAAGCGCTACATGCGAAATGTACCACGCGCGTATGTTTTCGTGCTTTGTTCCCGACATATACAGCGCAAATACCCCGCAAAGCGGCGCGATGAAGGCAATATTGTACGAGAACAAGAGGGCGATGCTGACCGATGAACGACTACTCTGATTCATATAGACGAGTGTTGGCAAATAGATTTGTCCTGTGCACGCCAACTCGATGAAAGATACGAGAAAGCCCGAGAACGCCGCACCGAGGATATAAAGCGGCACCGAGTTGAAGTGTCGAATCACACTGTGGTTAAGTCGTTTTAGAGAAGTGGGGAGCTGAAGGAAGGAATTCGATGTCTCGTTTCTGCGGGCCAGTATCGCATCGCGAACATTGAGTGCGGCAAAGATCCCGGCGAGCAGACTGACAAAACCGGCGACGTAGCGGGAAAAACGCTGGGCCGAAAAGAACTCTCTCAACGCTCCGAGCAACCCAAATCCGATCAAGATGTACGCGATAAATACCGCGATGATGAACGAGAAACCTACGAGTATCTGGGATCGTCGCGTTGTTCGCCGCAGGGCCATGAACGAGAGGAAAAAAAGCATCGTAGAAAACGCGCAGGGGTTGATACCGTCGAGGAGACCTGCCGCGAGGGTGGGTAAAAGGGCGATGGCAAATGTGCGAGTGCGCGTCGCATCCTCAGCGCTGAATTCGTTCGGATGTCGAATGGCAGGCAGATACTTCGCGTGGGTCGTATAATATTCAATTTCCGAAACGATATTCGTCTCAATGGCGCTGCTTCCTCGATAAACATTGTTTCCAATAAATAACACGGGGAAAACTGTGAACTTTAAATCTTTCTGGCGCAGCATTTTTTCGCAAAGCGCATATCCTTCCGAAGAGAGAATATCGTGATTTTCCAATTCGATCCGCACCCCATATCTCTGCTCTAGTTTTTGCTTCTGTGAATACAGAAACGCATCGCAGTGGCTACAGCCGGTCTCGGTGAAATAAATGCCGTGCAAAATGGGCGCTTCCGTGCTCTGAACCGATCTTTGAAGAGATTGCGCGCTGGCGCCTACAAGACTGAGCATCGAATATAGTATGAGCAGCGCATTCGCCAAAAAACGTGCTCGCGCATCTCCCATCGCAACCTCCCTCTGATCGATGAATCGAGTATCTATTGAAAATTTCGCCTTGCAAGTATCAAAAAGATATTGGATAATATCAACAGTATGAAAAACAATAAAGTTGCTTATATGGTTTTAATTGCTATTGTTATTCTGGTGGGACTTGCCGGTTGTGCTTCTCCTCCCGCAGCCGTGAAGGGGCCAAGCGCCGAAACTCAACAAGCAAAGAACATTGTTCAAGGCACTTCGACTCCCGATATGCCTTCAAGCCTTCCCTCCTCGACACAAGATCCCAACGCGACAGCACAAGGAATCGTCCAGAGTCAACCTGTACCAGGAAGCGCGTCAGCACCTTCTGCATCACTCAGCCCGCAGAGCACCTCTTTCGCCGCCGATGCGCTGACTCCGGATGAGGCCAAGTTCCTCCAAACATATATCAACAGAATGAGCTACCTCGTGTACTACAACGAAAATTCGGGGCTTGACCCTCAACTCGCAAAGGCAGCGGTATCTCAAGCCAACCGCTATCTGATCGAGAAACTTGGTCTCTCGGTGATCGATTTCGATCAAATACAGAAGAATAAAAAAGACCAAATGAGCGCGTACCAATCGGAGACGGGCGGTTCGATCGATATCATCACCTACATCGCCCAAAAACTCAATGCCGATATCTACCTCGAAATCGACGCCAAGACGAGCTTCGGAGGCGGTCCAGGAGGTTGGACGGGGTCAGCCCAAGGCAGCATGAAGATTTTCGATGCTTCTACCGCGACGCTCCTTGGTTCAATCTCGTTCTTAAGTCCACAGACGTTCAGTCCTGTGTCCGCTGACGCTGCGATGATGAACGCCATTGCCGGAGCGGTGTGGCAGGCGATGCCTAAGGTCACCGAACAGTCGAAGGCGCTCATGACAAGTTCTGTCGCCACGAGGGGAGTGCGCTACGAGCTCATACTCCAGAATACGCCTGACGCTAAATCGATTGCGCAGTTTCAGCGTAATCTTTCAAAGAAAGTCCGAGAAGTCGAGCAGCTGTCGTATGCCCCTGGCGAATCTCGATTTGCACTCTATGCGTTTATGCCGGGTTCGAGGATTCAGGATGCGATCTACGAAGCGGCAGCGGCAGCTGGTTATCCGGACAGCTATCTGCTGTATATGCGCGGCAGATCGTACACATTCAATACAGGGTTATAAACTTTAAAATAAAGAGATGTCTTTTCAAGGAGGAAAAGATGAAAGCAGGGAAAATTGTTTTAGCGCTGTTGCTCGTGGCTATTTTAGCTTCATGCGGCACGAAGGCACCATTGAGAAAGGGCGAAGTCCTTCTTGAGGATAAAGGGACCGCCTACGGTGTAAAGACACCGAAGTGGGTAGAGCTCGCGATTCTCGGGGGATATAAAGACATTGAAAAGCTGGCGGACTATAAGGATTATGTCGTTTTTATCGCGCAGTTTGAGGCTCAGAACCTTCAGAGCGCTCAGTTGCTTGCAGAGCGTATGCAGGCAGACACCGAAATCGCCCGCTATCTGTCAACGAGAGTGAAAGATGCCTTTAAAGGCGCAAACGTCGCGGATGCGGATTCAAAGAATTTTGGCGCATATGGCGAACGCTTTGTGGCGAGCGTCGGCGAAGCGAAATTTTCCGGCTTTAGGATGGAAGCCGACTGGTGGGTGAAAGTTCAGACCTACACACCGGAGAACAAGCCCGACAAGCAGATCTATCGCGTTATCCAGCTCTGGGCTATCAATAAAAACATGTTGCAGAAACAGTTTGATGTGCTGCTTTCACAGTTGGCGGGAAACCAGCAACCCACTCCTGAGCAGAAGCGAGCCATGGATCTAGTTCAAAATACTGTTGCCAAAGATTTCTTTGGCGAATAACGAACCCTACCATTCTGCCCTGGCAACATTCATTGAATCGCGCCAGGGCATTTTTTCATGCGGGGGGTTTTGGTCGCCGAGCATAGTCGGCTCTCGAGGAAAACCATCATGAAAAAACGAAGTGTTGTTCTTATGGCGGCGATCGCGATAATCGCTTCGGCCTGTGCGAGCACACCGAAGGTCCCTGAGTGGGTGCTTCAGACTCCGCAGCCGGACTCGAAGTACACTTATTTTGTGGGATCTTCCTCAGGTGCCGACAGCGCGATCACGATTGGAGACGCTACAGCCTCGCTCATCGCAGGCATCATGAAGTACATGGGCGTTTCTATAAGTGTCTCATCGAGCGCGGAGGCAAAGGCATCGCTTACCGATTACCAGGCACAGATCACTCAGACAGTGAAGACTGAATCTAAAGGCCGCATCGTTGGCTTTGAGGTTGTCGAGAAGTACATCAGCAAGGATACGAAATCTGGCCTCTATACGGTGCATGTGCTCGCGCGCTACGAGACGAGAGAGCTCCAGAAGGAGAAAGCGCGTATCGAGGCCCTCTTCAAAGAGAAAATTGACGCGGTGACGATTCCCGAGCAGAAGGGCGACGCTGCGGCGGCTGAAGGCAGGCAGCTCGACGCGATACGATTCTACGCCGAGGCTATGACCGCAGCTGGTGGTTCAGACATCGACAACGCTCAGGTAAAGCTCGAGCGCAACGCGAAGAAAGCTTCGGCAATCGCGGCAACGCTCACGCTCACCATTGTGTCAGGATCGGACACTCAAATTCCGCTCGGTGGTACGCTGCCGACTATTACTGCGAAGCTCATGGCAAATCGAGGTGGTACCGCGCAGCCGGTTGCTGGCGCGCCCCTCCTCATCGCGTACCCAAGAAAACTCTCGTCTGGACGAGTAGGCACTGCGACAGCTCAAGCCTTTACGGACTCGAATGGAAACGCCATGTTCAATATCAGTGCCATCGATATAGCCGGAAAATATCGTGTTTCGGTGCAGATAGACTACGCTAGCATAAGCGATCTTTTTTCCGGTCTGCCGTCGTGGGCGTTGCCCTACAGCGATGCGGTGGAAGCTGATTTGTCGGGCAATGTGGCGTACGCGACCTACAGCGTCGTGTCGGCGGCGAAAAATGTTCCTTTAGCGGTTGCGGTGCGAGCGAACAGCCAGCAGGCTGCGATCGCACTCGACCTCACTGTTTTCAGTGTGAGCCTCAAAGAGGCGCTCGTGAAACAGGGGTTTGTGGTGGCGGATGCTGCAGCTCCATCGAGTTCAGCACCGGATATCGCCCAGCTCAGAACCTTGGTGCCTTTAAATATGCAACGCTACGCGCTCGCTTCACTCGATGTCGGTGCGGTCTCGAAGGATGGCGACTACTTTATCGCTTCGGTGAGCGGATCGATGAATGTGTACGACCTTGTGAGTGGTACGACGCTGTACTCCGCGCGCAAGAGCGCCCAGGGCATGGGTTCCTCTGAGCGAGATGCGCTCTCGAGCGCGCTTAAAACCCTCGGTGGGCAAGTGTTCGCCAACGACCTTCTCGGCTCGCTGCCGTAGCTCGTTCAACTCCGCGCCGAAGACGCTAAGGGCGCCCTTACGAAACTGTTCCGGTTCTCTTGAGTTCCTCTATTGCAAGACCCACGAGCGTATCGCAGCGCTCATTGTCGGCATTTCCCGCATGTCCTTCCACCCACTCAAATGACGGATTCAGCTTCTGACAGAGTGTGTCGAGACGCTGCCAGAGTTCCTGATTCATTACCGGCTTTTTCGCTGCAGTTTTCCAGCCACGTTTTTTCCAATCTATAATCCAAGTGGTTATGCCGTTTTTCACATAGAGCGAATCGGTGAATACGTTGATGGGCGCATTTGTCCAGGGCGCTCTCGAGCTTGATCCATCGAGTTGAGCCTGGCGCACGCTATTGATTCTGTCGTCCAGAAAAGAAAGCGCCATAATAATCGCGGTGAGCTCCATCCTGTTGTTGGTGGTCGCATGCTCCGCGCCATAATCTTCTCGGTAGCGATCGCCGAATCGCATCACGTATGCCCATCCACCAGGACCTGGATTGCCCTTGCAGCCGCCGTCTGTGTACACGATGATTGGTTGTTGGTGCTTCATAGATGCACTATGGCAAGACCATTCGAAGAGTGCAACTGGCTTGCATCCGTAGGCGAGCATCGGTAGAATTAAGAACCCATGTTTAAAGAGTATGCAACGCTTCTACCGCATTTAAAGAACTATGCATTCAGATATATCGCCGGTATCCTCTGTCTCATCGCAGTGGACGCGAGCCAAGTCATCATTCCACGATATGTAAAAACCACGATCGATACAATCGTGAGCGGCAATTTTCAACTGCACGATCTTAGTTCGCCCCTCATCGCGATGGTCGTCCTCGCATTTATCATATCTATAGGACGTTTTTTCTGGCGATACTTCATAAACATAGCGAGCCGACGAATTGAAGCTGAGATGAGAGAGCGGCTCTTCTCGCACATTCTTTCCATGTCGGGTGGATTTTTCCGTAAAAACACCACTGGAGATCTCATGGCCCGCGCGACCAACGACATCAGCACGATTCGCCAAGCGACCGGAATGGGCTTTGTGGCCCTCATTGACGGTGTCTTCATGACCGCAATGATCCTCATCGCGATGTTCGCCAACAACGCTGCAGTCGCAGCATGGATCATCATACCGTTGCCGCTCATCACCGCGCTAATCCTTCTCTTCGGTCGAATTGTCGGTAAGCTCTTCAAGAGAATTCAAGATATCTACGGCAGACTTTCGTATATTGCCCAGGAATCGTTGGCTGGTGTTCGCGTCGTAAAATCATTCGCGAAAGAGCAGTATTTCTACGACAAATTTACTTCAGCCAACACCGAGTATAAGGGTGCGATCATGGAACTGGTGAAGACTTCGGGATTCTTTTTCCCCTTCATCACGTTTCTATCGGGCCTGAGTACTGTGTTGCTCGTGTATTTCGGCGGAAACGCATCCATCCGTAACAAGATGACGCCTGGGTCCATCATCGCGATGCTATCGTACCTGGAAATGCTGGTGTGGCCGATGATGAGCGCTGGATTCACCGTGAACATCGTACAGCGTGGCGCCGCGAGTCTCAAGCGCATCAACGAAGTGCTCGGAACAAGCGCCGAGATTCAAGAATCTCGGAACAACATTGCGGAACGACCTCGAGGGGATATCGAAATCCGTGCTCTCGACTATCGATATCCCGGTTCGGAAAAGTCCTCTCTGAGCCACATATCACTGCGCATTAAAGAAGGTTCCATTTTAGGAATACTCGGTAAAGTCGGTTCGGGAAAGAGTACTTTGATTAAACTTTTACCACGGATGCTCGAGCCTGGAGAGGGGCACATTTTTATTGGCGGAAAAGACATATGCACATTCAGTCTAAAATCGCTGAGATCCGCATTCGGCGTTGTGCCGCAAGAAAGCTTTCTCTTTTCGGATACCATTCGTGGAAACATTCTTTTTTCGAATCCCGACGTAGGGCAAACGCGATTTGATGAGATCGTGCGGATCGCGGGTATAGATCGAGATCTGCACCTCTTCCCGCAAAGCTGGGATACGATGGTCGGAGAGAGAGGTATTACGCTCTCTGGAGGACAGAAACAACGCATCGCGCTTGCGCGAGCGCTCGCGGTAAATCCTGATATACTGCTGCTCGATGACGCGCTCTCCGCAGTCGATGCCGAGACCGAAGAGAGAATTTTACGCGCCCTTCTCGAAGAACGGAATGGGAAAACAACAGTGATCGTGTCGCACCGTATTTCCACGCTTCGCAACGCAGATCAAATTATTGTACTCGACAGCGGGGAGATCGCACAGAGAGGAACACATGAGCAGCTCCTCGCGCAGAGCGAAGGATTCTATGCGAGAATCGCTGCGCTTCAACAGATCGAGGAAGCCTCCTGCGCCGAATGTGGAGAGCAAAATGATGCGGAGACTCTCCATGGCTGAATTCTTCGATGTAGAACCGGTTACAAAAGGGTACGACGCACAGATAATGCGCAGGATAATGGCATACCTCAAGCCTTACGCCCTATTTGCGATCATTGCGCTTCTTGCGCTTGCATTGAGCACTGCAGGAGAACTCCTGACACCTACCATCATTCAGCGGACGATCGATAATGCCCTGGTTCGCGAGTGGTACAGTGTAGCACCTGCTTCAGTACCGGATGTTCTACAGGGGAAAAACGGTGACGAGCTCACGATAGGCGAGCGAGTATACGTGCGCGCAACACTGCTTTCTGGCATCACAAGCAAAGAGAAAGATAGACTTGTCGCAAGTGGTCTTCTCGATGAAAAGCCAAGTTATGTCTTTTCGATGGCGACGCTTACCGACAAGAAACAAGCACTCTCCGAAAAATATCCGCAAATCATTCTCTCAAAAGCATGGGGCGCCATTCCTTTCTCCGTTCTCGATTCTCTTCCTTCCGATGAAGCTGAGATATTTCGATTCGGTGACGGTGCGCTCATCGTTCGATATGCGCTGTTGCTTCTCATTCTAGCGTTGGTCCTTGTTGCGACATATGTGATGACATGGTACACGAATCACATCGGCACGCTGATTATGAAAGACATGCGACTTGAGCTGTACCACCATGTCATAGAACAATCCCTCTCATACCTTTCGAGACAGCCGGTAGGACGACTCGTGACGAGGCTCACGAGCGATATCGAAGTGATTAGCCAATTTTTCACTGATGTGCTGAGCGCATTTATAAAAGACGCGACCATCATGGTGGGCGCGCTCGTAGTGCTCTTTGTGCTCAACTGGAAGCTCGGTCTCGTGGTATTTGCAACAGTACCTCTCATATTCGCTGCTTCTGCGATTGCACGTATAAAGGCACGCGACGCGTTTCGAAATCAGCGCCTCTGGACGAGCAAGGTGAATTCTTTTCTCGCCGAGCATATTTCAGGCATCGATATAGTGAAACTTTTCGTCCAAGAACCGCGCGTCGGCCGCGATTTTGCTAAGAACAACACACAGCTCTTAAAGGCCAATATCTCAGAAATGTATGTGTATGCCACTTTCAGACCCTTTGTCGATTTCATGTCGACATTGACGACAGCGCTCGTCATTCTTGTAGGAGCGATGCTTTTTCTTAAGCTCACCATTTCGATCGGCACCCTCATCGCCTTCATAAATCTCATTGCGATGTTTTACTCGCCGATCAAAGATTTATCTGAAAAATACATTTTACTCCAAAGCGCTATGGCGAGTGGGGAGCGTGTGTTCGGCCTTCTCGACAAAGAAGACAGACTCCCTGATCAGCTGCCGGAATTTGTCGGCAAAACAGCCCCAGACGTGATTCGAGGTCACATTCAGCTTGAACATGTGTGGTTCGCGTACAAGAGCGAGGAGTGGGTGCTGAAGGACATTTCATTTTCAGTGAATCCTGGTGAAAAGGTGGCGATCGTCGGTTATACAGGCGCAGGAAAATCCACGATAGCGAATCTTCTTGCGCGATTCTGGGATGTACAGAAGGGTGAGATTAGAATCGATGGCGTGCCTATCGGCCAATATCATTTAAAACGTATCAGAAAATGTATACAACCCGTGCCGCAAGATGTTTTTCTATTTCAGGGCACAATTCGAGAAAATATCGCGCTTGGGCTCGAACTCTCCCAAGATAAACTGGAAGAGGCAGCCAAAGCCGTCTACGCCCACGATTTCATTGTCGCAATGCCGGAAGGCTACAATTCAGTGCTGTCAGAGGGAGGATTGAACCTCTCGCTTGGTCAGCGTCAGCTTATTTCATTTGCCCGCGTGCTGGTGCATGAGCCTTCGGTCATAATCCTCGATGAGGCCACTAGTTCCATAGACACCGAAACCGAAAAGATGTTGCAGAAAGGCATCGAAGGGCTTCTCCGTGGGCATACGAGCGTCGTGATAGCGCATCGACTCTCGACCATACAAGATGCAGATCGAATTATCGTGCTCGGACAAGGCCATGTCGTGGAGAGCGGCACACACGATGCGTTGATTTCGCGGCGAGGAGTGTACTGGAATCTCTATCGACTCCAAAATAAAGAAATGGAATAAGCCATGGTGTTCAGTCCAGACTTTGAGCCACACATCATAGAGGAACATGGAGGAATTGTCGCTGTTTTTAAACCGCAGGGCTGGCATTCAACCGCGCAGGCCCATGGGCACGGACAAGCAGGCGACAACATAGTTCACTGGATGTCGGAACATGGACGCCAGTTGCCCACCTGCGAGCTTACCGATTTGATCGAAACGACGAAATCGTGGAAAAATATTGATATTAAAGCTGGTTCTTATGTGCGCCCTTCCCCGAACGTTGCGCCAAAAGATCGATTTGCAACTGAACTGGGTATGTTGTATCGACTCGATTTTGCGACATCGGGCATTCTCCTTTTTGCGCTTTCGAGGCAGATTTTTAAGCGAATGATGCGCGCTCAAGAACGATCGGCGCTTGTTAAGCGCTATGTGCTCGTCTGCACAGAATCGAATGGAAAGGTGCCGGGTTCGTTGCCTGTGTCGCGGGTAGGCGACCGCGCGGTGCTCCTCGAAGATATCTACAATGGAAACGAGCCCTATATCGGAAGCTATTTTCGTGGATACGGAGAACGCGGCGCCCGTGTAGCTTGTATCGCGCCGGAGCACCTCTCGAAAATGCGCAAAATAACAGCAAAAAACTTCTATGAGACGCGCTATACAAGGAATCTGGACTTAGATGCTTACGAATTGAATCGGCGTATGTCGGAATGGTCGGCGTCAAGCGTCGCGATAGACCATCCAATTCTCATCGGGGCGAGTATTCGAAAAGGTTTCCGACACCAAATTCGAGCCCACAGTGCATGGGTGGGGTTACCGATCGTGGGTGATTCGATCTACGGCGGTGCGCCTATGAATAGACTCATGCTCGAAGCTTATTCTGTCGCACTCATGCAAGGAAATGAAAAAATCGAGGAGTGGAAGCTCCGTTGATCGGGCAGGGCAACACTGCTCAAGCCTCCAGACCCATGTCTCCTCCCATTCCCAAATTATAAATTTTATGGTAGTGTAACTATACGCTCTATAAGAACGATCCACATCCACACAAAGAGGTTCATCATGGCATACAAGGTTACCGATGCGTGCACGAATTGTGGCTCCTGCGAAAGCGAATGCCCGGTAAGTGCGATCAGCGAAAAAGACAATGCTCGCTGGATCGATCCGGATGTCTGCATCGATTGTGGCGCCTGCGCGTCCGTTTGCCCGACTGAAGCCATCATTGCTGGGTAATCCTAACGCATAAAAAGCTGTCCCGCGCTTTAGGGACAGCTTTTTATTGAACTTTCCTCAATTCGCGTTCGACGCTCTTAAAACTTCATTCTTTTACATGAGCTGTTTCGCTATAATCCGTGTCGAGTACAGAAGTCATCGAGTACTTGACTGAGAGTAGGCTCGCCGATTTCCTGCAATTCATAACCAACTCTCACTGTTGGTTTGTTTACGTGAATGATTCTGTTGAGATCGATAGGTGTTGCGATGATGACAGTGTCACAGGGAGTAGCGTTGATCGTATTCTCAAGATCTCGTATCTGGCCTTCACTGTACCCCATAGCAGGCAGCAATGTACCGATATCGGGATATGTCGCGAAAGTCTGTGCGAGCTCCCCTTGCAAATATGGCCTCGGATCGACTATATGAGCTGCTTGAAAACGCTTCGCAGCCACGACACCTGCCCCAATCTTCATCATTCCATGCGTGAGTGTCGGTCCATCCTCGACGCACAGCACCTGTTTGCCTCGAATTCGTTCAGGCTGGTCGACGGAAATAGGACTCGCTGCGTCTATCACCATCGCTTTCGGATTAACCTTTGCAAAATTATCGCGGACAGTTTGGATTTGCTCGGGCGATGCCGAATCTATTTTATTAATTACAATGACATCCGCTAACCTGAGGTTCACCTCTCCTGGGTAAAACGATACTTCATTTCCTGCACGGAGAGGATCTGCCACTGTAATTTGAAGGTCAGGAACATAGAAGCAAAAATCATTGTTTCCACCATCCCACAGAATCACGTCTGCTTCTTTTTCCGCTTCTTTGAGAATCGCACCATAATCGACACCTGAATAGATCACATTGCCTCGCACGATGTGAGGTTCGTACTCTTCCATTTCTTCGATAGTGCAATGATATCGAGTGAGATCGCCTATCTCAGCGTATCGCTGAACACGCTGGGCCACGAGGTCGCCATACGGCATGGGGTGGCGAATCGCCACAACCTTTAACCCTCGCTGGAGGAGCATTTGTACGACTTTACGCGAGGTTTGACTCTTGCCGGCCCCTGTTCGGACAGCGCAAACGGATATCATAGGTTTTCGAGATCGAATCTGTGTATCCTTGGGGCCAAGAAGGGTAAAGGACGCGCCAGCGGCGTTTACGATTGCAGAAAGTTTCATGACATGAGAGTACGGCACGTCCGAATATGAGAATACACACTCATCGATATTGTAGCGTGAGATGAGCTCAGGAAGCTCCGATTCTGGATAAATCGGAATGCCATCGGGGTACAGCTCACCTGCCAACTGAGGGGGATATTTTCTGCCGTCGATATTGGGGATTTGAGCTGCTGTGAATGCCACAACCTCCGATGTTGTGTCGTCCCGAAAACGCGTGTTGAAATTGTGGAAATCTCTACCGGCGGCGCCGATAATGATGATCTTTCTTCTATTCATGTCCCTTACTCCTTTTTTATATTTTTGATCTAAGCACAGGTGCAGTCAACACCTCAGATAAAATAATTTTTTGCAGCACAAGCATTAAATTGAATAATGATACAATCTTTCTGCGCTATTTATAATTAGATTTGCAGTAATGGCCGCTATTTGGCACATACATATACAAAAATACAGACCACGCCAAATCAGCAGACATTTTAGTTCATTTGCGACATACTTCCGATCCATGAGCAGTGTTCGGATTGACAGCGAAATTGGTCAGCTAAAAAGTGTCATCATTCATACTCCTGGTTCAGAGATCGAGGCCATGACGCCTCGACAAGCGGAACGGGATCTCTACAATGACATCATTCCGCTCTCTTCAGTTCAGCATGAATACAAAAGCTTACAGTCTTTCTTGAGCCTTGTTGCACAGACGCGCGAGCTCACCGATCTTTTAGAAGAGTCCATTGAAAATGAAGCAGATAAGCGGCTATTCCTCGATGAATATAGCGAGATCAATCCTATCGGAAGAGTCGTCGATGAACTCATGACATTTTCGGCCCACGATCTTGCGCATTCCGTACTGACAGGCATCCAAGCACCTCAGGAGAGCCTCGCACACTTTTCGAATGCTCATAGTTTTATAGCCACCCCGCTCCCCAATGCGTATTTCATGAGGGATAGCCTTGCGGTTATCGGATCTCGGATTGTATCGGCAGCTTTTACATTCGATGTGCGCATGGCTGAGGCATATATAACTCGATTCATTTTCAGGCATCATCCAGATTTTTCCAATGATGGGATATTGATCGATGGTCCCAACGAGAGAAATAGGCTTGTTACGATCGAAGGTGGAGATATCCACGTACTCGCCCCCACTATATTTGCGATAGGACTCTCCGAGCGTACGAGCGCATTCGCGGTGGATCGTTTGGCGAGACGCATGGCCGAAGTCATCGATTCTCCAGCGACGATATTTGCGGTGGATCTTCCCAAAGAGCGCGCGACAATCCATCTCGACATGGTGTTCACGATGATCGATAGAGATGCAGCATTAGCGTACAAACCTAGTATGTTCGGACATTCACGCGCATCGGTGTATAGGATAGACATTTCTCCGAGCACGAAAATTCGGTACTCAGAAGAAACATCACTCTTCAATGGATTGAAGAGTGTCGGGATAGACCTCGAACCGATCTTCTGTGGAGATGGGCATCCCGTATACCAAGAGAGGGAGCAATGGCTCTCCGGTGCCAACTCTTTTGCTTTTGCCCCCGGGAAGATCCTCATGTACTCATGCAATGTGCGCACGCTCGAGGCGCTTTCTTCAAAAGGTTTCTCTGTTGTCCCTGCACAGGAATTCCTAGAGGGTCGTGCGTCTACCGAACAATATGCGCGTCTTGCGGTAGCATTCGACGGTATCGAACTCGCGAGAGGGGGAGGCGGCGCTCGCTGCATGACGCTTCCTGTCGAGCGCCTGCCTCTTTAGCCTTAACGCGGTGAAATAAATCAGCTGCAGCCGGTAGTGGATCCGCAGGTGTCACATTTTAAACAGGTGCCGTTTCGTACTAGTGTGAGGTTTCCGCACACAGGGCAGGGGTCTCCTTCATAGCCTTTCTGACGGGCTGTGCGGATCGCCTGTACGGACATATCTTTCATCTGCTCGATCGGTTTTCGGGCACCGGTAGAGGTCTCTCTATGCATTGGTGCATTTTTACGGCCGCTCTCGAATGCGCTTGTGCTCTTATCTGAGAAATTCTGAGTGGATGTCGCGATGAGGTCTTCAGGTTTTACTTGTCCGAGATCGTAGCGATGAAGGTATGATATAGCTAAATCTCTAAAGATATAATCAAGAACGCTCGTAGCCATTTTGAGATAGTCGTGTCCGCTCACCATGCCGTTTGGCTCAAATCGGGTAAACGTAAAAGCTTCAACATATTCTTCTAGCGGCACGCCATACTGAAGACCAAGCGATACCGCGATGGCGAACGAATTGAGAATGCTGCGAAACGCGGCGCCTTCTTTGTGCATGTCGAGGAATATTTCGCCCAGTGTGCCGTCTTCGTAGTCGCCTGTTCTAAGGAAAATAGAGTGTCCGCCGATTTTAGCTTTCTGCGTGTACCCTTTCCGGCGATTTGGCAGGGCCCTTCGCACACTGCGAGGCGCGCTGGGAAGACCAGGAAGCTCGGGTTCTGGTCCATTCGAAATAGCATTTTCAGATGTCGTGAACATGTCCGAAGTCTTTTTTTCCTGTTCCTGTTCGGATTCGGAGGTACTCTGCAGGGCCACAATGGAGTCGGCGATCAGGTCGGAACCCGGCGCGAGCGCGGCGAGAGGCTGTGAAAGCTTCGAGCCATCGCGGTACATAGCAATGGATTTGAGCATTGACCTCCAAGCGAGCATATAGGCGCCCTTTACATCGTCGATGCTCACATTGTTTGGCATATTTATTGTCTTGGATATGCCACCGGAGATAAACGGCTGAACTGCAGCCATCATCGCAATATGCGCTTGCCAAGAAATGCTTCTTTTACCCTTTTTACCTGACGGTGTAGCGGTATCGAACACCGCAAGATGCTCTTCGCTCAGATGAGGGCTTCCCTCTAGTCCCATTGTCCCACATGCAAAAAGCTCTGCTTCTTCAATTTCTATATCGGTGTATCCAAGCTTCGAGAGCAAGCTAAAACCTGGTGACTGCGCTTCTTCTGTGGGAATATGGAGCGCGTCGAGCGCATCCTTGCCTATCACATAGCTTGAGAAACAGCTTTCAAGACTGATCGCATTCTTAAGTGCTTTTTCAGCGCTCTGAAGAGCTTTCTCTGGAAGGCCCTTTTCGAGCAGCGACGCCCTCGAAATGCCGGGTGCGCCCTCGAGTGTCCCTTTCCCGAGCGCGTAAGTTATTATTTCTTCTATCTGCTGTTCTGTATAGCCAAGAGCTCTCAGCGCTGGTGGAACCGAGGTGTTGATGATTTTGAAATAACCGCCACCGGCGAGCTTTTTAAATTTAACAAGCGCAAAATCCGGCTCGATCCCGGTCGTATCGCAGTCCATAAGCAGGCCTATGGTTCCTGTAGGCGCGATAGCGGTTACCTGAGCATTTCTGAAACCGTACTGATCTCCTAGCTCGAGCGCTTCATCCCAGCACTGACGCGCAGCATTGACGAGATTTTCGGGACAGAGAAGAGGATCAAGACCTAAAGGAAGAACGCTCAGCGACTCGTACTCCTCTGCGCTCATATTGTAAGCGGCCCGCCTATGGTTGCGTATAACGCGAAGCATATGGTTTTTATTCGCTTCGTAACGCGCGAATGGGCCGAATTCTTTCGCCATGCGGGCGGATTGAGCATAGGCTTCGCCTGAGAGGATGGCTGACAGCGCTGCAGATACTGTGCGCCCTTTATCGGAATCGTAGGGCAACCCCATAACCATGAGCAGACTTCCTACATTCGCGTACCCGAGGCCGAGCGTCCGGTAATCGTAACTCTTGCGTGCGATTTCTTTCGAAGGGAACTGCGCCATCGCGACTGAAATCTCGAGCACGATTGTCCAAAGACGGATCGCATGCCGATAAGAGACTTCATCGAACTTTCTGCTTTTTTCATCATAGAAGGGTAGAAGGTTGAGCGATGCAAGGTTGCACGCGGTATCATCGAGGAACATATACTCGGAGCATGGGTTCGATCCCCGGATTTCTCCGTCTTCGGGACAAGTATGCCATTCGTTCACTGTAGTGTGGAACTGGAGCCCAGGGTCAGCGCAGAGCCATGCTGATTCGGCGATTTCATTCCAGAGTTCACGGGCATGTGTTGTCTTGAAAGGTTTTTGTGTTGTTCTGCCGATTAAATCCCAATCGAGGTCATCAATTACGGCTTGCATGAAATCGTTGCTGACTCTGACTGAATTATTAGAGGATTGTCCTGATACCGTATTGTAAGCCTCTGATTCCCACGCAGTATTGTAGAGTGGAAGGCGAGGGGCATGCTTTGTCTGAGAGTAGTAAGTGAGCACTTGGTGAATCCACGACGAAGGTACACCGGAGTCGAGCGCAAGTTTGATCACATTTCGGAGTTTTTTGTTGCGATTCGGAAGGTAGCTCTGTTCATCATCGCTTCCCATTTCTTCAATCGCGTCGATCATCATTTGAGCATAGTGGTTCAAGAGTCCACTTCCAGCTGCGAGGCAGGCTACTTTGTACTCTTCTTCTGTTTTCCAATGCACAAATTCCGTGATGTCGGGATGATCGGCGTCAAGTATAACCATCTTTGCCGCTCGACGGGTCGTTCCTCCAGATTTAATCGCTCCGGCGGATCTATCAGCTATCTTTAAAAAAGAGAGTAGGCCGGACGATACGCCACCACCCGAAAGTCGTTCGTTGGCGCCTCTAAGCCGTGAAAAATTCGATCCTGTTCCCGAACCATATTTAAAAAGCCTGGCCTCCCTTGTCACGAGGTCCATGATACCACCTTCGTTGACAAGGTCATCTTTTACATCGAGTATAAAGCATGCGTGAGGTTGCGGTCGCTGATACGCTGATTCTGATTTAACGACTTCGTTTGATTCGGGGTCGACAAAATAGTGTCCCTGTGCTGGTCCTTCGATGCCGTACACAGCGTAGAGCCCCGTGTTGAACCACTGGGGGCTGTTGGGTGCTGCGATTTGATGCGCCAACATATAACAGAGTTCATCGTAGAAGGCGTTTTCATCTTCGATCGAATCGAAATAGCCTGATTTTTTTCCCCATAGCAACCAAGTATACGCGAGACGATGAAAGACTTGGCGAGCATCGTGTTCGGATCCATCATCTGGATATGCATCGGAAAGCGAACATTGTGAAGAA
>CAYXOW010000016.1:22867-26213 GCA_964466815.1 uncultured Treponema sp.
CCACTCGCGGGATTTGTTGTTAGGAACACCGGCTTTTCGGAAATATTTCTGAGCGATGATATCGCTCGCAATTGGACTCCAGAATGAAGGCACAATGATAGAATCCATCGAGAACACCACAGTTCCATTGGGGTTCCTTATTTCACTCTTGCGCTTCTCCCACGTAATCCCATCGTATGGGCCATTTCCTGATTTAGTAAATAAACGCTTGATTTTCATGCGCTCCTCCTGAAATAGGAAGGGGACACTATCTATATTAGTGTTCAATGACCACACTACTATATATAGTGGTGCTTCCGTAAACCTATATATCGCATCTTTGAGGAGGGCGCAAGGCCTCGTCGCACGAAATATGAAAAAACCGTCTTTCAGGGTGACAGTTTCTGGAATCCCTGCTATTGTTGAGATGCAAGACTCCGTGTGGAATCAAGAAAGGTAAAGATGCTTGCTATTTGTGCAAGATTGCTGAAACATCGACCGCTTTCTCTGCCGTTGATCGTAGCCATGGTGATCGCTGCGACGATTTCGCTTTATGCAGCTGATGAAAATGCACCGAGCGATATAAGCGTCTCTTCGTTAGCTACATCCCTAGGAGCAACCATTGAGTACGATCCGCTCACTCGCACGGGCGCATTCATCAAAAATGGTCAGAGTGCGCGTTTTGGTACCGATATACCATATGTACTTTTCGATTGGAACATAGTCAAAGATGTGCCAGCTCCGTATGAGAAACAGGGAACAATTCTTGTCAAGAAAGAATTTGTCGATGCATTGAAAAATTTCTATTCGCCTAAGCCAAGCAGTTCAGTTAAATATTCGATTAAGGCGATTGTGATCGATCCAGGGCATGGAGGCAAGGATCCAGGGGCTATTGGCGAATTCGAAGGATTTAAGCTTCAGGAAAAAGATGTGAATTTGGCGATAGCTCATCGACTCGCCGATTTATTGCGTCTCCGATATCCCGATCGCACTATTTTATTGACACGCACGGACGATACCTATCCTAGTCTTGAAGACCGCGTCGATATGGCAAATAATGTTAAACTTGGTGTTACGGATGCGGTTATCTATGTTTCTATTCACTCAAATGCGTCCTTTAACAAGAACACGCGTGGATATGAAGTATGGTACTTGAACCCGAATTACCGTAGGACTGTCGTGGACGAAAAGACCGCACAAGAAAAGGGTCAGGACATCGCACCCATCATCAACACGATGTTAGAAGAAGAGTTCACTACCGAAAGCGTCATTCTTGCGCAAAAAGTGTATCAGCGCTTAGGTTCGATGATCGGAAATAAGAGTCCCCCTCGCGGTATACGAGCAGAGGAGTGGTTTGTTGTCCGAAATGCTAAAATGCCCTCCATATTGATAGAAGTAGGATTTGTAACAAATAAAGCGGAAGCCGAACTCCTCTCGCAAGCTGCTTACTTGAGGCGAATAGCCGATGCCATATACAATGGGGTGTGCGATTTTATTGAGCATTTCGAGCAATAGTATGAAAGAAAAAAAGAATCAGATACATTTAGAACGCTACATCATAGCTGCCATAATTGCGATAGGTATTATCTATGTCGTGTGGGGCGGACCGGGCTTACAATACACAGGCATGAAGCTCTATTTTCCCAAACGCAATGATCAAACGCTGGCGGTAGAACGGCGCCCCATCGCACCAATCGGTTCTTTGGAGGACAAAGCGACAGAAGTCGTGCACGAATTGCTCCTTGGCCCCATCTCCAGGAATCTGCAGCCCATTGTTCACTCTGATGTTGAACTAGAGCGTGCGGTAGCTGGGAAAAACGCGATTTTCCTGGATTTTTCGTCCAAGGATGTCGCCAGTTTCTCTCCTGAATATTCCACATTCAAGCACGCGATTGATGAGAGTCTGCGCGCGACGATTCCCGGGAATTATCGCATTTTTCTCTACATTAACAGCATCCCATCTCGATAGCGATATCGCCCAGAATCGCCCCGTAGAAAGAAGAGCGCTTGTTTGTCAAATCAAAGTAAACATGCTACCTTTAGATGTATGAGCGATATCGAGAGCATTCCCGACAAAGCGCTTCTTGCTGAGTTGTACGCTAAATACAGAGCGAATTACGAAGAAGCCCTTATCAAAGTGGTGCGAGAAATATCAAAGCTATTGCAGCGAAAAGGCATTCATCCTACTTTTAAGAGTCGTGTAAAGGATTTTGAATCGTTATTTGCTAAAAAAATAAAACTTTTAAAAAATGCATGGGATTCCCATACAGAGCCTCTTCCTGTAAACGATGTGCTGGCTATGCGTATCATTTGTCCGTTCTTAAGGGATCTCGATGAAGTCGAATCCGTTATATCGCAGCACTATGAAATCATCGAAATCGAGCGCAAAGGTCAAGATCGTTCATTTAAGGAATTTGGCTACGAATCCATCCATGTCCTCATTAAAATTCCAAATGAGATTCAGCCTCTTTGCGTAGGGCTCGAAAGAGATGTGATAGAAATTCAGCTGAGAACTATTCTTCAAGAGGCCTGGGCTGAAGTCGAACATGAACTCGTCTACAAGGCGGAGTTTACCCCCTTTGATGAGCCTCTCAAAAGAAAGCTCGCCGCGCTCAACGCTACTCTCACGCTATCAGATATAATATTTCAAGAGATTCTCGATTATCAAAAGAAGTTAAACGATGCGCTTAAAAAGAGACGTGAAGCGTTTTATGGAAAGATCGAGCAGGCTAGTTCAGTGACATTCGGCATTTCGGAAGAGTTACAGCATGCATTACCCACACCAGCGAGACCAAAACATGGCTCAACGATGATGTCGACCAGCAAGGATGAGAGTTCTGCGCAGAGCACATGGTCTAATCTCGATATCGACACCTTATTGCTATCGGCCCTGGACGCGCATAATGCCTCAGACTTTGAAAAAGCTATATCTATTTATACAGAAATTCTTTCGAGAAAACCGGCATCGGCGATAGCGGCTGTCGTCTACAAACATAGAGGCATGGCTCATTTCGCTCAATCAAAATACTCGAATGCGCTCGCTGACTTCACAAGCTGCCTCATGCTCGATCCTGAGTGCTACAAAGCGCTGTACTACCGAGGAGTCGTCAAGAGCATTCAAGAGGAACCCAGGCAAGCAATCGATGATTTTACGAAAGCCCTCGATATTCATCCTTATCACTTCTTTTCCCGCTACCGGAGGGCGCTGTGCTGGTGGCAGCTGGGTGACTACGTACAAGCCCACACCGATTGCGAAATCGCACTCCGAATTAAACCGGACAATAAGCTCGCGCTTGAACTTCAGAAAAAAATTGCTGAACACTTCGCTAAAGAAGAGATTTAAGGCTGTCAAACCTCGGAATATATT
>CAYXOW010000017.1:0-4069 GCA_964466815.1 uncultured Treponema sp.
CTTCCTGTTGCTCATTAGGTGACACAAAGACTCTGGCGACACGCACTTCGCTTGATTGAAATTTCGTATGCGTGAAAACAATTTTCCACCTTTTACGAATAAAAGCAAGCGTGAAGAATACTAGGCCATACGAGACAGCTCAATGATATCGAGAAGTTCGAGGGGTGAGCCAATGAGGTATTCGGCACCCGCAGCTTCGAGTTCCTCGCGCGAACGGTACCCATACAGAGCACCGACAGCGATCATACCTGCGGCTTTCGCGGTTAAGATATCGATGGCCGAATCGCCGACGAACATGCTGTGTTCAGGAGCGACCCCCGCCAAAGCGGAGATCTGCCGCGCAGCTGTCGGATCAGGCTTACGCGGCCTCTCTTCGCTGTTCCCCCACACCGCGACAAAGTTTATATTCCCGCATAAATCGGCGACCAGTGATTTCGTCATTTGATCCGGTTTGTTAGAAAGAATCGCAAGCTTATAGCCGCGCTCACTTAGTCTCTGCAGTAACTCCTTGACACCCGAAAACAGCGATGTCGCAACGAGACTATGTTCAGAATAGTCTTTAAGGGCTATATCCAAGGCTTTTTGAATTAGCGGTTCATCTTTGGCGTATTCATTCGGTACAGCTTTTTGCATCAGCGCCCGAAAACCTTCACCAACCATGAATTTATATGACTCAGTAGGGTGTGGGGCAAAGCCAAAGTGCACTAAAGTCCGATTCACCGAGGATGCGATATCAGCGATCGTATCCGCCAGAGTCCCGTCGAGATCAAATATGATGAGTTCAGCTTGTGAAGAAAGAAACATGTGTATATTCCTATGTATTGAGATTGGTGGGAACGGAAAATCGAGCGCGGAAAGCTCACGAATCACCGTGATAGACTATTTGGTGTTTTTCTCGTTCAAGTCGCTTTCTTTACCGCCCTTTGCCCTGAATAGAGCTTCTTTTTCATCGATGAGTTTATCCAACTGTACAAGCTCTCTTATTATAGGCTCCAATTCCGGAGTCGAGGCACCGATCATTGGCTCATTTTTTTCTATGAGAAGGGTGAATACCTCAGTACCAAGCCGCGTGGTGAGCGATTGGGCTTTCGATCTCAACTGGAGTATTTCAATCTTTAATTTTCCCATTTCTCCCCAGACTTGTGCCTGGTCTGCTGCTTTCTCAAGAAATTCCTTCGATGCATCGACACTGTTTTCCATGAATTTTTTAAGTTTTTCAGAGAAGTTCATCATATCCTCCCACGTCGTGTATTGGATTTTCATATCCACATCAATGTTACAATAACGATAAGACTTCTAAGAAGCAACATGATTTGTCGTGTTACATCCCGTCCTGGGCTAAAGTATATTTAGCTCTCGCGATCACGAGGAAACAGATGCCTGTTTTTATTTTTTTAATTGTAGTATTTTTTGTCTGGAGTGCGATTGCATTTTTCATCATTTCTCCAATTCTAGAAATCGACGTTTTTATTTTTATCATTTTTTTCGTAATTCTTATACAGATGAGGAGAATGAACATAGAATGGCACACAGAAGATGGTCATGCCAGGTTTCAACCTTACCCTTCCATTCGCGCAGACAATTCTGCGCACTGTGGTGGGTCGGCATGGGCTGGACAAAATGCTCACTGAAACGATGAAACGAGCTGTTGCCAGACAGGCGGAAACGAAGCGCAAAAGAAGATCTCAAATGATCGCCGCCGAAGGAGAGCTCCGAACATCGGGAATATTCGCTCTGGCCGCAGATGCTTTCGGTCGGTCTCCCACAAGCGTGCAGCTTCGATATTTGCAAACCCTTTCTGACATTGCAGTAAAAAATTCAACGATCAAATTCCCTTTGCCGATGAATTTTATAAAGGCGGTATCGAAATTCGCCAACCTGGAGGACAAATGAAGTGCCCCTACTGTGGCAATCTCGACGATAAAGTGATCGACTCACGAAGCCTTGCAAATGGGGAGGCAATTCGTCGACGACGGGAATGCCTCTCTTGCGGACTACGATTCACAAGCTATGAGCGCATCGAGGAGAAACCCCTCATGGTCATCAAGCGCGATGGGCGGAGAGAACCATTCGAACGACAGAAAATCGAACGAGGACTGGTGCGTGCGCTCGAAAAAAGACCAGTGTCACAGATGTCCATTGAAAACCTAATCAATGAAATCGAGGATGAGGCTGCTGAACATGCAAAGACATCCAACGAAATTTCGAGCGAAGAGCTTGGGCGCATGGTACTGCAGAGACTCTACGCCCTCGACAAAGTTGCGTATATTCGCTTTGCATCGGTGTACAGAAAGTATGATACCCTCAATTTATGCAGGAGATTGAGCGCTTAATACACAATCAACCAGGATGAAGCAAGAGCTTTTACGAAGAAAAAAGGGGTGTCCTTATGCGGGCCCCCTTTTTTTCATCATGAATCATGCTGCTGTAGAAAGATGCAGATTTCAGACTTGACGGAACGCTCTTATTCCTCTTCCGCTTCTTGCGTCTTGAAGGCTTGAGCTGCTTTAATCACATCTTCGGCGATCTTACCGCTAATCGGCGAGTAATGCGAAAATTCAATTTCAAAGGAGCCCGTACCGGAAGTCATGGATCTTAGGTCGATCGCATAGCGCAAGAGCTCGGCTTGGGGAACCTGCGCGTCAATCTGAACGATACCGCCGCCAATGGGGTTCTGCCCGGAGATCTTGCCTCGGCGGCCCGAAAGGTCCGACATCACCAAGATATTTTTCTTCCACAAAGACTGACAGATTCATCACCGGCTCGAGAATGACCGGATTGGCCTGCTTCATAGCTTCGCGGAATGCGCCACGTGCTGCGAGCTTGAATGCCATTTCGGATGAGTCGACAGGGTGCTCTTTGCCGTCGATAATAGCCGTTTTCGTATCGACAACCGGATAGCCGGCGAGGACTCCAGCCTCCATTGCCTGGTGAATACCCTTTTCAATGCCGGGCATGAACCCTCGGGAAACCGCCCCACCGAAAATTCTGTTCTCGAATTCGTAGCCCTTACCGCGTTCAAGCGGTTCGATCTCGAAGACGACGCGACCGTATTGGCCATGCCCACCCGTCTGCTTTTTGTGCGTGTATTCGGCAGTGGCTTTTTTCGTAATTGTCTCACGGTAAGCCACACGCGGCACGCGGGTTTCGGAGACAATTTTCGACTGAGCCTTGATCTTGTCGAGAATCATATTGATTTGTTGTTCACCCATGCCAGCTATCACAGTCTCTTTCGTCTCAGCATTAAAATTGACACTGAACGTGAGGTCTTCTTCGGCAGCCTTATAGAGGAGTTCGTTGAGTTTGTCCTCTTCTTTCTTGTTTACCGCCGAGATTGCGAGCATGTGGACGGGAGATGGCAAGCGCAAGGGAATATAAGAAATCGGCTTCTCGAATTGGCTTATGGTATCATTGGTCTTGAGAGTAACAAGCTTCGCAAGAATGCCGATGTCGCCAGCGGGAAGCGAGGTGACATCTTCGAGCTTTTTCCCTTGCAAAGTATATAGCTTGCCGATGCGCTCTTTATGGGCGTCTCTACTGATGACCATGTCCATGTCGGGGACGAAGGTGCCCGTCATGACTTTGATATAGCAGAGCCGACCTGAGAATTGATCGATCTGAGTCTTAACGACGAACGCGGAAGCAGGCTTCGAGGGGTCAATACCAATTTCGATCTCGTTCCCTTCAGCGTCGATGGCTTTTTCGGGTGCACGGAAGAGGGGCGACGGAGCGCTGTTGACGACAAAATCGATAAACGCGCTGGATCCGCTATTCGCAAGCCCTGAGCCTGCAAAAGCGGGGATGATCTTCCCGGCCGCAAGCGCCTTTTTCAGGCCGACAATCGTGTCTTCTTGAGAGAGCTCACCCTCGAGAAGATATTTCTCCATCAGTTCATCCGTGCCTTCTGCAGCTGCTTCGAAGAGCTGGGCTCGAGCACCCTCAACAGCATCCGCAAATTCGGCGGGTACTTCGGAGACTTGCTCCTTTTGGTCATGACTCGTGGGGCGCATATACGCTCTTTTATTGAGCACATCGATGACGCCTTTGAATGATGGCCCTTCACCCATGG
>CAYXOW010000017.1:4149-6179 GCA_964466815.1 uncultured Treponema sp.
AGGCGTGTAACAAATACCATCCGCGGCTTCTGATTGCGTTCGAGAATTCTCCAAAGTTTAACCGTTTCGATCTGGACACCTGACTTGCCATCGATAACGATCAGTGCTGTCTCCGTCGCGCGTATGGCGACAATAGCCTCGCCGACAAAATCGCCAGCTCCCGGCGCATCGATGAAATTGATCTTGCAGTCGGCGGAATTGACATGTGTGAGGCTCGAGCGAACTGATATCTTCCGCGCAATCTCGTCTTCGCCATAATCGCTGACGGTTTTGCCCGATTCTACCGTTTCCGGTTTCGATATCATTCCGCCCTGAAAGAGAATGTGTTCAAGCAAAGTGGTTTTGCCGGTGCCCCCATGTCCGATAATAGCGATGTTGCGAATCTGTTCAGTCGTATAGGACATACTTACTCCTCACAGGGTGGGATGGATTTCAACGTCCTTTTATTATAAGGAAGCCGTGGTATTATAAATCAAAAATTGCAGGTGTCAACAGAGGAATCAGAGCATTTCTATCGGGTACCTCTTGAAAAGCAAGGTAAATACGCATCATGAATATCTTGACAGTAGAACCGATTTTCATCTAGTTTACATGGCTGGAATCGGGACGTAGCCTAGGGGCTAAGGCGTCTGCTTTGGGAGCAGAAGATCGGAGGTTCAAATCCTCTCGTCCCGAATAAAGGTCGGCATCGGTGCTGAGCAACGGCGCCTCGATTGAGAAATCGGGATCATAGCTCAACTGGATAGAGCAACTGCCTTCTAAGCAGTAGGTCGGGCGTTCGAGCCGCCCTGGTCCCATAGCAGATACGCGTGGTACATGGTGCACCTAATGTGCGATTCCCAGAAAAAATGCGATCAAACATAGAAAAGCCGCCTACTGAAGTGGGCGGCTTTCTTATTTCTAGTGGTTCTTCTCACATGAGATTGGGGCTAAATCGCGGTAAATGTTATGATCATATTGTCGGTGTATGTTCCTGACACAAAGAACTCTCCCGCGATCGCATTGATTTTGAATCCAGTATAAAACTGAATTCCACCTGTCGGCGTTTTTTTATTGAACTGGATGCTCTGAGTAGTTGTGAGCTGTACATAGCCCGCTGTGATAGGAGGCGTGCCAATGATGCCGGTATGCCCCGTAGTTAGCTGCGTCACATAGACATAATAAGGAATCTGGTAAGAAGAACCTTGTTTTACATATCCAAGATTCTGGGAGCTGAAATCTACTCGATAATTCGCACTTGAGCCGGATTTTACCGTCATAATGCCTTGTTGGTCGTTCTGATAGGATGTCGCACCGTCGTTCGCAAGCGTAATGTTCCACACATACGAATTCATAGTGACATTGGCCCCCACTGGGGCGGCGATCACCGTGACTCCGATGCTCTGTGAATACAGGGCCATGCTCACGAGAGGAAGAAGCAGCAGCAAGGTTATATACTTTTTCATTTTACGTTTATCCATACACTTTTTACCTGCGTCGTATGCGCAGGCTAAATGCCGATCATCAACCTTGCGAAATTAGCTTGCAGCTATAGAAATAGTGATTGTATCCGTGTACGCTCCATCGACATAGTAATCGGTGTATGCTTCGATATTGAAACCGATCGGAAAGGTTTTACCGGCCGTCGGGGTCTTGAGCTGAAATACGATTGTCTTTGCAGCGCTCAATTGGGTGTAGGAGCTCAGATTGTTCGTAGCGACACCGCTTACCCAGCCCGAAGTATCCACTTTAACCTTATAGGGGATAGTGTACGAGCCATTATTCAAAGTTCCACTGTTTGTTGATGTAAAGGTGACCGTGTACGACGCCTTGCTCGATTTTACCGTGAGCTGCCCTTGACTAGGCTGATCAATAGCTGTGCCGGAGTTGTCGAGCGCGATTGTCCATGTGCCTGAATCGACAGATACTTCCAATTTGGCTGCTGCGTTTACCGTAATACCGATAGTCGCCGACCATGCAAAACCGGCAACCACTACACCAATGACGAGAACCAATGCCAACTTTTTCATACCGACCTCCACATTTAATTC
>CAYXOW010000017.1:6258-15351 GCA_964466815.1 uncultured Treponema sp.
ATAAATTTATTTTCTCCAATCTTTTCATTTAAAACAAATAAACGCTTCAATTGCAGATGGTAATGTAAGGGAGAGATCTTATAAACGAAGATACATAATATTCTTTATTTTTCTCTTATCAGCAAATCATCGTAGGTTTCGCGGCGCACCGAGACATGTGCGCCTGCATTGTTCAACATGACCAGGGCGGGTCTTGGTACACGGTTGTAGTTGCTCGACATCGCAAAGCAGTAGGCGCCTGTCGAAAAGAGCGCGAGTACATCGCCGGTGGCGGGCTCCGGGAGCGCAATGTCTCGCACGAGGATGTCACCGGACTCGCAGTAGCGCCCCGCTATGGTCACCGTGGTGTGCGGACGAACATCGAGCGGGGCCGCATCGCGAGATGGCGCTACAATCTCGGCATGATACCGCGCTTCGTAGAGCGCGGGGCGAATATTGTCCCCGAGCCCGCCATCCACTGCGACATATGTCCGGATGCCAGGTATCGTTTTGGTCGCGACAACCGTGTACAACGTGAGTCCTGCTTCTCCCGCGATCCATCTTCCTGGCTCTATAGCGCAACTCGGCATAGGAAGGTTCTCCCGCGCACTCCACTCGGCCACGAGGGCCATCATTGGGTCGATGAAGTCGGAAATTGAAGGAATTATATCCTCCGGAAGATAGCGGATGCCGAATCCTCCACCCATGTTGAGTTCGTGCACCGTAAGGCCATATTTTTTCGAGAGTCTCGCCGCGAAATCGAGCACGATTTTGAGCGCAGCGAGGTGCGAGGTATTCTCAATAAGCTGCGACCCGATGTGAAAGTGGAGGCCTTCGAACTCGACATGTGGACATGCTTTGAGCGCTTCGATATAACGATCTGTCTCCGATGGCTCCAAGGGAATACCGAACTTCGAATCGAGGCTGCCGGTCGAAATGAACCGGTGTGTGTGGCTATCGATGCCAGGGGTGACTCGAAAGAGGATTCCCTGCTGTGTGCCAGCCTTCGATGCTTCACGCTCAATCCTGTAAATTTCTTCAAGATTGTCGACAGCGATGCGCCCAACGCGGGTGTCTACCGCGGCGCGGAGTTCTTCCTCGGTTTTCGCATTCCCGTGGAATATAATGTTTGCAGGAACAATTCCAGCTCGGAGTGCCGCATAGAGCTCGCCTCCAGAAACAACATCGACGCCAAATCCCTCGTCGTTCACGATTCGCGCCATGTCGAGCGTCTGAAATGCCTTACTCGCGTAGTAGATGCGCGAGTGAGGATACGGGCGGAGAAAAGCTTCGCGGAGCTTGGCACAGCGATCGCGAACGATGTTTTCGGACATCACATATAGAGGAGTACCGTATTCACGTGCAAGCGCGCCGAGTTCGACGCCATCGAAGAGGCACACGGATCCA
Source organism: uncultured Treponema sp. (assembly GCA_964466815.1). Taxonomy (GTDB): domain Bacteria; phylum Spirochaetota; class Spirochaetia; order Treponematales; family Rectinemataceae; genus Rectinema. Next base: position 7,645 of record CAYXOW010000017.1, read on the forward strand.
TTTCGCGTAAATCCCTCTGGAAAAGCTGTCGCTCTCATCATTCCTCCGGTGGTAGCTGCCCAGTGCTCGTCGGCACATCGAACTAGGGCACTATACCTCACTGCTCGCTCCGGCTACAATACCCGAATGCAGTCTCCACTCATCGGTATCACGAGTTACCTCGACCATTCTCGCCAACCAGCTCCTTACATCTCACTTAAAATATCGTACGCGCGGGCAATCGAGCTCGCTGGAGGGACTCCTGTCGTGCTTCCGGCGAATTTCATCGGATCGACCGCGTCGATTCTCGAGCGAATAGATGGCGTTATCTTCTCCGGCGGCATCGACATTGCTCCATGGTTCTATGGGCAAGAACCACAGATCGGCATGGGCTCCTATGAAACGGATCGCGATCAGTGGGAGATCGAACTCTGCAACCGAGCTTGGGAAGCCCATATTCCCATGCTGGGAATATGCCGGGGATGTCAACTCATGAATGTCGCACGCGGTGGAACACTCATTCAAGACATTGCGCACAGTGTACCCAATGCGCTGCTCCACAACCCTTCGATTCCCCACGATGAACTCAGTCATCGGATCGATATAGAAGGTGGGAGTACGCTCGCAGCGCTGTTTGGAACAACAACCTTGCATGTGAACAGCTTGCACCATCAAGCCGTCGATACCCCTGCGCCCGACTTCAGAATCGTCGCGCGCAGCCGCGATACAGTGATTGAAGCGCTCGAGCCGAAGGATCATGACATTTTCGCTCTCGCGCTGCAATTTCACCCGGAAGGGCTTTTTGAGCGATATCCCATTTTTCTCGAACCATTCAAGGCTCTCGTAAGGGCTGCCGCTCGCGAACGCCGATAAAACCGATCAGAGCTGTTGAATGTTGATGGTGAGCGAATCTTCGTAAATGCCCGTCGCCAGACTGGTATTGAGGGGAAGCACTTGCACCTTGAGCGGCAATTCGAATCCAACCTTAAGTGTTGGCTCTTGTACACTGCTCGTCCACACCATACTGAGCGACTCAGGAGATGTAGTAAGAGATCCGAGGGTGAAGAGATAGCCAATACGTTCCGAAGGATCGATACTATTCTTTAAAAAGCCGTCATTCTTCGATTGTATTGCGATTGACCAATGACGTGAGCTCCATACCCGAATGCTGCTCACTGCGATCGGTGTTTGTGTGATGGATTTAAGATTGAGGGCAATTTGGCTAGAAGCGACTGAAATGTTGACAAACTCAGGAACTATTCCAAACAATTGAATAACACCATATGAATCTGCCGTCGATGGAAGGGTGAGTACGAGAAGCGCTACTGCAACGACAATAAATTTTTTCATTGTGCATATATAGTATACGCAGTCAAAGAAGGCAGTGCAAGTTTCATTATTTTTGTGCGCCGAGGAGTGTGATCGTTGAAGCTGCCTGTACAGCGACACCATAAGCGAGGCAAGATTCATCGATGTCAAAAAGAGTGGAGTGAAGCGGTGTGATAGGAGAAAAGCCGGGCTTCCCACACCCTAGATGCCAAAAGGTTCCTGGCCGCTCTCGCAAGAAATAGGCAAAATCTTCAACCCCGAGAGTTGGTTGCTCATTATCGTGGACATTTTCGGAGCCCAGAATGCGCTCCGCGATTTCACGAACAAGTGTTGTCTGAGCCCTGTGGTTCGAAAGCACAGGGTAGCTCGGCTGAATATGTGTTTCGCACGATCCGCCCAAGGCTTCAGCCGTGTGCGTGCACAATTCCGTAATCCGAGCGCGGAGCGCGGCGCGAACATCCTCGGAGAGAGTCCTGATTGTCCCCGTAAGGACGACTTCGCTCGCGATGATGTTGTTGCGTGTGCCGCCTTGAATTTTGCCGATGGTGATGACGGCGCTTTCGAGAGGAGAGATCGATCTCGAGATCAAAGATTGAAGAGATTGGATTATCTGAGCTGAAATGTAGATCGCGTCGATGCCCTGTTCGGGATGAGCTCCGTGAGCGCTGAGGCCCTTCACGATAATTTCGAGGTTGTCGGACGCTCCGTAGAACGGGCCCGACCTGAACGCTGCCTTCCCTGAAGGGAGCTCGGGAGCGACATGGAGCCCAAGCACATAGTCGACATGAGGGTTTTCGAGGCACCCCGCATCGATCATGGGTTTGGCTCCACCTGTGGACTCTTCCGCAGGCTGAAATAGAAATTTGACTGAACCGTGCAGCTCGGCTCGATGCGAAGCGAGCAGTTTCGCGACGCCCAGAGCTATGGTCATGTGCGCATCGTGACCGCAGGCGTGCATGTACCCGTGGTGGAGAGAGATGTAGGGCTTTCCCTCGGGCTCTTCGATTGGAAGAGCGTCCATGTCGGCACGAAGTGCTACGCACTTCCCTTCTTGCGACCCTTTGAGCAAGCCGACGACGGCTGTTCCGATGTTCGTGTGCGGAATGTTGAGTCGATCAAGAATCGTGCCGATTGCGGCTGATGTTTTATACTCCTCATTGCCTGGCTCCGGGATTCGGTGGAGTTCACGACGAGTCGCCACAAGCCAGGGTTCGATGCTTTGGGATTCCCGAAGAATATTCTGTAAAAAGGCGCTCATAGTACACTCCTCACTTGACAATCGCGTCGCTTATGTTCTGTCGGAACCTTTCGCATCGCTGGAGCCGGTTTTGTAGCGCGCACGATACAGAAGGTGCTCAGAAAGGACAGCGTCGAATGTCCTCACCGCCGGGCCCGTCATGGTGACGTTGCTGCCGCGCATATCGATGTGAAGTTCTCCGCCTGGCATGCGCACCGTCACCACATCATCGATGAGGCCGAGGTGGCGAGCCGCCGATGCCGCCGCGCAGGAGGAGGTGCCGCTCGCCAGCGTGTAGCCTGCACCGCGCTCCCAAATCTCGATGCGAATGGTCCGGCGATCGATGATCTCGAGAAACTGAACATTGGTTCGATGCGGAAATGAAGGATCACGCTCGACGAGCGGTCCGACGCGACAGGCGAGGTCTTTCGAGGGTGGTGGTCCGAGTAGAACGCAGTGTGGATTGCCCATTGAAACTCGCGTCGCTCGGAAATTGATTCCTGCGATAGTCAATTCCGATGGGCCAGGGAGAAATTCAGCTTGACCCATCGCCACTTCGATGAAGCGCATGCCGCCGTCTTCTCGAGCGATAGGCGCTGTCTTTTGAATGCTTTCGAGTGTGTCAGAGCCACTTTCATGGGTATTGGGCAGAATCCGGCTCTCGACCACCCCACCCTTTGTGCCGATGAAAAACGGCGCATGCTCCACCAAGCCGGCTTCGTAGAGATAGAGCGAAAAAATCCTGAGGCCGTTGCCGGATTTTTCGGCCTCTGAGCCATCGGGGTTGAAAATGCGGAGGAAGAAGTCGGCATGTTTCGACGCGAGCCGCATAGAAACCTCATTGAGCGAATCGAGCGGACCATAGAGGATGCCGTCTGAACCGACGCCGAAGTTTCTGTCGCATAGTGCGACAATGGCAGCCGGGTCGAGCGAAATCTGAAGCTCCCGGGGATCGATCACGAGATAATCGTTTCCGAGCGCGTGATATTTGTGGGCATGAAATCCTGATGGAATCCTTCTATTCGACATCAAGGCCGCTCCTTGCAGTGAGTTCTTCTCCATTGATGTGAACGCGCGGAACACGCTTCGAGAGCATACACACAACCTCATAGTCAATTGTGGACAATAAATCTGAGATCTCGGAGACCGGCAATTCGCGTCCGCCGTACAGAAGCACTTCGTCGCCGGCGCGCGCGCCTGGGATGCCGGTGAGGTCGATCATGGTCATGTCCATGCAGACGCGGCCTACGACGGGCGCGCGCATTCCCCGCACGACAACGCTCGCTCTATTCGAAAGTGCCCGTGGATAGCCGTCGGCGTACCCGATCGGCAAAAGTCCAATTCTGCTGCGGCGCGTCGTCGTGTAGGTGCGCCCGTAACTTATGCTCTCGCCCGCAGGGACATCCCTAACATACACGATGCTTGTGGTGAGCGTCATCGCCGGCTCGAAACCTTCCGGAAGATTGAGACCAGGCGCTGGGCTCAATCCATAGAGTAGGATACCCGGGCGCACCATGTCGTAGCGCGCGCGCGGGTAAAAGAGGAGCCCTGCGCTGTTCGAGATGTGACGGATATTAGGCTCGATGCCCGCCTCCCGGAAGGCTGCGAGCGCGAGGTCGAAACGCGCTGTCTGAAGCTCTGTGAAGCTGGGATCTGGATTGTCCGCATCCGCGAAGTGCGAGTAAATTCCCTCGACGAAAATCTCCGGATAATCGGCGAGAATGCCGGCGAATGCCTTCGCTTTCGCGAAGGGAAGGCCTTGGCGGTTCATACCCGTATCGACTTTTATGTGCGCTTTGGCCCGTTTACCCACGCTCCGAGCGGCCGAAGCGAGAATGCGCACATGCTCCTCAGTGTAGATAGTCTGGGCACATCCGAGCCGAATCGCAATCGAGGACCAGGATCGGTCTGGAGAGCCGAATATAAGGAGCGGCATCTGAATGCCCGACTCTCTGAGCTCAAGGGCCTCTTTCGCGAGAGCAACCGCGCAGTATGGTGCCCCTTCGCGCTCGAGTGCGTGCGCCACCGCGAGCGCCCCGTGACCATAACCATCAGCCTTGATCACTGGGCATACAGCGCTTCCTGCCGCCAACTCTTTGAGTTTCCTGTAGTTTGAGCGAATTGCGGACAGATCGATCCACGCAGTGGTGCTCCGATGATCCATAGGTTAATCCTTTTGCCCCGCAAGAAGAACTTCGGGGCGGGCGGTGACTTCGAGCGCCCTATCCCAAATAAATATATCTGCGACCTTTCCTAGCTCGATCGATCCCAGCTCGGCATCTTGACGGAGAGCTCGCCGAGGAATGAGCGACATAGCGCGCACCGCTTGCCAGAGAGGAACGTCTGTCTGCGCGACAAAATTGCGCACAATGTCGATACCAAGCTTGTTCGAACCCATGAGAATATCGCTATCGGCATAGCGCACCCCCCTCGCGGATGAGACAACTCTATGCTCGTAGTAAGGGTACTCGCCGAAAGGTTTTCCTGCGCCGACAACGGCATCGGAGATGAGGAGAAGCGAATCTTGGGGCACAGCCCGCGCAGCGAGACTGAGGCAGGTAGCGTTCACATGAATACCATCGCCGTTCAGCTCGACGAAATCCGGTGAGCCAGAGAGCGCGAGGTTCGCGAGTCCACCAGCTTTGTGGTCGACCCCTGTCATTGCGTTGAATAGGTGAGTAATCGTGTAGGGGTGTTCGGGAAGTCGTAGAGTGTCGAGAGTCGCGTCGGAGTGCCCAAGCGCGACAAGCACACCTGCGTCTCTGAAAAGCGGATAGAGAGAATCCGCTCCCTCGAGTTCCGGCGCAATAGTACAGATTGCAAGCAAGCCGCGCGATACTTCGAGGATGTGCCGCGCGAGGTCGGTATTCGGCGGAATGATATTGTGAGGCTGAATTCCGCCCCGCTTCGCAAGATTGACGAAGGGCCCTTCGATATATATTCCAGGAAGCGCGGTGCGCGGCAGCCTAGCCTCGAGAATTGCTTTTGCGAGTTTCGTCACGGCTGGTTCATTCCAGAGGACCGTAGGTACAAAACAGCCGACACCCTTCTCTTCTAAAAATTCCGTCGCGCGCTCGAGATCCGAGGCTCCGCCAATTCTTTCAAAACCCCATTCTCCACACCCGTGGATATGCGTTTCCACGAGCGCAGGCGCGATGTAGGCGTCGGAGATGTGCAACACCGGTGCTGCCGACAGCTGTGGGTCGCGATTGAGCAGCTCCTTGAGCGGCTCATCCTCCCGCTGTTTGAAGATCCCTTCGATCCTTCTTTCTTTGACGACGAGTGTCGCGCCCGGCAATGTTCTGTTGGGAAGCAGTAGATCGGCGCCTTCGATAATATAGGTGTAGGAGTCTCTTCTTGAGGACATATATGTGCTTATTGTGCCGGGTTGCGCGCAGTGTGTAAACCCTCAGCGGCGCGTTCGCGGCAGGTGCGCTCCGTATTTCCGCGCGCGTAAATCAACGATCGGCAGCTTTGCGCGCGGCGTTGAAGGTCGTCATCCACGGGGAGCCTGCGCGAATGAACACAGGAGGAGCGCCGAGCGGCGCGGCCAGCTTCTGGTCCCCCGGGCGATCCGCCGCCCATGCCCGCCCCCCACTCCAGAAATCGAGCCACTCGCCGTGCGGGAAATGCACGACCCTCGCTTGTGCTCCCTCCGTCATCACTGGTGCGACAAGTAGATCGGACCCCAACAGGTACTCGTCGTCGAGGATCCACGCGCGCTCATCTTCGGGATAGGCGAGGAAGAGCGGGCGCATCACCGGCATTCCCCGCGCGGCGTTCTCCGCCACTGCAGACCGTAGGTAATCGGCAAGCGCAACATGCACGCGCACCATGCGTCCGAGATGTGCGAGTGTTTCGGCGTCGGAATCGAACTGCCAGTTGTCCTTGGGGCGGTTGCCTTCGTGTGTGCGCATGAGGGGGCTGAATGCCGCCTGCTCCGCCCAGCGCATAAAGAGCTCCTTGGTTCTGTGCATGCCATACAGCGTGGTGTATCCACCGATGTCGCTGTGGTGGAGGCCGTGGCCGGACATCGCGAGCCCAAGAGCAGCTCGAACGGCGCTGGGCAGCCCATCATCGTTCGACCAATCGACATTCTGATCGCCCGCCCACATCATTGGGCACCAGCATTGGCTCCCCGTAAAGCCCGCGCGCATGAAGAAGAGCGCCTCATGCTCAGCGTGAGCTTTTTTCACCGCCTCGGCATTGCAGTGCGCCCAGAGCGCGGGCCAGAGGTTGTGCGCGAGGAGTGCCGGTGTGCCGTCGTAAAGCACCGCATCGGTGGGCAGATATTCACCGAAATCCGCCATCCACCCGCTTGCGCCGAGCTCGAGGATATTTTTCGCAAGCTTACCCGCGAACCAGTCGAAGGCGCGCGGATTGGTGAGATCGACGATGCCTGCGTAGAATTCGCCAAAATCGACATAGTAATCCTCGCCGCTGGGGTTTTTTACGAGGTAGCCGCGCGCCGCAGCCTCTTCGCACAGCGACCATCCGCGCCCGACATAGCAGTTGGCGTAGACCAAAAAGCGCGTGCCCTCCGATTTCCATCGAGCAATTGCGCGGTCGAGCTCCGGATAACGCTCCGGGTTCCAAACCCAGTTCCATCGGAGGCGCTGACCGAAGCTCGTTATGTTGATGCCCTCCCAGTCTTGCGCCCAAATACCGGCGACCGGTACGCCCGCTGCCTGTGCTGCACGGAGCTTGGTCTCGCAGACTTCGGTGCCGCCTTGAATGCCCAGTATAACGCCGCGGTACACCCAATCTGGCATCTCCGGTTGTCGACCGAAGTACGCGCTCAGGTCCTCAAGAAGCTCAGGCATTGTGTCGGCTTGACCGATGAGCAGCATAGCCGGCAATTCCCAAAAATAGAGCTCGTGAGTGCGCTCTCGCCTAAAGTCGAAGACCGAGTAGGCGCTCGTATCCGCATGAACCCAATAACCGTCGGATGAAACGAAGGTAGGCTGCGGAAAGAAAGTCCACCAGTAATCGCCGCCAGCGTGGTCGTTGAGATCGGCCTCGTGCGTAATGCGTGTCGACTTGTTCCGCCCAACGCCCTGCTCGCTCGTCCAGAGTGGGAACTTACGACCGCGCAGGTCGAAGTACGAAAACTGTTCGCCGCATCCATACACGTGCTCCTGCGATTTCGCGGGCAGACAGAT
>CAYXOW010000017.1:15394-20897 GCA_964466815.1 uncultured Treponema sp.
CCTCCCAGCGCCTCCTTAAAGCGTAGCGCGAGTCGCCCTTCTTCGATCGAGACGCGCATTGAGGCGCTCCAGCGCCCTCCCTCCGATGAGAATCGGATCGACGCGCCATCCGCGCCGATCTCGGCACTCGAGAGTGGGCAGAGCTCGCGGAGTTCATCTTCGATTTCGAAGTTTCCATGGTGCATCGAAATACTCGCTTCGCCGGTACCCATGAAAAGGACGGGCTCTTTCGCGGAATGGGTGAGTACCGTTCGTCCGTCAGCCTCGAGTATAAAACCGCCGTCGCTGCGCCTGAGTGCAAATGTTTTGATCGCCATCGACGTTTAACCTTTGACGCCGCCTGCCGTGATTCCCCGAATGAGGAACTTCTGCATGCCGAGCGTGAAAATGAATACTGGTATCAGCATGATCGTGCCGGCCGCGCAAGCTTGGCCCCAGGTGAGTGTTTCGCCGCCAAGGAGCCCATTGATCGCCACGGGCGCGGTCTTTGCCTTCACCCCTGTGAGAATGAGGGCGTACATGAACTCGTTCCACGAATTCAAGAACGCGAACACTGCCCCGACGACGAGGCCCGGCGCTACGATCGGCAGAAAAATCTTGAAAAATACACCGGAGCGAGTGCAGCCGTCGACCATCGCCGCCTCCTCGTAAGCCTTATCCACCGCGGTGAAGAACGGCAAAAGGAGCCATATCACGTAGGGTACATTGAAGCTCGTGTGCGCGAGGGTGATGCCTCCGATCGTATCGCGCAGCCCCACCGCGGAAAACATGAGGTAGAGCGAGATGACGAGGGATATCTGCGGCAACATTCGGAAGACGAGAAAGGAGTACGCGAGGCCATTTCTTCCCCTGAAGTGGAAGCGGGCGATCCCGTACGACGCCATCGCGCCGATCAGCACCGAAATTCCTGTCGAAAGTAGTCCAACGATTATCGAGTTTTTCATGCCGAGCTGGAATCCCACATTCTTCAACACGAGCTGGTAACTTCTCAGCGTGAGCTGCTTGAGTTGAAACGGCTGACCGGAGAGAATATTGATATCGCGACGGAAGCCGTTCAACACCGTAATCGCGATCGGGTAGAGCTCGATTGCGAGTACGATGAATGCGACGATCGCGATGATACTATTTATTATTATTTTACGTGTCCGTTTTCGCGGTGTGCCCATCATGCGCCTGCCTTTTCCTCGAGCACATCGAGGGACATGTTCTTGCGCACCAATGTCAGCGCAAACACGATAGAGATAATGAGTAGGAAGATAGCCATGGCGCTGGCCATGCCGACTTTCTGGTACCCGAAAGCCTGCCGCTGGGTGTAGAGCGAGAAAAGCATCGTCGCTGAGCCGGGGCCGCCCTCCGTCATCACATAGACTTCGCTAAAGACGCGGAGCGCGTCGATGATGCGCAACAGCACTGCCGTAAGGATAGTCGGAGTGAGGAGTGGAATCGTGAGAGAACTCAATTTGCGCCAGAAGCCCGCGCCGTCGATCTCAGCCGCCTCCATGAGCTCTTGGGGAATCGCGGTGAGTCCCGCGTACAGCAGCATGAACATGAAGGGCCACATTCGCCACACATCTTGGACAATGATGGCGATGTAGGCCGTTATTGGATTGCCCAGCCATGAGACTTCAGGCCCGCCCAGCCTTACGATGAGCGCGTTGAGCGGCCCGTATCGGGGCTGCAGCATGAAGCGCCAGGTCATGCCTGAGAGAATCGGCAGAAAAAATACGGGCAGAAGAAGTAGGCTTCGCACCACTCTTGAGCCGAAAAATTCACGGTTGAGCAGCAAGGCCGCCGCAAATCCGAACACGAGTTCGATCGGAATCGCGATGAAAATGAATCCGAGCTGCAGCTTAAGGCTGTTCCAGAATTCAGGGTCTTTCGTAAGTCCAATATAGTTGCCGAAACCTACAAAGCTCCGAGCGCCTGCGCCCTCTGAGAGCGGCCAGTCGTAAGTCGAAACAAAGAGAGAAAAGACAATCGGAAAAATCAATACAGCGAATACAACAATGATAGCGGGGGCAAGAAACAGGAAAGGCGCGCGCCCGCGCGCCTTTCCTGAGAGCCGTGTGCTATCTCTTCGCTCAATACTTTGCGTTCTTGAGGACATTATTCGTCTCATCCATTATCTTCTGCATTGCCTCATCGCAGGGCATCTGACCGGTGATTCCCATGATCCAGTATTTTTTCACAATATCCTGAACCTGGGCAACCTCGTTGAAGCGGGGGCGCGCAGCGGCGTACTTCATGGATTCCGCAATCGCGGTGAGCCAGGGTTTGGTTTTCGCGTAGCGCGGATCGGTTAAAGCATCGGTGCGCGCCGGCACGGTGTTCTTCTCGACGAGCCACGTGGCGATATCCTTCGAGGCCCACCAGTATACGAACTCGGCAGCTGCGTCTTTATTCTTGGACGCGATAGGAATATTCACCGCCCACGCGCCGCGGATGGCAAATCTGCCTGCAGGACCGGCTGGAGGTGCGCTGTACGCAATCTTTCCAGCGACGAGCGACTTGTCGGGATCTTCATAGCTGGCAATCTGAGCCGGCCAAATGAACATGCTGAAAACGCCCTTCGGATCTGCACAGAACGCAGCCTGGCGCTCGACATGCGCCCACGTCTCGGCGCCCTTCGGAGAGATCTTCATGAGTTTCTTGTAGAATTCCATGCCCTGCACGCCCTTCGCCTTGTCGACGACGAGTGTCGGTCTGCCGTTGACCCATTTAATGAAATCGGTGCCAAAGGAATCCCACATGTAGATCGCTTCGCCAAAGACTCCAGCCGGTCCACCGTTGAAGGGGCCAAAGCCGCCCGACACAATGCCTTTATCGAAGAAGAATGTCCCTTCGTCGAGGAGCTGCTGCAGCGTCTGCGGCACCGCGAGATCGTAGCCGTACTTTTCTTTGAACTGAGCCTGGTAGGTCTTGTTATCGAGGAGGTCCTTGCGGGTCATCCACACGTAGAGGTTGCCGTTGATGGGGAGACCGATGAGCTTACCATCCCACTGGGCAACATCGAGCATGGCCGGCGTAACCGTGTTCGGATCGACTTTTTTGAACACCTTGCCGGGACCCCACTGGTCGTAGGGGAGCATGAGGGGCGCAAAGAGAGGGATGTTTCCCTCATCGACGCACACGAGATCGTAGTCCGTGTGGTCCTTCGTGACGCTCACCGAAGTCTTCGTGAAGACCTGGGGCGGCTGCAGGATTTCAAAGTTGACTTTGATTCCTGTCGCTTTTTCGAATTCCGGAATTTTTTCCATGAGGGTGCGCGGATAGGCATCATCCCAGAACAGAACGTTGATGGTCTGGGCTGAAACCATTGAGGCAAATGCGATCGCAAATGCCAATACTATCAATGCCTTTTTCATCGAGGCCTCCTTAAGGGTTTTATTTTCCCTCTGAAAGTAAATCACGAGGATGGCGCTCTGTCAAGGAAGAATTTGCAATTTTCATAATGACGAAGCGGTATCTTTCGTATATGATCGCAACATGACCGGAACATTGTCGATCAACACCGACAGCCTCAGATTCATCGCTATGGACATGGACGGCACAATTCTCGACGAGGGCTACCAGCTCTCACCGAGAGTGTCTTCGACGCTGAACACTCTTCAGCGTCAAGGGAAAAAGCTCATTATCGCTACTGGAAGAATCTATAGCTCTTCGCGTGGATTTCTCCAAGGAGCCTTCGAACCTGATGCGTTCGTTTGCACGAACGGCGCCGATATCTATGGCTCCGACGGAACCCACATTGTCTCGCACCACATCCCTTCCGGCGCCCTCTCAGCGCTCACTGCATCAGGGCGCCGACACCGCGCTCTCCTCTGCTGCTACATCGGCGAAGAGTGGATCTATGAAAAACCTTCGCCTATGGTTGAGTTTTATGAAGAACGTTCGGGGGTCAAGGGACTTCGCCGGGATTTCGACACGCTCGCGGGCGAGGACATCCTCAAATTCCTCGCGATCGGGCACCACGAAGAGCTCCTTGAAATGCGCGAGGAGATGACTCAGGGCGCACCCGGGCTTCTGGAAACGGTCTTTTCTCACGACAATATGCTCGAAATCATGGCGAAGGGTGTCAGCAAGCGGAACGGGCTCGAAGAGTGCCTGACGCACTTCGGAGGTACGCTAGCTGAAGCGGTCGCCTTTGGAGATGCCGAGAACGACCTGGAGATGCTGAAGGCGGTTGGCGTCGGCGTGGCGATGGGCAATGCGCACCCCTCTATACAGGCCGAGGTCGAGCACCTTGCCCCTTCGGTCGACGAGGATGGCGTCGCGCGGTTCCTTGAAGACTTATTCGGGCTCTGAATCAGCGCGGCCCCACTTGCCGGTTCAGATGATGAGCGCTCCGCGACCTTGACGACCGGGGTAGCGCTGGCTAAAATCGTGGTTCGAAGCGCCGGGGTGGTGGAATTGGTAGACACCAGGGACTTAAAATCCCTTGCTGCGCAAGCGGCGTGCGGGTTCGATGCCCGTCTCCGGCAAAAAGGTTGAGGCGCGCGACTCCCCTGAGCGCGCACCACAGATATCGCCCTTCAATTGTGAGTGCAATTGTGAGTTCGCGCCACAAGCGAAGAAAAGCATCGATCGAGTTCTTTTTCAGCATCTCGCCAGCGCTTCGCCCTAGCTGCGAGGTCACCCTCAATGTTCTCCAGCCCTCGATCCAATGCACTATAGACCTCACGCATGCCTTCGCGGGCCGGTCCCCCCGCGGTAGCGCGCACGCGCACAAAAGTTTTCGGCGAGAGCAGCGCTTGGATCTCACCGTCAGAGAGATCCAGCTCCCGCTCTGTTTCAAGGACAAAGGCTTCCCGGAGCGCCTCGATCTCATACCCCTTCGAAACGAATTCCGAACAGATCCGGTGCGCCACTCTGAAGCCGATTCCATACTTTCGCACCAGGGAATCCGCGAGCTCGGTGGTGGTCACTCCAAATTGTGCACAAATCTCACGAGCGCGCGACGTGTCGGCGATCATCTTAGCGGTCGCCTCTTCAGCGAGATCGAGGACCGAGACGCTCTCTTCTATCGTTCCAAGGAACTTAGAGATAATTAGATCGGCGTCTTCGTTGACATCCTGATACGGCACATTCCTAAACGCGTTCGCGACGCTCTCGCAGGCCCCTGCGACCATCTCGGCCTGAATGCGGATATGCTCGAGGATCACGGGATTGCGCTTCTGCGGCATAATCGAAGAGATTTGCACAAGTTCGTCGGGGAAGCGGTAGAGCCCCACTTCCGACGAGGCTTTGTGGAGCAGGTCGGCGGTGAATCGGCCCGCGTCGATCATGAGGTTCTGCAGCGAGAGCGCGCAGGGCACGATCCAGTGAGACGTCGAAATCGCCTGATACGTATTGACGACAAAATCCGCACAACCAAGGAGACCAGCTACGCGGGCACGGTCGATGGGAAAACCTGTGCCAGTGATCGCGCAGGCGCCCATCGTCGATCTATCCACATCGTCAAGTGCGCTCGACATGCGCATGGCGTCTTCGAGGAGATCCATCG
>CAYXOW010000017.1:21001-22909 GCA_964466815.1 uncultured Treponema sp.
TTCGGAGAAGACCAAGGAGTCGCTCGATGAGCCTATGAAAACGCTCGCGCAACACGAGGCGAAATATCGTGGTGTCCATATCATTGCGGCTTCTCGCTGTGTGGAGCCAGGCGGCCTCCTCTTCGCCTTCGATCTCCCCAAGAGCCTGCTCAAAGAGAAAGTAGAGGTCCTCGACGCCCTGTGGAATTCGGGCCGGGGGGAAAAAATCCTTCTCCAACTGCGAAATGCCTCGCGCGATCCGCGAAGCAACCGTGCCGTCGACAATGCGCATTTCGTCGAGCATGCAGAGATGCGCCTTATGGACGCGCAGCGAGGCATCGGCAAAGTGCTCTTTCCAATTCTGAAACGCAGGGTCGAGCACGCGATCGATGTACACGCGCGAAAACTGCTTTGGCGCCATAGAAGTGTGCTCCGGTACTATTCCAGCTTGAGGAGCTGGGCGATATTGCGGTAGAGAACCATATCCTTTTCGTCCTCGCTGTACCCCACGTCGGACATCGCTCTGTTCTGCGCCTTGAGATAGTCGAGCGTAAAGCCCCGCGGGAACCATGAAGAATCTGTGCCGAAAATGATCCTCGAGGCGCCGATGGTTTCATGGAACTTTCTGAAGAGCGATTCGAGCGTGACTTCGTAGGGCACCCAGCGCATCCACTGGTTTGAGCCAGAGGTATCGATATAGACGTTGGGGCAGGCCCAACAGAGATTCAGCGTTTCGAAGAGATATCCCGTGCCGAAGTGCGGTACGATGAAGGGCACATCGGGAAAGCGCTTCGCCGCATCGTGGATGGCGAGCGGATTCATGTTGATGTGCGAGGCCGTCCCGCCAGCCGCTCCCATGATGCCGAAGTGGATGAGAACGGGCACCTCGTGCGCCTGCGCCACCTCCCAAATGGGATCGAAGCGGTGGTCGGAGAGCGGCGCGTCGACGCGTGGCCCTAAGATCTTGTAGCCTTTGAGCCCCTGCTGCGCGATGCCGCGCTCGAGGCGATCGGCGGCGTCGGGCAAGAGTGGATCGTGGTGCGCATAGGCGAAAAAGCTGGCCGGATGGCGGCGAACCACGTCGGACGCAAACTGGTTTGAGCCTGCCGTCACAAAGACGACACCTTTCAGAAAATCGTAACGGTCGCACTCTGCTTGCCAGCGGCTCTCGCCTTCTTCAGGCGAGACTTCCTCGGCTTGAGGAAATTGCCACGCGGACTCCCAGCCGGCCTTCTCGTTCTCGAGCCAGCGCTCATGTTTTTTTAGGGATGGCATGGCCTCCGTTCCCTCGCGCGACGCCGTAGTCCCATGAGAGAGCCCATTGCCTCTAACGCGGCCTGAGGTATAGCCGACGCCCTTCGCGTCGGCGTCGGCGTCGACGCTGACGGCTGCTCCGCCATCGTCGATGATTTTGCTCGCCGGAAAATGAACGTGAGAATCGATTACACGCATAGCTGCTCCTTTAGCCGGTTTTGCCAATTACCCTTTAAGCCCCGTCATGGCGATACCCTTAACGATCTGTTTTTGAAAAATGAGAAACACAAGAATGAGCGGAGCCATGGCTACCGCCGCGCCCGTCATAATGTAGTGCCAATCGCTGCCAGCCTCGCCCGAAAAGTTCGCGAGTCCCACGGGCAGCGTGAACATCGCCGGCTTCGACGCCGCGATGAGCGGCCAGAGAAAAGCGTTCCAATTGCCAATGAAATTGAAGATCGCGAGTGTCGCGAGGGCGGGTGCCACGAGTGGCATGACGACAGTGAGAAAAATGCGCAACTCACCGAGCCCGTCGACGCGCGCGGCGTCGATCAGATCGTCGGGAATGGTCGACATGAACTGACGCATGAGAAACACGCCGAACGCGCTGATCATGCCTGGAAACATGATCGCCCAGTAGGTGTTGACCCACTTCATCGCGCGGATCATGGCGTA
>CAYXOW010000017.1:22919-24467 GCA_964466815.1 uncultured Treponema sp.
GAGCATTTCGGTGGGGATCATCAGCGTACTTATTATGAGGAGGAATATAATTTTCTTGCCGGGAAAGCGGAATTTCGCGAGCGTGTATCCGACGAGCGAGTCGAAGAAGAGCACTGAGGCTGTGGTACAAACCGCCACAATGAGCGAATTGAGGAACCAGTGCGGGAATTTCGTGCTCGTCGAAAAAAGAATGTAGCGGTAGTTGTCGAGCGTCGGCCTCTCCGGAAAGAGTTTGAGCTGATATATCTGCGTGACATCCTTGAGGCTCGATGAAATCATCCACACAAAAGGAAAGAGCATGATGACCGCGAGCAATGTAAGTATGGCATAGGCAGGAAGCGCTCGCGCCCACCTGCGCGCTGCCCTCCGGGGCATCCGCCCGTGCGCCCGCTCAGGCATCCGCTTTTGCGCCTTGAATTCCGCCTTCATCAGTAGTTCACCCTTTTATCGAAGAAACGAATCTGGAAAATCGTCACCACCATTATAATAGCGAAGAGCACGGCGCTTGCGCTCGCCGCACGCGCCATCTCGAAGTTCGTGAAAGCCTTCTGATAAATGTAGAGCGCGGCCGATTTCGTGGAGTTGAGAGGGCCGCCGGTCGCTTGCATCGACATGTTGTAGACCTGCGTAAAGATGCGGAGGAATTGAATGCCCTCCATCACCATGAGGAAAAACGTGATGGGCATGAGGAGCGGGAGCGTAACACGCCTGAGCACCTGACGGTCGCTCGCACCATCGATCTTGGCGGCCTCCGATATCTCTTTGGGAATGGTCTGAAGCCCCGCGAGGAAAATGATGGTGCAGTAGCCCATCTCCACCCAGACATTCACCGCGAGAATCGAGGGGAGCGCCTGTTTCGGGCTGTTGAGGAATTCGCCGGCAGGAAGACCGAGTGCGCCGAGAACACCGTCGATGATACCGAGGGGAGGCGGCTGGTACATCCAGCGCCACACCCAGCTCACCGCGACTACGGGCGTAATGTACGGCAGCACATAGATGAGTCTATAGATACCCTTCCCCTTAGGAATCGAATCGAGAAGGAGGGCTATACCGAGGCTCAGCACTATGACGATGGGCGCTCCGAACACCGCGTAACGAGCGGTATTGCCGAGCGATTGCAGAAAAACAGGGTCGGCGAACAGCACTTCGTAGTTTTTAAAACCGATGAATTTCACCGCTCGGCGAAGCAGGCCCCAGTTGGTAAAGCTCATCGCGAGCATGTACAGCATGGGGCCCAAGCGAACGCAGAGAAAGAATACGAGGGGAAGCGCGAGAAAAAGATAGGCGGTCACCGACCGCTTCGTCGACAATTTCATGCTCCCGCGCCTCCTCTCTTTTCAGAACATCTCTTTAAAATCGCTCAATTGTTCCAGAAATCGTCGATCAGCGTCTGCTCCTTCTTGGCGGCATTTTTGAGCGCGACCGCAGGATCGACATTTTTCAGGTACACTTCGTCGACGGCGTCGACCAGAATCTGGCGCTGACCGGCCTCATCGACATACGCGGTGGCGTGCGCATAGGCGAGCCCCTTGAGGAAGGGAGAGATCA
>CAYXOW010000017.1:24482-25868 GCA_964466815.1 uncultured Treponema sp.
TACTTCTCGGAGAGCGCGGGAGTGGCGGGAAGTTCGCCGACCTTTTCGAGCCACATCTGCTGCACTTCGGGCGAAGTAATGTACTTCAGGAACTTAATCGATGCGTCGAGCTTTTTGCCCGTCGTGCCCGCCACGATACCGTGAGTCCAGAACGAGGCGTAGTTCGATTTGACACCCTTGTAGGTCGGAAGCTCGGCGACGCCCCACTCGAGGTCCTTCACCGCGTTTAGGGTGGCGATTCTGAACGAACCGTCGATGTTCATGGCCGCTTTGCCCGACTTGAAAGCTGTCACGTCATCCGTGGCAAAATTCGGATAGCCGACCTTATCTTTGGTGATGAGGTCCGTGTACCACTTGAGCGCGGCAGCTCCGTTGGCATCGGCGTAGGTCACTTTCCGGCCGTCGGCGCTGTAGGGCACGTTGCCGAACTGGCGGAAGAGGACTTCGCGAATCCAGGAGTGGCCCTGGCCTGTGGGCTGCATCGCGAGCCCGGCCTGAATCAGGTTGCCCTTCGCATCGTATTTGGAGAGCTTTTTGGCGTAGGCCTGGAGTTCTTCGAGGGTCTTGGGAGGAATGTTCGGATCAAAACCGGCGTCCTTAAAGAGCTGCTTATTCCAGAAGAGCGCGAGTGTACGCACCGCAGTCGGAACCGAGTAGTACTTGCCGCCGAACTGTACCGACTCCGCCACAAAAGGATAGAAGTTCTTGCTGAAGTAGTCCTTGTTGAACTCCGATGTCGGCAACTCCGCGAGGTAACCCGCCTTCACGTAGGTGGGAAGCCAGCCGTAGAAGAGATTGATGATATCGGGGCCTTCTCCCGCGGGAATCGAGGCTGCGACCTTCTGATTGTAGCTCTCGTAGGGGAATGTGACCTGTTCGACCTTTATGCCTGGATTCGCTTTCTCGAAATTTTTAATGAGCTCATCCATCAGTTTAACTTTGGACTCGTAGTAATACTGCCAATACGTGATGGTGACCGTCTGTGCGGTTGCGACGAATGCCACCGCCGCGAGCATCAGCGCGAAGAGAATGCTCCTTTTTCTCGTCATATCTGCCTCCTGTCAGTTTATAAAGCGCAAAAACGCTCAATTCCATTTCTGACTGTTGGAGTATAGTACCGCGAGAATGGGAACGCAAGAAAATTCTACAAGGTCAGGTGATTTTCTCGTCGGCGCAGGCAAGTTCGTCCATGTGGCGAAGCCGCCGGGAGAGGTCGCGCGCGAGATTCATGATGATCATGGAAAAGGTCTTGAGATCCAGTTTCGAAATTTCATAGAGCGCGCGGTTCGAGATAGTGACGACTTCGATGGGGGTCGCCGCGCGCACGGTGGCGATACTCGGCATAATGTCGAGAAGTTCCATTTCGCCGAACGTTTCACCTTCTCT
>CAYXOW010000018.1:0-2966 GCA_964466815.1 uncultured Treponema sp.
GAGGCCGCGCGGTTCGATTTGAAAGGTTTTCCAGAAATAGTCACAGATACTCTTAATGTGATTTGCCCAGCGATCTTCTCGTTTATATTTGAGCGTTGTGATATTAGCGCGCTTTCGTTCATTAAAATCAGCAGCATGAAAGCGTAAAGAATTATCTTTTCTGAAGGAAATTGCGATTCTTGTCTCGAGAGAAAGCGAAGCTGCGAGCACCAATCCATCGGTAAAATCGGTATGTTCGCCCAGCAGCTTTACAAGGGCAGGTGCGGCGGCAACGCACTCAGGAGTTATTTCATACTCGAACTGATGGATCGCATAGATATCCTTCATTTGATCCATTTTATCCTATTTCCCCCTCATCTTCAACTCATTTTTCGGACTTCATTTAAAAGATGCTTGACTTTGCGTTGCTTTTCCTTCAAATGTTTGAGTTCTATTTCATATTTTTTTCGTTCTATGATTTTTGCTTGCATAGAACGACACTGCCATGAGTCTCGTTTGCCGAGATACTTGCTGAGTACATGTGTGCCTTCGCGCCACTGAAGATACGCATATACTTCATGGTATCGCGGTTTGAGTATGATGCTGCCCTTGGGTCTGGAAGCGCATTCGTTCTCGAGTCGTTGAAGTCTGTTCTCTATGAGGCGCGCTTCATATTGGAGCGCCTGAATAACGGATTCCACTGCTTGAAATCTTAATATGACTTTGACAAGGAAGCAATGCAAAGATAAGAAAAATAATTGTGTATATTTTCTTGAATAATTCCGTTAAAAACATATACTTAATTTAAAGGTTGAGCCCGATGCAGAACGACAAGCTTATACGGAGTCCTTTGCTTGCAGGGATATTCTATCCAAACGATGGGAAGCAATTGAACGACCAGATCTCGGAGTTTGGAATCTCATCGACCTTGCCCGATTCTCCTTCCTGCGCGATCGTATCTCCTCACGGTAGCTTCCCTTACAGCGGGAAAGTCGCGGCCACAGCGTGGGGTGCCCTTCGGGGGGCGCAACCATCCGTGATTGTAATAGCCGGCGCTGCGCATCTTCCTTTTGAGGAGGGGGTTTTCTTGTCGGAGTCTACCCTATTTGAAATACCCGGTTCAGCCCTCTCGGTTGAATTATCGCTGCAAAAGCATTTGTTGCGTAAAATAACTACATTACGGCAAAATGATTTGCCACATTTGGAAGAACATTCCATTGAAATGCAATTACCATTCGCATCGTATATGTTCCCCGGAACTCCTATTCTTCCTTTCATAATTTCAGGATGGAGCAGGAGAACTCTTTCTACAGCGGTCGAACTCATGAAAGAGATAAGACTCTGCCACGGCGATGATTCTGTAATGGTCATATCCTCGGATCTAGCGGTCTGTGATACTCCCGAAGAGTGTGACTCGCTTTCGAATGAGTTTATTGCATCGCTCAACGTAATAACGTATACAATGTTTCATGGAGTTGATAGATCACGACATTCTTTCTGCGCAGAATCGGCGATACGCTCCTTTCTCCTCGCGAATCCTACTTCTCGACCAGAGCTCCTTGAGTATCGCAATTCGGCATCCCATCGAGAACACTCTGATGAACTTGTGGTAGGATATGGAGCAATACGGTTTTTAAGGTAGCATGACTATGCAATTTTCAATTTCTTCCGAGGATCAGAAATCATTATTGCAATATGCTCGCGATGTCATTCGCGCCAATCTATTTTTTACTCCACGTCCAATGGCACCAAAGCTTGCCACATCTGTGCGAAGCGGAGCTTTTGTGACGCTCAAAGAAGGTGGAGAGCTTCGCGGTTGCATCGGTCGCATGAGGAGCGACATGCCTCTTTGTGAAACAATCGCAGAGATGGCATGGGCAGCGGCATCTGAAGATCCGCGCTTTTCACCCCTGCGCCGAGACGAGCTTCCCCTTGTCAAAATAGAAATTACCATCCTCTCTCCTTTAAAGCCGATTTCTCCTGGCGAGATCGAGATTGGACGTCATGGATTGCTCATCTCAGCTCAGGGGAGATCTGGCGTGTTGCTCCCCCAAGTGCCTTTGGAATTTGGATGGGATCGAGAGACGTTTCTCGAACAGCTTTGTCGAAAAGCTGGCTTAGCCCCTGGCTCATGGAAATCTCCATCCGCTTCTCTATTTGGATTTGAAGGGTTTGTGTTTTCAGATGCGGATTAAATTTAATCGCGAATACAGCGCTACTAGCTGAGCGATCGATCATTTTTCATCAGAGTCCGCACCGCTCTTCGAATGAACTTTTTTTTTTTTTTTTTCCAAGGCAAGCGCGGCAACTCGCTGTATCTGAATGCATAATACATAAATGGGTGTATCATCACATCGAATGCACCGATCCTATGAACAATTTTCCCGCCAAAACCAGTCTTGAATAGATACAGCCCCGCCATAGGATGAGAAGGATCTTCCGATCCCGGCGGTATGCCAAAAAAATCGTACAATTTTGCACCATGCTGCTTTGCTGTGAGTATGGCGTGCCACTGTAGGGCATAAGAGGGCATCAAGTTGCGCTTTTTATCCGATGACGCACCGTACAAATATGTTGCGTACTTTCCTTGCTCGAGCACGATTATTCCTGCAAGAGCTTCTCCTTCATGGCGGGCAATATAGAGGCTGATACGCGGTAGAAATATTGTAGATAGATTTTTCTTTTCAGCTTCTTCACGGAGCTGAGAAACAGTGGCAAAGAGTTTTTGATAGTATGAAAGCGGATGGATGGCGATTTTATCTCTTCGAGCTGTCTCCTCGTAAAGTTGCATAAACGCTGTGAGTGCAGCTTCGCCTTCTTCGCGTACTAAAATTCCTTTTTTTTCTGAGAGCCGAATATTGTAGCGCCATTTCGGTTTCATGCCCGCAAGTATTTCTTCTTCGCTCTTCGATACATCAAGGATAACGGTGTCGGGCACTTGAACATCGACACCTTTGACGATTCGCGTATTTTTAAGGAAATCAGAT
>CAYXOW010000018.1:3010-4697 GCA_964466815.1 uncultured Treponema sp.
GGTCACCCACGGAAGATCGAATCTTACAAAGAGATCAAAGCTTTCGAGCGCATTACTCAAACCCTGCCCAATATTGTTCAGCAACGACCATCTATCGGAGGCATACTCAAGCTCAGCGAGGCCGAATGGTACATAGAGAAAACTGAATAGTTTGGCAATTTTCCTTCGCAATACGATGAGTTCAAGCGAAGCACCATCACTTAAGTAAATAGAGCAGGTATACGAATCCCATCCTGTTTGAGATTTAAAGTAGCCCCAAAATTTAGATTGAAGAAAAGTATTTACCTCTATTGAATCCACACAGTCCTGCAGATTCAGTAGCGGAATTACCCGGATGCTAGCAATGGATCGCATAAAAATAAAGGTACGCCCACATTTCAGCCAATTTCGCCGTCTCTCACAATCTCAAGCTTTATTGGTTCGCCCGCTACGCTGAGACGAGTTTCGCCAACCCATGCATAACCATCTTTTGCAATTATGGGAATAGAGAAGAATGTCGAAGCATCGATAGCGCCAAGAGGAGGCGATTGAGGAGGAGCATCTGTATGATCAGGAGGCGTTTCAAGCACTACCCTTTCTCCTGGTTTGGCGTGCGGTGCGGTGAGAACTTCAACACGCTCATGCCCCTCTGCATTATCGATTGAAGCTGCTAAAAGCATCCCCGCACTTTCGATGCCGCGTAGTTTCGCGGGCTTGAGGTTATTCACGAGAATGATCTGTTTCCCTAATAATTCTTCTTCTTTATAGAAAGGCACAAGTCCGGAAACGATGATTCTTGGATTTCCGCTCCCATCATCGAGTGTTTCGATGTAGAGCTTGTCAGCCTTTGGGTGACGCTCGATGTTGACTATGCGCGCGACTCTAAGATCGATGCGTTCAGAAAATTGTTTTTCCGGACTTTCTTGGCGAGTAGGAGAAACAGCAGCTTGGGTATGCGGTTCCTCCTCCTTCGAGGGCGATGCGGTTTCAGTCGTCGCTGTTCCTTTTGAATGCTCGCGCGCTTCGCGCTCATTCTGAGAACCGGAATAACGCTCACGCAGCAATTCAATCGTAGCATGCTCGAGCTTTTGAAAGAGGACTTCTGGTTTCTGCACGGTTTTAAGTATGCCATTGACCCCGAGATCCTTCCACGCAAGCGCCCCAGGACCGATAGAAAAGCCAAAAAATGCCGCTAGCCGCTCCGCGGATTTGGGCATGTACGGGTGAATCAGGATTGCAAGATCTTTAAGTACATAGCAAAGGTCTTTCACAAGCGAGGCGGCCTTCTGAGGATTTTCATTGCGTGCCTTCCACGGCTCTTCTTCTTGGAATCGTTTATTCGCGATATCGGAGATAGTAAAGATTTCCCTAAAGGCATCTCTTAAGTCGGCTCGTTCAAGATATTGAGTTATACGCTGTTCGTGTTGCGTGACATTGTCCCAGAATGCTTCATCGGAAACGCCATCAGGAATAGTACCATTGTAGTAGCGGGAAACGAAGGTTAAAGTACGATTCACAAGGTTCCCCAGATTGCCTATGAGTTCACCATTCACTTTCTCTTCGAAATCTGCCCACGTGAATGTAGAGTCGGAAGTTTCCGGTCTATTCCAGAATATATAGAATCGCCAGACATCGGCTGGGATTCCTGTTTCCATAGCATCAGTTCCAAACACACCGATGCCTTTTGATTTGGAAAATTTGCCGGCCT
>CAYXOW010000018.1:4723-5824 GCA_964466815.1 uncultured Treponema sp.
ATTCAAATATTCTGTGCTCGACATATGGTGCAACATGGTCCAGTTACGCCCGCTTCCCAGTAAGGAAGAGGGGAAAATTACAGTATGGAATGGGATGTTATCTTTTCCTATAAACTGGAATAATTCAACCTCGTTTGGATTCTGCCACCATGATTTCCAATCGAAGCCTTGTTCCTTTGCCAATTTTACAGTCATGGAAATGTATCCGATCGGAGCGTCGAACCATACATAGAACACCTTATTCTCATATCCTTTTTTGGGAACAGGAATGCCCCATTTGAGGTCTCTGGTAATCGCTCTCGGATGTAGACCATCGCGGATCCACGCTTGAGTCATCTGTATGGCGTTATTTGCCCAGAAGCCCTTTACGCTGGCCTCTTTCATCCAAGCCTCGAGTTTTGGCAATATTGCGGGCAGATCGATATAGAGGTGAGTGGTCGATTTGGGGTGAGGAGTTCCGCCACACGTGACGCACTGCGGATTGATCAATTCCATAGGATCAAGGAGTTTCCCGCACATCTCGCATTGGTCTCCACGGGCACCTTCGTATCCGCAATAGGGGCACGTTCCCCGAACATAGCGATCAGCCAGGAATCTCCCGCAGGTGTCGCAATACAGTTGCTCCATCGTTTGGCTCGTAATGAACCCATTTTTTTCAAGATCGAGAAAAATAGATTGCGTTACCTCGGTATGCTCTGGGGCCGATGTTCTTCCAAATGTATCAAAGGCGATCTCGAACCACGCATATATATCCCGGTGCAGAATATGAAATCTATCGCAGAGCTCTCTAGGTGTCACTCTTTCTTCAAGCGCTTTTGTCTCCGTCGCTGTGCCATATTCATCGGTTCCGCACACGTAAAGAGTCTCATAACCTTTTAATCTACAAAATCGGGCGAATACATCTGCGGATAATACTTGAATAAGATTCCCCAAATGTGGGACATTGTTTACATAAGGAAGAGCTGAAGTTATAAGTCTTCTTTTCATGCTGTGGACAATATCCCTGCAAACGGGGGCTGTCAAGAAGAAGCCTGCGTGATAGTATTCTATAGAATGGTTGTTTCAATGCTGCGTATGGTGCTGAAGCTGAATGAAACGGCG
>CAYXOW010000018.1:5844-6116 GCA_964466815.1 uncultured Treponema sp.
AACGCAAGGTCATTTTGAGTATAAAAACCAAGCTCCATCATCGCTATCGACTTTCATGCGCCGAAGTCGATCTACTCGATTCGCTTGGGTTCGCTGAATTAGGCGCAGCTCTAGTTTCAAACTCTCATGAGTTTGGCGAAAAAGTGTTGAGAGACGCGGTTGCATTTATTGAGGATCACTACCCGGTTGAAATGTACGATGTGCAGACGCACTATGAAGTATACTAATGTGGGGAATGTTCTTATGATGGATATTGGTAAAAAGGTCGTTGG
>CAYXOW010000018.1:6240-13680 GCA_964466815.1 uncultured Treponema sp.
CAGCTTGGCAGTCTTGAGTCCACTCCTGCACTGCCACTTCCGCTCTCACGCGAAGACATAGAAAAAAGCCTCGCTGGAATGCAGGGGATTGCACTCAAATCCTACACAAAATCTGAAACATCAGATAATACTGTCATATCTTTTTCATTATCATTTAACTCACCATCAGATCTTGCGACATACCTCGACCCGCGGGGTAAATTGGCCCAATTTCGAAAAGACGGTGGAGTCTCGCATTTTATGCTTCGCCTTGGCGATGATATTCCCGCTATGGATCCACAAATGAAATCATCTATAATTGAGGAACTTGCGCCATATCGTTTTACATTTTCTCTTGAATGCCCAAACGCTGCACCCCAGATCACCGTGAAGAATGGCGATTTTCTCAAAGTAACAACGACAGGGAAAAAATCGAGCATCGAGTCTTCTATGTCGGATCTTATTACAGCAAATATACCTCCACAGATCGATATTTCATGGAATTAAGAAAAGGCAACCATTTTTAATAGAATTCTAATTGATATATCGAATTAAAATATATAAATAATGAATAACGTTATCTATATATAGCTTGACTAATTCTACTCTTTCGATTAGTTTTTCGAAAAGACGAATTATATATTCGTCAGCCCCTTTTATTTTATTGGAGGAAAAACCTCATGCCCAAGAAAAAATTTGTGTATGCGTTCGGCGCAGGTGTCGCAGAAGGCGATGGCACGATGAAAGAGCTTCTCGGTGGGAAAGGCGCGGGCCTTCACGAGATGACGAAAATTGGATTACCGGTACCCGCTGGCTTCACGATTACTACCGAAGTCTGCGAACTTTACTACAAGAATGGAAAGCAGTGGCCAGAAGGTCTTGAAAAGGAAGTACAAAAACATCTTAAAGATCTCGAAAAGATCACAAAAAAAACATTGGGAGACCCCAAAGATCCACTTCTCGTATCTGTACGTTCGGGAGCTCCTGTTTCGATGCCAGGCATGATGGAGACTATTCTCAATCTGGGGCTGACCGATGCATCCGTTGAAGGTCTTGCGGCAAAAACAGGCAATCGCCGTTTTGCACTCGATGCGTATCGTCGTTTCATAATGATGTATGGATCGACCGCCATGGGAATCGAACGCGAAAAGTTCGACAAAGCATTTGATGAGATAAAAGAAAAACTCACACGTGCCAGAATCAAAGCACCGACCGGTCAGAAGATAAACGACACCGATGTCGACGAAAAAGAACTCGACGAGCTCATCAAGGTCTATAAAAAGATCTATCGAGAACACATTAAAGCCGAGTTCCCCCAGGATCCTTATGAGCAACTCAAGGGTGCAATCGACGCCGTCTTCAATTCATGGATGGCAGACAAGGCTGTAACCTATCGAAAAGTTGAAAAACTCGTCGGAATTAAAGGCACTGCAGTCAATGTCGTGCAGATGGTGTTCGGCAATAAGGGAGAAACATCCGGCACCGGCGTCTGCTTTACTCGCGATCCAAACAGCGGAGAAAACATTTTCTACGGCGATTATCTCGTGAACGCACAGGGCGAGGATGTTGTAGCGGGTATTCGTACTCCAATAAAGCTCGCCGAGCTCGACAAACGCGATCCGAAGGTTTACAAGCAGCTCGTAGACATTCGTAAGAAACTGGAAAAGCATTATCGCGACATGCAAGATCTCGAGTTTACCGTCGAAGAAAATAAACTGTATATGCTTCAGTGCCGCACCGGGAAGAGAAGTCCTATTGCAGCTTTCCAGATTGCAGTCGATATGGTAAAAGAGAAACTTATAACAAAGGAAGAAGCTGTTCTTCGCATTAAGGCATCCGACATCGAAGGCATTTTCTACCCGATGATTGATAAATCCAATCCTGCAGAGCTGAAAAAAGCATTTATCGTGCAAGGTATCGATGCCGTTCCTGGTGCTGCGTCCGGCAAAGTCGTTTTTAATGCAAAGACTGCAGAGGAATGGGCGGCCAAAGGTGAAAAGGTCATTCTTGTCCGCAAAGAGACAAGCCCTGAAGATGTCGGTGGCATGCACGCTGCCCAGGGTATTTTAACTGCTACTGGCGGCAAGACCAGCCACGCAGCGGTTGTTGCGCGAGGTTGGGGCAAGAGCTGCATCGTCGGTTGCGAAAAACTCGACATCGATTACGAAAAAGGATATTTTATTGTCGATCAGATCAAAATCAATGAGGGCGACTACATCACCCTCGATGGCGGCACGGGAAATGTTTATGCTGGTCAACTTAAACTGATTAAGCCGGAACCACCGAAAGCATACACCACCCTCATGTCGTGGGTTGATAAAATTCGCACACTTAAAGTAAGGACGAACGCAGACACGCCCTATGACGCTGTAAAAGCGCGCGAATTAGGCGCTGAAGGTATTGGTCTTTGCAGAACCGAGCATATGTTCTTTGATTCCGAAGAGCGCATTCTCGCTATACGCGAAATGATCATCGCCGATGATGTCGACAGCCGCAAGAAAGCTCTCGCGAAACTTCTGCCTTTCCAGACGAAAGACTTTGAAGGAATTTTTAAAGCCATGGATGGACTCCCTGTTACCATTCGCCTCATCGACCCCCCTCTCCACGAATTTGTTCCGCACGATCTTGAGGGCCAAAAAGCGCTTGCCGACGCGGTCGGTGTTCCTCTAGAGAAAGTAGTCCAGCGCGTAGAGCAGCTTCACGAAGCGAACCCAATGCTAGGCCATCGTGGATGCCGTCTCACGATTACCTACCCAGAAATTCTCGATATGCAGGTTACCGCCATCATCTCCGCAGCGTGCAACATGGCCAAGAAGGGAGTGAAGGTTCTTCCCGAAATTATGATCCCACTCGTCATCGACGCAAAAGAGCTCAAGATCCTTGAGACAAGAACCCGAGAAGTTGCCGATGCGATCATCGCAAAGTCTGGGCTGACACTCAGCTATATGGTAGGTACAATGATTGAGGTTCCGCGAGCGGCTCTCCTCGCGAACGAGATCGCTAATGTTGCTGAATTTTTCTCTTTTGGCACGAACGATCTGACCCAGATGACCCTTGGCCTCTCTCGCGATGATGCAGGCAAATTTTTGCCTGACTATGTCGACGAAAAGAAGGCTGGTGTATTCAAAGCCGATCCATTCCAAAGCCTCGATCAGGAAGGAGTCGGAATGCTCGTTCGGATGGGAATCGAAAAAGGTCGCACTTCACGGCCGAAACTTAAGGTTGGTATTTGTGGCGAGCATGGTGGAGATCTAAATTCCGTCAAGTTCTGCCATCGTGTCGGTATGAACTACGTTTCTTCCTCACCTTACAGAGTTCCCATCTCGCGGCTAGCAGCCGCTCAGGCAGTCGTGGAAGATATGTTGGCCGTAAAAAAGAGCCAGAAGAAACGTGGACGCCCCGCAAAGAATGCAGCAGCTGCATCGAGCACCACAAAAAGGACTTCGGTTAAATCGGCCAGTCTCGTTTCTGAGAAGCGTCCTCGTGGACGCCCCCGCGGGTCAAAGAATAAATAATTTCTTGTATTGATGCATATTAGGGATATCTTCAAAGCTGAAAGGGCTTTGATGATATCCCCTTTTTTATTGTCTTCAGCATTTAATGCTCGTATATAAACCGCAGAGCTCTATTAAAATGCCTTTTTTGAATCGAGAAGAATGGTAACAGGTCCCTCGTTCGTATACCGCACTCTCATGATCTCTTGAAATTTCCCTGTTTGTACCTTAACACCGAGATTTTGAAGCGCTTCGCAGAAGCGACGATAGAGATATTCCGCCATCTTTGGTTCCGCTGCACCTGAGTAGGAAGGTCGTCTGCCTTTGCGAGCATCTGCATAGAGGGTAAACTGCGAAACCACGAGCGCTTCGAGCCCAAGGTCCAGGATGGATAGATTCATTTTTTCTTGAGCATCCATAAAAATACGGAGATGAGCTATCTTGTCGGCGAGAAAGATTGCATCTTGTTCAGTATCATCTGTGCCGACGCCAATATAGACAAGGATGCCCTGTGCAATGCTCCCCGAGAGTAATTCTTCTACGCACATATTCTGATGCATCCTTTTGTGGCAATACACCACAGAAGCATCGGACACTCTTTGAACGACTGCTCTCATATTGCATGCTCACCTTTGCCAGCTGTTTATTGATTTGAAGGATTCGTCGAGATATTTGAATTCGCGCTCATTGTATCAAGTTCATTTAGGATCGTCGCCAAATCTTCATCCGACAACGTGTCGATGTTTTGAAGCGCATTATCGATTTTGTTGATTAATGCTTGTATGTCGTTCACATTCAGTGCAATCGAAGGCGAGATAGCAGTAGGTTGAGGTTCAGAAGGCACTGGTTGACTTGAAGCGGCGTTTGGCGAGGCTGTGGTTTTTTGCGAGACTGCAAGTGTATAATTTTGAGCGAGCCACGGCACAAATTCGCTGCCCGGACCGCCGGTGAGCCATATACTGGCGACTCGTATCGTACCTTTAGCCGGTACGATTCTTTCATTCCAGTATAAGCCGAGTGCAGAATCGTTCGTGGAATATGGTGCGAGGGTGAATCCTCTCATAAGTTCGGAATCGTAGGCGAACTGGGAGTCGCTGAGACGCTTCCAATTCGCGATCACCACAGAATCCGGTTTTTGAGGCACATTAAGCAACAGGGCGATTGATGCATTCTGACCTGGAGAAATGATATAGGGCTCGTTCGATGTGCTGTCGAGCAACATTTCATCGACGACGTTTGAATTTGATTTGAGGGCGAAGTGATTGCCTATTTTTTCGCCAAGCCATGTATCACAGACTTCCTTAAGCTTCACCTTCATATCTCGAGTAGTAAAATTTTCTATTTCGAGCTCAATAGCAAAACCATTTGACACTCTCGATCCAACAAGCGAGGCAAACGTTATTCTCTGCGTAACCCTCATAATGATCGATTTATATTCAATCTCCACCCCATTCGAAATACGCCGCTGTATCGTTTGAAAGTCCTGTGAAGATCCCATTCTGTAAATTCGGCCGTCCACATCCAGCACTATAAAGCTCGTTCTTGGATCGCCATCGAACCACAGCGGTTCATACTTCGATTTCCCAGCAACATTGACGAGACGATACAGCATGGGGCGAACCGTTAGGTCATCAGTGGCAATTCGCACGAGACCGTCTCTCACATCGAGTGAAAACATCATCTCTATGCTCACTGTAAACAGAAGAATAAGTATAATAATGCGTTTCATCTCGACAGTCCTTGTAAATATTCCTTAATGCGGGATATCAATAAATTGAGTGCTTTCTGTTTCGCTTCTAAGAGTAAACTTAATTTTCTATTTTTTTCGATCGTTGCGATATCGGATTGTGACATCGTGGTAGGCGCTTGAGAAATCAGCTTCAATCGTTGGTACGCGTTATACCATTTTAAATATCGGTTTTCGTTGATCGCATCGATAGCAAATTGATAAAGTTCTGTCGAAGCTTTTTTTTGGCTTTCATACTCGGTAATGCGTAGAAGTTTTGCTTCACGCGCTTCGAATCCCATTACATTGAGTCTCCACCGTGCAAGAGAAGATTTTTCTGTATCCGGCCATTTTGCAATGACCTCTTCGAATAAAGAGAAAGAATCTGCTACATTACCCATTTGATAATACGATTCAGCTTTCCAGAAAAATGCTGAAGAATAGAGTGGATCAGTCGGATATTTCATGAGAAAACGATCGAAGGCCGTGACAGCGGATGGATAATCTTTTAAACTGAATGAGATCCTGCCAAGTTGATATTCAATTTCGGGGACTCTCGAGTGCTGCGGATATTTTTGTAGGAATTCTTGGCACGCGGAGTATGCTGTAACATATTCCGCTGCATTGAAATACGACTGAATTGCCATAAATAAACTTTCTGGAGCAAGGGTACTATCCACTTCATTGTGCGAGAGACGAATAAAAGCTAATGCGGCACTATGGTACTCTTCTGAAAGAATCGAATGCGTCACTAAAAGGTTCGAGCGAAGATGGCATATTCTGGGCATTCACGCTGAAAAAGGAGAATAAAAGTATGCCTATTGCTACGAATAATTTTTTCATTTTGGAACAAAGCCCCACACATTTATAATAATTGCATAACACTAAATCATATTAATGGATTGAACCCTCATTTTCAATGGTTTTTTGCCACTGAGAACGCATATTTGCGATAAGTGATATTTTATCGCGTGCGCTAAAAAATGCACTTCCCATGACAAGAACATCAGGTTTGCTCATCGCAATCTGAGAAAGCGTGTATGTGTTAACTCCACCATCGATTGCGATCTTGAAATTTAATTTTCGTGCAGATCTTATATCGTTGAGTTCCTTTACTTTTTCAAGGCAAAACGGCAGGAGATCTTGTCCGCCATAACCTGGATTTACTGTCATGACAAGCACTTGATCAAGAAATGGAAGCAAGTGAAAAATCGCGCTGACAGGAGTTGAAGGCACTATTGAGATGCCTGGTTTTTTCCCCAATTCTTTTATGCGCTGCAGAAGCCTGTGAGAGTGGATGCACGCTTCCTGATGAAATGTGACTGCATCAGCGCCGCTCTGAATAAACTCTTGGACGTGTCGCTCCGGTTCTTCGATCATTAAATGCACATCGAGAAATAACTTTGTGTGTTGTCTAATATCTCCCACCATTTTGCTCCCAAAAGTAATGGGAGGCACGAACCGGCCATCCATGATGTCGAGGTGGATCCATGAGCACGTGGACGCTTCGATATCAGCGACTGCCGACTTAATATCCCAGAAATCCGCAGATAAGATCGAAGGTGCAATGATTGGATAACTCATATAGAGGGATAGTAGCGTTTTTTGCTGCGTTTTTCCATACATGTTTCAAAATTGATTGGTATAGGCGCTCAAATCGAAGCTGATGCATTGACGTGTAAATTGCGACTCGGATACTATTTCAATATCGACAATCCTTAAGGAGAATTACACTCACATGACGCGCCTGTCTCCACTGCAGAGTGTATCGGCGGGAGAGAATCTCGCGCTCGCATATGAAAGCCTTAAAAACGCAGATTTGCAGAGTGCAGAACCATTTTTAGAGAGTGCTCTACAAGCAGATTTTGAGCATCCTGAAGTGCTGTATGCAATGAAGTGTATGCAGTTTTTAAAGGAACAATTCAAGAAAATACCCGAAGGGACTGGACTTCTCGATCGGGGCGATTTTTTTTGTGCATCATGGAAGAAATTTCTTCAATTTCTAACTCATATCGGCGATTCTTTCGAGACTGCGCGATACGCGTACAAGCGATGCATATTCGGACTTGCGCTCGACCAGTATCTCGCGCTTCCTGATGAAGAAAAGGATGCCCTAGGAGCTGCCCTCGATCTAAGATTGGGAAGAGCTCGAAAAGCTACAGGCGATATCGAAACTGCGCTCATACATCTGGATCGGGCGGTCCACGCTCAACGTAACGATGCTGGGATGCTCGCTGAACT
>CAYXOW010000018.1:13746-21935 GCA_964466815.1 uncultured Treponema sp.
AGCACTGTTCCGAGAATCATTTTTTATTGATCCACAGGCAATAGAAATTGAGTTTCTAGAATCTGAATTCATACTCAAGATCATTGAAAATATACGGCAATTAGGATATCCTGAAAATGATATCCCTGAATGGATACCTGTTTATTCAGAGATTTGGGGTGTTTTCAATGTCAAGCGAGAACTGAACTCTGCTGAATATAATAGAATTGCGGCTGGAGTGCGTCAGCTTGAAATCGAATTGAGGGAGAGCCCGCAGAAGCGCTCTACCTTGGTACCGCGCCTCCTCAATCGATATTTCTGGATGATCGATTCGCTGAGAGCGAATGGTGATGAAGGCGGGCTGCACTCCGTGCTGCTCAAGATCAAGATTCTTGATCAACCGATTTACGAGTTGTATGTAGGATGAAGAGGAGAAGATGAATGGACGGATCTCCATTGACTGAAAGACTGCAGTTGATGCTCAACGAGGAAAAATGGACCAGGACGCTCATGGCGAATTATTCCATCGGAAGCTTGAAAGAACTCGACCGCTTTATTGAAGAAGTAGCGGAGAAAAACGTAGCAGAGGACATAATAAAAATCTGTTCCGATCATCTTGCGCAATCGAAGAACAGCGTAATTGCGCTTTATGTCGCTGGAATGCTCAACATTATGCGTCAACCAGCCGACGAGTCGTACCTCGTTCAACTCATGGACCTTTTTAGCGACAGCAAAAAAAACAACATCATCGAATACATATGTAACCGTATCCTTGATTATGGCGACAATCGAATCGCATTTGTAAGGCTTGCCGAGTGCTATACCGATGAAAACAGAATCGAAGAGCGCTATGGCGTATGGGAAAAACTTGTACGCATTGATACAGAAGAAGCCGAACTCGCGCAACTCATTGCCGAATGGAAAGAAAAAAATGGCGTCCTTGACGAAGCAATCGATTTCTACAAGAAGGCGATCATTCGCTATATCAATAAAGGGCTCTTTGCGAATATTAAAGAAATTTGGCTCAAATTGATCGAGCTCTCACCGGAGGATCTCGATTTTTTCCTCCACGCGCAAAACAAGATTGCTAAACAGATTTCTCCAGAAAAAGCGGCGATGCTCCTCATGGACCTGTATGCGTGGTATAAGAAAAGTGAAAAATGGGAAACGGCGCTGAGCATTTTAAAGATAATCGTCGAATATGACGAGCGAAATCCCGCACTACGAAAAGAATTTGTTGACTGCTATACCGCTATCTACTCTGGACATTCTATGTTCGACGAGTGTGTACGGCTCTCGAATATCAATCAGACATATCGCTCCTTGCACGAAGCGATTTCCGATTTCGAAAAGCGAATCGCGTTTGACAAGGGCAATTTCGTTTTCCATCGGACATGGAATATCGGTCGTATATCCAATATCACCAACGATGAAGTTGTCGTCGACTTCGCAAAATCAAGAAATCACCACATGTCTCTCAAAATGGCATTTGATAGTCTTACTACACTATCGAAAGACCATATCTGGGTTTTAAAAGCAACCTGGCCGAAAGAGAAACTCCGCGACAAAGTGAAGTCCGATCCAGCATGGGCTATCAAAGTCATCATCAAGAGCTTCGACAACCGCGCCGATATGAAACGCATCAAATCAGAACTCGTGCCTTCAGTGCTCTCACTCTCGGAGTGGAACTCTTGGAATGCTCACGCGAAGGAAATCCTTAAGACGGATCAAATGTTCGGCAATGCGCAGGACGACATTTCGACATTCATTGTCCGAGATCGGCCGCTTTCTTTCGAAGAAAAAATCTACACACAATTCAAGGCAGAAAAAAATTTCTTCGCACGTGTGCAATTTTTCCGCGATTACATCGATCTCAGTGAGGATATCGATTCAGATTATTTTGAGGACATGCTATCGTATTTCGTCTCTTTCCTGAAGCTAGCTCAAGCGAACGAGTTTGTCATCGGAGCATATCTTCTCATGAAAGAGCTCGCGACAAACCACCCGCGCCTTCAGCAGTATGTTACGTTGCGGTTTGCGGACCTCTTCGCTCAAGTAAAAGACAACATCGTTCAGATATACCTCGCGCTCAAAGACACAGAACTTAAAAATCAATTCACTCAGAGCATTAAGACATTTGTACCCAATTGGCCTGATGTCTACATTCAGCTTTTGCCGTACGCCAGATCCACTCGAATGCTCGAGATGCTCGAATCTGCGGGAGAGCAGGAAAAACTTAAAAAATTGGCGATGTTCATCGTCGAAAATTATAAAGATATGCGCGAGGCTTTTCTTTGGCTCGCCAAGGATCTCAAAGATAAGCCTTGGCTTAAGGAACTCGGTATTGTCCGTGAGAAAATCATTCTGACGCAACTTCACATTCTCGATATCACCTTTAAGGAAATCGACAGTCACAAGGACACGACCGAGAACCGTAAAATCAACAGGCTTGTCCAGAACATCCTTTTTAAGGATAAGGACTTGGAGGAATTTCTCAAGGATGCGCCTCAACAAGTCACTGAGCGCGTCTATTCGATGCTCTCCGACATCAAGGAAGTCGATCCTGCAATCAAACTCGACCTTAAAAAGAAAATCGGCGAACGATTCCCTAATATCAAGTTCTATGACGGCAACGAACGCTTGACCGTTTCAAGAGGTCTCATGGTATCCGCAGCAAAGTACGAGGAAAAAAAGCGTCTTCTCGGACATATCATGGAAGTCGATGTGCCTGCGAACCAAAAGGAAATCGCTTTCGCGCTCTCGCTCGGCGATTTGCGAGAAAATGCCGAGTATAAAGCAGCGAAAGAAAAACAGGACGAACTCAACTCTAAGGTCGGAAAACTCAAAAATGAGCTCGATCGCGCTCAGATCATTGGTCCTGAGCATGTCGACATTACGAATATCTCATTCGGCACCAAAATCTTGCTGAAAAACACCGTCTCGGGAGAAGAAGAGTCGTTTACCATTCTCGGTCCTTGGGAATCTGATCCCGATAATAAGGTGATCTCGTACCTGTCTCCGCTCGGCAAACACCTTTTGAATCATAAAGTTGGAGATTCGCTCAATTTTACCATCAACGAGCGCAAGTTCAGCTATAAGGTACTCAAAATTGATAAGGCCGATTTCTGATTCCTCAACACTGAGCATGCAACACGCGCAATGAGCTCGAAGGACCGCCGTAACTGCGATACAAGCCAGCAGATGTGCAATGCGGCGGTTCTTTTATTCCTCGGGGCGCGATTGTGTATAATTTTTTAAAAATGCTGCAGCGAAGGATTCGAAGCGATCTTCTTCAATGGCATAACGAATTTTATTCACAAGATCACCTAAAAAATGAAGATTATGATTACTCGCAAGCATAGAGTACAAAATTTCATTATTCCTAAAGAGATGATGCAAATAGGCCCGGCTGTATGTTCTGCACACACGACATGAACATTCGGGGTCGATTGGGTTGAAATCTTCTCTGTACAATGCCTTCTTAATACTTATTTGGCCATTCGATGTAAAGAGAAGGCCGTTGCGCGCCGTTCGAGTAGGGTACACACAGTCGAAAATGTCGATACCGTTGCGCACCGCCTCGATGATGTAATCGGGAGTTCCTATGCCCATAAGATAGTGCGGTTTCTGAGACGGCAGAAGCGGCGCGGTGAATTCGAGATATTCAAGATAGGATTCTTTGGGTTCCCCGATTGAGAGCCCACCGATCGCGATACCCGGCAAATTGAGCGATGAGATCTGCTCGGCACTCATCGCGCGCAATTCGCGATAGAAATTGCCCTGCACGATGCCGAAGAGTTGGCCCTCGTACCCAGTCTCTCGCCGAATGAGCCATTGTTCCTTTGCACGTTTCGCCCACTCAAAGGTGAGCATCGCAGCGCGGTAGGCTTTTTTTTCTGTTTCTCCCCAAGGCGCACAGATATCCAAGGCCATTTGTATGTCCGAATTGAATGAGGTTTGCACATCGACCACTTTTTCCGGTGTCAGCACATGGGCGGACCCATCGATGTGCGATCTGAAATGTACGCCTTCATCGAGGATTTTTCGAAATTGCGAGAGCGAGAACACTTGGAATCCGCCGGAGTCGGTGAGGAAATTTTTCTTCCAGCCCGAAAACCCATGCAGACCGCCCGCCTTTTGGATTACCTCTGGACCAGGTCTGAGAAAAAGGTGATATGTGTTTGCGAGGATGATCGAAAACCCCATGTCTTCAAGATCGCGCGGCTCTACGGCTTTCACTGTGGCGTTTGTTCCGACTGGCATAAATGCAGGAGTGAGGACATCGCCATGTGGAAGAGACAAGATTCCCGTTCGCGCCCGGCAGTGTGAATCTCTATGCGACTCAATAAAAATCGAATCAATCATTCTATATCCTTTCATCATAAGTAAAAATTTGTATGGGACAATTCATGTTCTCGCCGTTGCATAGGAAAAAATTGACGCCAGTCCGAAACAGCACACGACGCTCCACATTGCGAGCGTCGGCGACACCATTCCTGCCTTTGCAGCGAGAGAGGCGAGCATCTGCCCCACATAGTAGAGCGTCGCGCTTGAAAGGCTGAAGAGCATACTTAGAAGAAAAATGCTCTTTTTAAATCTACCGATAAAAGCGCCAGACAAGCCAATGACAATGAGCGGTGTAAGCGAAAATGAATATCGGCGTTGGCGTTCGACTTCAGCATCCACAATGGGAAGACCTGAAGCGGAGAGAAAGCTGATCTGAGTGCTTAATTCTCGTATACTCAGCATTCTGGCATCCATGGCGGGGCGCTCGAAACTAGAAGGCGGTTCATTCAGCGAAGGATCAGAAAAATCTGCGATTTCCTCGAAGGTCCATGAGGATTGAGTATTCGTATAAATGGTAGCATCTTTGAATCGCCATACACCATGAACCCAGCCGGCACTTTGGGCGGAAATGCGGCGAACCAAATCGCCCTGTGCGTTCCTCTCTATGATGGAGGGAAAATAGAGCCGCTGGTTTTTCGTGTCGTAATACCGAAACGTATATATTAATTTCCCTTTATTTACAATGAGTCCTGGTATCGAATTTTTCGCGGAAGACTCTTGAAGTGTTTTCGATTGTAGCGTCTCGCGCATACGTAAAAAAGGTATCGATATATACTCGGTGGCACTGAACTCAAAGCTACAGAGTATCATGGAGAAAGCAACAACTGGAATAAGTAAGCGTTGTAGCGATAGACCAGCGCTAAATACAGCTTCAAGTTCACCGTTCGCGTGCCAATCGCTCAAAATAAATACATTCGCAAAAAGAAAGGCGACCGGAAGCGATTCAATTATGTGCTTTGGGGCACCTAAACCGACCCAACCGAGTACACTCAATACTGGGGCATTGTGAGCAAGGAATCTCCACAGAATCGAGAAAAGTTCTGCAAGACTTATAACGAGGGATAGAAATAAGGTTCCTCCAAAAGTCCACAGTGCGATTTTTTTAAACAGACTGTTCCAGATCAGCAATGGAACGCCCAACCCAGCACCGCTGGATAACCGTCTTATTGAAGATATGTTCACGCTGCTCATAAGAAATGCCCTGTCGATAATTTTCTCCATATCCACAGCATGAATGTTGCGATCAACATGATTAAATTCGGCATCCACATGGAAAAAAATGGGCTAAAATCCTGCCGATAGCCGAGTGTCTGCCCCGCAAAGAGCAGTGCCCAATAAATAACCGAAAGCAGAAGCGCGATGCCGAAGCCTGCCGTGCGCCCTGCTCTTTTAGAACCGATTCCCAAAGGGAATGCGAGAAACGCAAAGAAAAAACAAGCTGAAGGAATCACAAACTTTTTTTGATATTCGAGACGATACACTTGAAGCGAAGAGTCTACGATTTTTTGATTATGGAGTGAATCAACAGAATTGAGTGCCGAGACGACATCGGAGCTTTCTTTACGCGTCACAAGCGTGTCGTACCCCATTCGAAGCCTATCCAAGGCAGACACCGACTGTGTCTTGTTTTCCAAAATTCTTGCATTGAGTCTACCTTCCTTTTCATGAATCTGACGGGAAAGCGAATGTAAAGACATTTCTGACGGAGCAACACCTGAGAAATTCGGAATCTGTTCTTTTATTTGAATGCGGATTGTCGCCGACTTGGCAGATGTGATGGAAAAATCGCCGAGCGTTCCTTGCTGCTTAGTTTTTTCTTCAGTGAGATCGCTCATGGAAAGAATAGCTGCGTATGCATCCTCGGAGAAATTTAGTTTTACATTTTTTGCAGAGGAGACACTGGAATCGCTATCATCTTTTTGGTTGATAATGACAATGTCGCTGAGAGCGCCGGAATCGGAACTGCCTGTGACCAACAAGACATCTCCATAGCGAGTGATTGAGTATGGTGCAAGTTCAATTTTCGCCGATTTTCGGATGAGATCGGCGTAGACACGTTTATACCCCTCGGAGGCGCGAGGTATCGACCAATCGTTGAGGAAAAATGATCCAGCTGAAAGCATGACTCCAACGATAATGAACGGCATATAGAGCCAGGTCGGTCGCACGCCTAAAGTCGATGAGGCAAGGAATTCATTGTCGGCGTTTTGCCTCGAGGAAGTCATAAGCGTGGCGGCGAGCACAGAAAAAGGCACTGTTATCGCTAGAATTATTGGGAGTGAATAGAAAAGAAGTTTAAGGACAGATGCGACGTCAGCGCCTTTCGAAAGAATATCTTCGGCGAAAAGCAATATCTGATTGATTAGGAATACAATAAAAAAGAAAAAAAAGGCCATCAAGAATGACCCCATTATTTCGGAGAACATAGATTTCCATAATATCAGAGGCGCCCTGCTCTTCATGCTACATGCCGGTGGAGCCGAATCCGCCGCTCCCTCTTTGCGTGCCATCGAGGTCTAAAGCTATTGAGAATGCGGCCCGAGTCACCGGGGCTATTACAAGCTGCGCGATTCGCTGCCCCGGCTCGATGTTACAAGGTGTCGTCCCCAGATTAATGATGATGACCTTAATTTCACCGCGGTAATCACTGTCGATCGTTCCCGGTGAATTCAAGCACGTGATGCCGTATTGGATCGCTAGACCGGATCGAGGCCTCACCTGAGCTTCGTAGCCGCGAGGAAGTGCAATACGCACGCCTGTCGGGATAAGCGCTCGCTCCATAGGTGCCAGCACAAGAGGTTCCTGAAGCGCCGCGAAAAGATCTGCACCGGCTGCGCCATCCGTGGCATACTGAGGTGCACGTGCGTTCGTTTCGAGTGTTACTGGGACGGTGATGTTCGCAGGCTCAGAATCCCTCGGATTCAATGTACCCTCTCTTTATCAGCTCTTTTTCTGGAATCGCGCCAAAAACAAATCGCGAGTTTAGGTTTCCGGCGAGTTTCATCGATGCCACAGCAGCTTCATCGTATCCGATGGTAGACACCAAGGCAAGTTCTTCCTCATCCGACTCCAATCGTTTATAAGAGAAGAATTGCCTAGCCATTCTTCTCTGTCGATAGTCGCTATCATCCATGGCGAGCGTTATGAGGCCTTTAATGCGCTCATGTGCATCATCAAACTCATTGCGGGAAAAGGGGTTGTACGCTAGTTTGGAGATTTCCTCTTCGAGTAGATCGAGCGCTGAAGGAAGAAGCTTCTTGGCTGACTGAAGATGGACAATCCAGAGGCTCTCTGCAGCTTCAGTTTCGTACGAGGAATATACGGTGTAGCAGAGTCCTTTATCCTCACGGAGACGCTGAAATAATCGCGATATAGTCGAACCGCCTAACATTTCGTTGATGATCGCGCTCATGAGATAATCGCGCGAATCGAGCGGAGCAGGTGCCTGAAAAGCTTGGATGGCATACGAGAGCGACAATGATTTCTTCTCGTAGAGAGCAAAATTCTGGGGCTGTGCACTCCGAATATTGAGTTCGCTTGGAAAACCGTGCTCTGCATTCCGTTGCAGACTCATATTGTCGAGCATTCGCTCAATACATGCAATCGCGTCGCGCTCGTCGATATGTCCCGCAATGCTGATAAGCGCCTTGTCCGGAGAAAAAACACTTTTATAAAACGAGAATAATTCATCGCGTGCAATGGCTTGTACTTCTTCGACCTTGCCCGCAATGGGAAAGCCGATAGACTGCTCCGGCCAAAACCGCTGAAAGAAATGTTCGTGAGCGAGTTCCTCGGGGTCATCATCGGTCTGCAAAATTTCCGACACAATGACCGCTTTTTCTTTTTGAAATTCCTGTTCGGGG